>JBJMJY010000050.1:0-7888 GCA_045806105.1 Gaiellaceae bacterium | reverse complement strand
ACCACGAGGTGTGCATGTGGAGGTCGGCAACGATCCATTCGCGGTCGGCCAGCGGATCGGCAGCCCCTTCGCGGCGCTTGCGCCTGGCAAGGCCGCGGTAGATCTCGTCGAGCTCGCGCGCGACGGCGCCAAAGCCCTGCTCCTCGGCGCTTGCTCGCGCGCGCTTGCCCTCGCGCTCGCGGTACGTCTCGTCCTCGGCGAGCCGCAGGATCGCCGCAGCCGCCAGCTCCGGCTGCTCCTCGAGCCCGGGCGGGGTGACGATCGCGGCACCCGCGGCAGCCGCTTCGAGCGAGACGCGCCCGAGTCCCTCGAGCGCCGGGACGAAGATCGCGGCCTCGTTCAAGAGGGGCGCGCGCGTCGCGCCGTTGCGGAGCGTGCGCACGCGCGCACGGCCGCCCAGCGAGCGCGGGAGGGTCGGCCGCCCGGCGAGCGGTTTCGTGCGTAGGAAGACCAGCTCCCAGTCCGGCAGCTGCCGCAGCGCCCGCACGACCGCGCGGACGAGTGGACGTTCGCCCGGCCGCCACTCGAACACGACGAGCTTTCGCGCGCCACCGGGCCGGAAGAGCTCGAGATCGACGCCGGCGGAGACGACGCCGTAATCGCCGGGCAGGCGCTCGGCCGCCGCCTCGGCGGTCGCCTCCGAGGTCGCGATGAGCGCGTCGAGCCGTGCCAGCAGCCGCTCGCGTTGTGCGCGACCCGGTGGGTACCCGAGCCGCTCGGGGGAGACGAACGTCGCGACGGTGAACGCGCGAGCATCACGCAGCGCGAGGTAGGAGAGGCTCGGCAGCCCCGGCTCGAACCCGTGCACGACGTCGTAGTCACCGCGCGCGAGGGCGAGCGAGAGGTTCGCGCGGACGCCGACCGGCACGCCGATCCGGCTGCGCCTCGAGACGGGCACCGCCGGGCCGAGCGCGATCACGTCGCCGCCCCCGCCGTCGAGGAGCGCCCGCCTGCCCGCGAGCAAGTCGGCCGCCCGCGTCGACGGCGCGAGCACCGTCACCTCGTGCCCGAGCGCGCGTAGCTCCTGCGCGATCCCGGCCACGTGCTCGTTGACGTCGTGGGGCCGCGACCACGCGAACGGCGTGACGAGGCAGACCCGTAAGCCCATCGCGCCGAGTGTAGAACGAGCAGCCGGTCCGGGAGGCGCCTGCGCGGTGCAGACGCCTCCCGAGCCGCGTTGCCTAGGCCTTGACGGGCTCCTTGACCTGCTTGCGCGCGTGCTTGCGGATGAACTCCTCCGTCAGGTCGCGCGCCTCGTCGTCCGGGTGCTGGACCGGCGGCGACTTCATCAGGTAGGAGCTCGGCGCGCCGAGCGTGCCCGAGACGCCGTTGTTCAGGGCCAGCTTCGCCAGCCGCACCGCGTCGATCACGACGCCGGCCGAGTTCGGCGAGTCCCAGACCTCGATCTTCAGCTCCGCGTTCAGCGGCACGTCGCCGAACGAGGTGCCCTCGAGCCGGATGTAGGCCCACTTGCGGTCCTCGAGCCACGGCACGTAGTCGGACGGGCCGACGTGGACGTTGTCCTTCTCGAGCTCGTACGGAAGCGTCGAAGTGACGGCGTAGGTCTTCGAGATCTTCTTCGACTCGAGCCGCTCCCGCTCCAGCATGTTCATGAAGTCGGAGTTGCCGCCGAAGTTGAGCTGGAAGGTCCGGTCGACCTTGACGCCGCGGTCGCGGAAGATGCTCATCAGCACGCGGTGGGTGATCGTCGCGCCCACCTGCGACTTGATGTCGTCGCCGATGATCGGCACGCCGGCCTCCTCGAAGCGCCGCTGCCAGTAGTTCTCGCGCGCGATGAAGACCGGCATGCAGTTCACCATCGCGCAGCCGGCTTCGAGGATCTGCTCGGTGTACCACTTCGTCGCCATCTCCGAGCCTACGGGCAGGTAGTTGACGACCACGTCGGTCTTCGTGTCGCGGAGGATGCCGACGACGTCGTCGGTCTCCCCGGGCGCCTTCGTGACGACGTCGGCGAGGAACTTGCCGATCCCGTCGTGGGTCATCCCGCGTGAGACCGTGATGCCGGTCTTCGGCACGTCCGCGAACTTGACGGTGTCGTTCGGGTGCGCCCAGATCGCCTCGGAGAGCTCCTTGCCGACCTTCTCGGCCGTGACGTCGAACGCTGCCGTGAACTCGACGTCGCTGACGTGGTAGCCGCCGAGGTTCACGTGCATCAGGCCCGGGACGAACTGGTCGTCTGGCGCGTCCTTGTAGTACTCGACGCCCTGCAGGAGGGAGTTCGCGCAGTTCCCGACGCCGATGATCGCGACGCGCACCTTCTCGTCCGAGCGCCGCGCCTTGCCGTTGGTCGAAGCCATGGGTTCCTTTCCTGCGAGCCGCTCGGTGAGCGTCTCGACGATCAGGTCGTTGACGTTGCGCCTGCGCTGCCGGGCGCGGGCCGCGAGCTTGTCCTTCAGCTCCGCGGGCATGCGCAGGAGCACCGAGCCGCTGGAGCCCGGCTCCTTGCCGGGGCGGCCGCTCGGGTCGAAGGGGAAGCCGAAGCGGGAGGCGAGCACTCCGACCGCGACGTCGTTGAGGCTGCGGCCGGAGCTCCTGACCTCCTCCGAGAGGAGCCGCTTGAGCTCGCCCGGCATCCGGACGAGCACGTGCTTGCGGGTTGGTGCTAGCACAGAAGTGCTAGCAGTATAGACGTCAGTCTCGGCGGAGTTGCGAGCGGACGCTGAAGACGCGCTGCAGGACGGTGAACCACGCCGTCACGGCGAGGAAGTAGATCGCCCACTGCAGTCCGCCCCACGGCGCAAAGACGAGGCCGGTGGTGATCACGACGACCCGCTCGGCCCGGCTGCCGAGGCCGACGTCGCCCTTCAGCCCGAGCAGCTCGGCCTTCGCGCGTGCGTAGGAGACGAGGAAGGAGCCCGCCATCGCCGCGATCGTGAAGCCGACCGCGACGTCATTGCCTTCGCGCGAGAAGACGAGCGCGACGGCGGTCAGTACGAAGCCCTCGCTGACGCGGTCCGAGATCGAGTCGACGAACGCGCCGAAGGGCGTGGCCTTCCCGCCGTAGCGGGCGAGCGCCCCATCGAGGATGTCGAGCACCGAGCCGACGACGAAGACGAGCGCGGCGAGCCAGTACAGGAGCCACGGCCGCTCGTGGGCGTAGAAGACGATCACGGCCGCGACGAAGCAGAGGGTGATGCCGGCAGCGGTGAGCGCGTTCGGGGTCACCCGCGTGCGGGCGAGGCCGCCGATCCAGCGTGACGCGAGCCGTCTCGTCCCGTCCGTGTACCCGCGCTTGACCCAGGCGAGGGTCTCGGTGCGGCTCACGCCGTCGCGGCGGCGGCGCGGCGGCGGCGCAGCGGATTCCGGTACACGAGTACCAGCGCGATCGTCGCCACGATCACGCCGGCGACCACGTCGAGCCAGAAGTGGTTGCCGGTCGCCATCACGCTGAACCAGACCCACGCGGGCCAGAGCAGCCACAGCACCTTCGCGACCCGGCTCTTGCAGACGGATGCCAGTACGAGGCCGACGATCAGCGCGTCGGCGGCGTGCAGGCTCGGCATCGCCGCGTACGGGTTCGCGGCGAACTCGATGACCCCGCTGCCGTGGTTGAGCTCGCCGAAGTTCGAGAGCGTGTCGCTGAAGCCGAGGTCCGGGAACATTCGCGGGGGCGCCGTCGGCAGGAGCACGTAGCCGACGAGGCCGATCGCGTTGGCGAGCAGGATCGAGTTGCGGAAGCGGACGAACGCCTCGTTCCGCCGCAGGTAGACCCACAGCAGCGCCAGGCCGAGGACGGTGAACTCGGAGTTCCAGTACGTCCACGAGGCCGCTGTCGCGAGCACCTGCGAGCCGTCGACGAGCCGCTGCAGCGTCAGCTCGAAGAGCGCATTCGCGTGACGCTCGATGCCGATCACGTGCAGCCCGTTGTCGAACGCGCGCGGCGGATTCCGGTCCGCGAGACCACGCGCGACCTGATATGCCGCGAGGAAGCCGAACCAGATCGCAACCTGACGGGCGAAGTCTCCCCACCCGCGGGGCAGCACTCGGCGGCCTGCTGAGACGAGGACGCTCACGGGACTCGGAAAGTCTAACGCCCCCTTCGGCGCAGACTATTCCGGCCTACCTCGCAACGCTCCGGCTGTTCAGCCGGCGCTCCGGGCTATCCACGCTGGTAAGGCCGCTAGCCGCCGATCTGGCTCATCGAGCGCGATGCACGCACGAACCCGGCGTCGTTGATCTTGTGCTTGAGCTCCTTGTGCCGCACCGCGAAGCGGACCAGGCGCTCCAGCTCCGCGTCGGAGGCGCCCTCGCGTAGCGGCGTCTTCAGGTCCCATTCGCGCCGCGAGAAGAGGCACGTGCGCAGCTGGCCGTCGGCGGTGAGCCGGATGCGGTCGCAGGTCGAGCAGAACGGCTCCGAGACGGGGTTGACGAAGCCGATCTCGCCCGCGCCGTCGGCGAAGCGGAAGCGCCGTGCCGTCGACGAGGGCTTCGCGGGGATCTCCTCGAGCGGCCAGCGCTCCTCGATCAGCGCACGGATCTCGGCTCCGGTGAGAACGTCGTCGCCGCGCCACGACTCGTCGGCGTCGAGCGGCATGAACTCGATGAAGCGGACGACGTACGGCTTGCGGCGCGCCAGCTCCGCGAGCGCCGGCACCTCCATCTCCGTGAAGCCGCGCATCGCGACGCAGTTGACCTTGATCGGCCGCAGCTCCGGGTAACGCTCCGCCTCCTCGAGCCCGGCGAGCACGCGATCGAGCGCGTCGCGGCGGGTGATCTCCGCGAAGCGCACGTGCGAGAGCGAGTCGAGCGAGACGTTCAGGCGCGTCAACCCGGCCTCGACGAGCGGCGCGGCGAGCCGGTCGAGCAGGACGCCGTTGGTCGTCAGCGAGAGGTCGTTCACGCCCGGCGTCTCCGACAGCATCCGTACCAGCACCGGCAGGTCGCGGCGCACGAGCGGTTCGCCGCCGGTCAGCCGCGCCTCCTCGACGCCCATGGCCGCGAGCACGCGCACGAGGCGCGCGATCTCCTCGAAGCTCAGCACCTCGTCCCGCGGGAGCCACTCGAGCCCCTCCGCAGGCATGCAGTAGCGGCAGCGGAAGTTGCATTTGTCGGTGACGGAGACCCGCAGGCTCTTGATCTCACGTCCCCAGGAATCGCGTAGCGGCTGCACGGCCGCAGCCTAGCCGAGGTTTCGGCCCCTGAAACCGCGGTAGACGGCGCCTGCATCTCGACCGAGGAAGGGAGGTGAGCGACTTGAGCGAGCACGAGCTCGACGTCGACAACGGCGAGGAGCTGATCGACGAGGAGGGCCGCAACCCGACGCAGCAGGCGATGGACGAGGACGGCGGCGCTGCGGACGGCTGGGAGGAGACCAACGACGAGCCGGCCCAGGGCGAGGGCGGGCAGGACGTCGTCTAGCGAGCCCTAGACTCGCGCGGTGCCGCTGCCGGCCCTCATCGCGGTCACCGCCGTCTGGGGCGTCACGTTCGTCCAGGCTGAGGCGCCGCTTGCGGTGCCGACCAAGGAGGACATGCGGGCTTCGCCCGCTTGTCCGTCTTAGCGTTCAGCTGTGGCTCTCCTCGCGCTAATAGCCGTAACGGCCATATGGGGCGTGACGTTCGTCCAGGTCAAGGACGCCGTTGACGTCTACCCGCTGTTCGCGTTCCTCGCCGTACGCTACGCGATCGCGACAGGCGCGCTGGCGCTCGTGGGCGGTCGGCGGGTGCGGATGCTCGGCCGCTCCGGCTTCGCCGCGGGCGCCGTGCTGGGCGTCCTGCTGGGGCTCGGAATCGGCCTGCAGACCGCCGGGCTCGAGCGGACGACCGTCTCGAGCACCGGCTTCATCACCGGCCTCTACGTGGTGCTGACGCCGCTCTTCGGGCTTGCGCTCTTTCGCGCTCGCGTGGAGCTCGAGGTGTGGCTCGGCGTGGCGCTCGCGATCGCCGGCCTCGCGATGCTGAGCGGCGTCCACGTCGGCTCGCCCGGCGGGAACCTGCTCGTCCTGGCCTCGACCGCGGCCCAGGCGCTGCAGATCGTGATGGTCGAGCGCTACGCGACCCGCTACGACGCGATCGCACTCACGCTCGTCGAGATGGCCGCCTGCCTCGTCGGCTTCCTCGCGATCGCCCTCGCGCTCGGCCAGCTCGAGGTGCCGCGCGGCTGGACCGTGTGGGGCGCGCTGATCGTGACCGGCGTCTTCGCGAGCGCGCTCGCCTACCTGATCCAGGTCTGGGCGCAGCGGCGGCTGAGCGCGGCCCGCATCGCGATCGTCTTCTCGCTCGAGACCGTCTTCGCGGGGCTGTTCGGCTACTGGCTCTCGGGCGACCGGCTCGGCTGGCTCGGCTGGGGCGGCTGCGCCGTCATCCTCGCGGGCATCGTGGCCGCAGAACCGAGTGCCGCCGCGACGCTACGCCGCCTCGTCGGCTGGCGCCCGGCCTTGCTACCATCCGACTAAGATTTTCTAAGCCAGAGGAGGAGCTTCGAGCATGGCAAAGACGATCGGCATCGACCTCGGCACGACCAACTCGTGCGTCGGCGTGATCGAGGGCGGCGAGCCCGCCGTCATCCCGAACGCGGAGGGCGGACGGACCACCCCGTCCGTCGTCGCGTTCACGAACGACGGCCAGCGGCTCGTCGGGGCGCCCGCGAAGCGCCAGCAGGTGACGAACCCGCAGAACACCATCTTCTCGATCAAGCGCTTCATGGGCCGCAAGTTCGGCGAGGTCAGCGAGGAGATGAAGATCGTCCCGTACGAGGTCGTCGAGGGCCCGAACGGCGACGTGCGCGTGAACGCGGAGGGCAAGGAGTACGCCCCGCCGGAGATCAGCGCGATGATTCTGCAGAAGCTGAAGGCCGACGCCGAGGCCTATCTCGGCGAGGCGGTCACCGACGCGGTGATCACCGTCCCGGCCTACTTCAACAACACGCAGCGTGAGGCGACCAAGGACGCCGGTAAGATCGCCGGGCTCAACGTCCTGCGGATCATCAACGAGCCGACCGCCGCGGCGCTCGCGTACGGCCTCGACAAGGAGGCCTCGGACCACACGATCCTCGTCTTCGACCTCGGCGGCGGCACGTTCGACGTGTCGGTGCTCGAGCTCGGCGAGGGCGTGTTCGAGGTGAAGGCCACCAACGGCGACAACCACCTCGGCGGCGACAACTTCGACAAGGCGATCGTCGACTGGATGGTCGCCGAGTTCAAGCGCGACCAGGGCATCGACCTGGCGCAGGACAAGATGGCCCTGCAGCGCCTCTACGAGGCCGCCGAGAAGGCCAAGATCGAGCTCTCCTCCGCCCAGGAGACGCAGATCAACCTGCCGTTCATCACGGCCGACGCCTCCGGCCCGAAGCACCTCGACGTGCGCCTCACGCGCGCCAAGCTCAACGAGCTGGCCTCCGCGCTGATCGAGCGCGTCGTCGGCCCGGTCCGCCAGGCGATGGACGATGCCAAGTCCAAGGGCGTCAAGGAGATCGACCACGTCGTGATGGTGGGCGGCATGACCCGCATGCCCGCCGTGCAGGAGAAGGTCAAGGAGCTCACGGGCAAGGAGCCGCACCGCGGCGTCAACCCGGACGAGGTCGTGGCCGTCGGCGCCGCCATCCAGGCCGGCGTCATCAACAAGGACGTCAAGGACGTCCTGCTGCTCGACGTGACCCCGCTGACCCTCGGCATCGAGACCAAGGGCGGCGTCATGACGAAGCTGATCGAGCGCAACACGACGATCCCGACGCGCAAGTCGGAGGTGTTCTCGACCGCCGAGGACAACCAGCCGAGCGTCGAGATCCACGTCCTGCAGGGCGAGCGCGAGATGGCGACCTACAACAAGTCGCTGGGCAAGTTCCAGCTCACCGGCATCCCGCCGGCGCCGCGCGGCATCCCGCAGATCGAGGTCGCGTTCGACATCGACGTCAACGGCATCGTCAACGT
>JBJMJY010000049.1:0-20230 GCA_045806105.1 Gaiellaceae bacterium | reverse complement strand
GTCGCCGTCCGAGACGATCACCGGCTCGGCGTCCACGGTCTGCACGTAGTCGATCGCGCGCCGCCGCGCCTCGCCGCCGAACGCCGCGTAGGCGCGGTCGACGAGCCGCCGCATGTCGACCTCCTCGTGGAGGACCGTGAAGCGGTGTGCATCGAGCTTGGCGAGATCGAGCACGTCGCCGACGAGCCGCTCGAGCCGATCCGTCTCCGCCGCGACGACCGCCAGCGACTCCTCCGCGAGCTCCGGGTCGGTGACGACGCCCTCGCGCAGTGCGGCGACGTGGCCACGAATCCCGGTCAGCGGCGTCCGCAGCTCGTGCGAGACGGACATGAGGAAGTTCCGCTCCAGCTCCTGCGCCTCGGCCAGCCGCGCCGCCATCTCCCGGAACCGGTTCGACAGGTGCGCGATCTCGTCGCTTCCGGACAGCGCGGGCAGCGGCGCGTCGTAGCGGCCCTCGGCGATGTCGTCCGCGGCGCGTGAGAGCTGGAGCACCGGGTCGGTGATGCGGCGGGTCAGGTAGGCCGCCAGCACGCCGGAGACGATCAGGCCGCCGAGGAATGCGGCGGCGAGCCTGCGGAACAGCGTCAGCCAGCGGTCGCGCAGCTCCGTCTTCGGCTTCGCAACGACCAGTGCGCCGACCGCGGGCGTGCCCGGCTCGAGCTCGAGCGGGTTCGAGACGGCGAGGAACGTGCGCGACTCGCCCGGCGGCGTGAACTCGAACACGACCGTGCGCGTCGTCGGCACGCGCTGGCCGATCGCCGCCTCCGACAGCGACTTCAGCCCCGAGTCCTCGCCGGGGAAGACACTCGGCCCGACGTAGAAGAGCCGGTCGCCTGTCGCGTCCTCGAGCTTGGCGGCGGCGAAGTCGGGTGCGCGGCGACCCTCGTCGGTCGCCCGCCGCGCCGACTGCGCGTACAGCTGCGCGAGGCCGTGCGCTTCCTTGCGGAGCTCGCGGACGGACTGGTCGCGCGTGTAGTCCTGGAACAGCCGCAGCGCGATCAGCGAGGCGACGAGCCCAGAGCAGACGATCCCGAGCAGGAAGACGGCCGAGAGCTTGAAGCGGAGCGACGACCGGAACACCCGGCGCGACTCCTAGCTCGCGGCCGGGGCGGCGCTCCGGTCGGGCCCGACCTTGTAGCCGACGCCCCACACGGTCACGATCGGCGAGGCGTCGCCGAGCTTCCGCCGCACCTGGCGGACGTGGACGTCGACGGTGCGCGTGTCGCCGGCGAACGTGTAGCCCCACACCCGCTCGAGCAGCTGGTCGCGCGTGAGCACGAGCCCCTTGTGGTCGAGCAGCTCCCAGAGCAGGTCGAACTCCTTGGGCGCGAGCTGGATCTCCTCCTCGCCCACCTTCACCTCGCGGCGGCCGGCGTTGATCGTCAGCTCGCCGTGCTTCAGCTCCTGCGCCTCGTCGCGCCGGCGCTCGGGCGTCGAGCGGCGCAGCACGCTCTTGACCCGGGCGACGAGCTCGCGCGGGTTGAACGGCTTCGTCAGGTAGTCGTCCGCGCCGACCTCGAGCCCGATGATCTTGTCGACGTCCTCGTCGCGGGCGGTCAGCATCAGGATCGGTACGTCCGAGCGCTGGCGGATACGGCGGCAGACCTCGATCCCGTCCACGTCCGGGAGCATCAGGTCGAGGACGATCAGGTCGGGGCGCTCCGACTCGGCCTGGACCAGGGCCTCGCCGCCGGTCGCGGCCGTGCGGACGCCGTAGCCGGCGTTCTTCAGGTAGAGGGCGACGAACGACGCGATCGAGGACTCGTCCTCGACCACCAGCACGGTCTGCGCCTGAGCTGCCACGGCTTCAGGATGCCAGAGACGGCTGTCAGCCCCCGGCCGGGGGCGTCCCGAGGAAGTACGTCGTCGGGTCGTCCGGGAGCGACTCGTAGGGCGCGGAGTCGATCGACATGACGCCGTCGTACACGCCCGTCTCGCCGGCACCGTCGACGTCGACGGTGCCGCGGCCGACCGCGGAGATCGAGATCCCGACGCCGCGGACGTTGACGTTGAAGCGGCCCTTGTCGACGCGGAAGCCGATGTTGCGGCCCTTGCAAAGCCAGGTCCCGGCGCCGATGCGGCGGACGTGCGGCCGGCACGTCAGGTGCGGGTCGTTCAGGTCGAAGGGACGCAGATCGCGCACCTGGACGCGGCCGTTCCGCGCGACGCGCCCGATCACCGTGCCCTTGAGCTTGAGGACGACGGTGCCGCGGCCGCGCTTGGCCGACAGAGTTCCGTCGGCGGGCGTGTCGGCAGCGAGCGCGAGCGGTACGGTGAAGACCGCAAGCACGGTCGCAATGGCGAGCAAGCGTCGCATGTGCTCGACAGTATCGGCGCACCCGGTGAGTGCGGGATAAGCGGGTTGTAAGGAATGCGTAAACGTCTTCGAGGAGCGGGGTTTTTGGCGCTTGCGGCGGCTGCCGCGGTGGGGGTCGCGGCTGCCGCGACGGCCCAGCCGGCACCGCCGCGGCTGCTCGGCCTGCGAATCTCGAACGGCGGCACCCCGTTTGCCGGCGACACGCCCTGGCTGACGACGGTCAGCCCGAACGGCGACGGCTTCCGCGACCGCGCCTTGATCCGCTTCAAGCTCGACCGCGCGGCGGCGGTGGAGATCCGCGCCGTCGCGACCGGCGAGGTCCGGCGACCGGTGAAGACGGTGTGGAGGACGCGCCGGCGGTTTGGCCGGGGGGCGCACGTGATCGTCTGGCGGCCGAAGCGCTCGACGCCCGACCGCACCTACCTGATCCGCCTCACGGTGGTCGGTGAGAACGGCGCGCGGCGCGTCTACGGCTTCGAGCCGCCGCGTCGCAACCGGCTGACGAGCGGCGTCGTCGTCCGGGTGCAGGGCGTCGAGGCCGGCTTCCTCGCGCGCAGCTACCCGATCGGCGGCGAGGCGACTGTCGGGATCACGACCGACGCGCGGCGGGTGAAGCTGCAGCTCTTCTCGTTCGCGAGCCTCCGCAAGCCGACCGTGCGCGACCTGCGGACCGGCGGGGTCGCCGTCGCGCCGGCGGTGCAGATCGACTGGCAACGGCGCGGCAACGCCACGCGCTACGTGCGGATCAACCACGCGGGCGTGCCGAAAAGCGGTCTCTACTTCCTGCGCGTGACGGCCTCCGACCGGCGGGTCGGCTACGCGCCGCTGATCCTGCGTCCGCGCTCGCTCGGGGAGCACCGCGTGGCGGTCGTGCTCTCGACGAACACGTGGCAGGCGTACAACTTCGACGACGTCAACGGCGACGGCTGGGGCGACAGCTGGTACGTCGGCGGCGCGAGCCCCAGCGTCGACCTGCGGCGGCCGTACCTCGACTTCGGGGTGCCGGTCCGCTTCCGTGACTGGGACCTGAGCTTCATCTCCTGGCTGAACCGGACCGGCAAGACGGTCGACTTCCTCTCCGACGACGACCTCGAGCGCGTCCGCACCGGCGACGCCCTCCGCCGCGCCTACGACCTCGTCGTCTTTCCCGGGCACGAGGAGTACGTCAGCGGGCATGTCTACGACGCCGTGCGGCGCTACCGCGACCTCGGCGGGCGGTTGATGTTCCTCTCGGCGAACAACTTCTTCTGGCGCGTGAAGCGGGAGGGCCAGGTGCTGCGGCGCGTTGCGACGTGGCGGAGCCTCGGGCGACCCGAGGCGTCGCTCGTCGGCGTGCAGTGGGCGGCCAGCGACGACGGGACGGGCCGGAAGCCGTACGTCGTCCAGGGAGCGGCCAGCAACGCGTGGGCCTTCGCGGGAACGGGCCTGCGCAGCGGCTCGACGTTCGGCCGCTACGGGATCGAGCTCGACGCACGCGCGCCGAGCTCTCCGCCGGGCACCCGCGTCCTCGCGCGGATCCCGAACCTGATCGGGCGGCACGACGCGGAGATGACCTACTACGAGACCGGGTCGGGCGCGCGCGTGTTCGCGGCAGGGGTCGTCGACTTCGCCGCCTCGCTCGAAGATCCGGCCGCCTCGCGGCTCGTCGACAACGTCTGGTCGCGGCTGGCGCGCTAGGAAGCGTCGTACTCGTAGAAGCCGCGGCCACTCTTGCGGCCGAGGCTGCCTTCGCGCTGCATCTCGAGCAGCCGTTCGGGCGGCGCCATCCGGTCCTCGCCCAGCGCGCCGTGCAGCGCCTCCGAGGCGTGGACGTGCACGTCGACGCCGATCAGGTCGATCAGCGCGCACGGCCCGATCGGCCAGTTCGCGCCGAAGCGCATTGCCCGGTCGACGTCCTCCGGGCTGACACGCGCCTCGTCGAGGACGCGCACACAGTCGTTCAACAGCGGGATCAGGATCCGGTTGACGATGAAGCCGGGCGTGTCGTTGCAGGCGACCGGCTCCTTACCGATGCGCTGCGCGAACGCATACGCGGCGTCGAACGCGTCCTCGCTCGTGCGTGCGGTCCGGACGACCTCGACGAGCGGCAGCACCGGCGCGGGGTTGAAGAAGTGCAGGCCGACCACGCGGTCCGGCGCCGTCGTCGCGCCTGCGATCTGCATGACCGAGAGCGCCGACGTGTTCGTGGCGAGGATCGCGGGCGGCGGCAGGATGCGGTCGAGCTCCCCGAAGAGCTCGCGCTTGACGTCGAGGTCCTCGAACGCTGCCTCGATCACGAGCTGGCAGCCGGCGAGCTCGGCGAGCTCCGTGGTGAGCGTCAGGCGGCCGAGCGCCGCGTCCTTCTCGTCCTGCGTGAGGCGCTCCTTCTCGACGCCGCGCGTGAGGTAGTGGTCGATGCGGCGCTGCGCGACCTCGCCGAGCTCGAGCGTCACGTCGCGGCCGACGACCTCGAGGCTCGCCTGGAGGCACACCTGCGCGATCCCAGCACCCATCGTGCCGAGCCCGACGACGCCGACCCGCGAGATCTCCACGGCGCGCGATCCTACGCGCTCTGGTCTCTGCACTCTAGATTCACGCAGGCGCGGGAACCTTCTCCCCCCGGGGCCTTCGGCCCCTAGCTCCCGGTTGTGACGGTAGCGGCGAAATCGTCACGTGTGTGTGACGGCTTCGTGCCGGGAGTGTGACTTCTCGGCGAGCACCCACATGAAGGGGACGAGCCCGTGCCCCGGCTCCTCGAAGGGGACGACTCTCGCCTCGACGGTGCGAAGGCCCGCCCCGGCAAGGAGCTGGCCGTTCGTCTCCTCGTCGAAGGACGCGAAGAACATCGGCGCGCCGAGCCAGTCGGCGTCCAAGGCGTCGCGCGTGTGCGCGGTCCCCATCGTGGCGAGCACCGTCCCGCCGGGCCGGAGCCACTCCGCAACGCGGCGCAGCAACGGCCCCTGCTCGCCGCGCGGAATGTGCCCGAGCATGAACAGCGAGACGACGCCGTCGAACGCCGCCGGCTCGAGCTCCAGCTGCGTCGCGTCGGCCAGCTCGAACCTCGCCTCCGGCGAGGCGCGGCGCGCCCGTTCCAGCTGCGCGCGCGACAGGTCGACGCCCAGGTAGTCGTACCGCTCGGCCAGCGCCCGCGTCGACGGATTGTCGCCGCCGCACCCGAGCTCGAGCACCCTGGATCCCGCGGGCACGCGCTCGACGAACTTCCGGAGCCACGCGCCGACGGGCGACTCGAAGCTCGCGGCCCACTCGCCGTAGCGGTCCGCGATCGCGTCGTAGCCGGCGCGGACGATCTCCTTCGGGTTGTCTACAGGCGCTCCACGACGGCTGCAATTGCCTGGCCGAAGCCGATGCACATGGTGGCGACCCCGTAGCGCCCGCCGCGGCGCTCGAGCTCGTTCAGCAGCGTCGCCATCATGCGCGCCCCGGTCGCGCCCAGCGGATGACCGAGCGAGATGCCGCCGCCGTTCGGATTGACGTCCGCCCACCGGTCCTCGAGCCCGCAGTCGCGCATGAACTGGAGCGCGACCGAGGCGAACGCCTCGTTCACCTCCACCACGGCGACGTCGTCCCAGCCGAGCCCGGCCCGCTCCAGGGCGCGGGACGACGCCTGCGGGTTGCCGTGCAGCATCAGCCGCGGGTCGACGCCGGCGAGGCCGAACGAGAGGAACCGTGCCCGCGGCTCGAGCCCGAGGCGGGAGCACGCGGCCTCGCTCGCGACGAGCACCGCCGCGGCGCCGTCGCAGATCTGGCTCGAGTTCCCGGCCGTCACCTTGCCGTCGGGCAGAAAAGCCGGCCGCAGCGCCGCGAGCGCCTCGGGCGAGGTGTCGGCGCGCGGCGTCTCGTCGACGCCGAACAGGACGCCCGCGTGCGGATTCGAGACCTCGATCGGAACGACCTCGCGCTCGAACCGCCCCTCGTCGATCGCCGCCAGCGCCCGCCGGTGCGACTCGTACGAGTACGCGTCGAGCTCGTCACGCGAAAGCCCCCACTCCTCCGCGATCAGCTCGGCGGAGACGCCCTGCGGAACGATCTCCCAGCGCTCGAGCAGCGTGTCGGAGAGGTCGCCTCCGCTCGAGCCCATCGGCACGCGAGACATCGACTCGACCCCGGCCGCGGCCACGACGTCGAGCTGTCCCGAGGACACCGCGGCCGCCGCGTTGAACGCCGCCTGCAACGACGAGCCGCACTGGCGGTCGACGGTCGAGCCGGCGACGGACTCGGGCCACCCGGCCACGAGCGCCGCCATGCGCGCGATGTTCCAGCCCTGCTCGCCGACCTGTGAGACGCAGCCCATCTGCACGTCCTCGACCTCGTGCGGGTCGAGCTCGTTCCGCTCGACGAGCGCGTTCAGCACCTGCCCCGCGAGCTCGTCCGCGCGCAGCGCCGCGAGCGTGCCGTTCCGCTTCCCGATCGGCGAGCGGACGGCGTCGACGATGAGCGCGCCGGTCACGCCGAGATTCTAGGAGCCCGGTGCGGCCTGCCCGCGGGCGCTCAGGTCCACGACCGAGTACAGGCGCCACCGGCCGGGGACGCCCTTCAGCTCGTGCTCGCCGCGGTCCTCGAACTCGAGACCCGCGCCGGCGACGAGGTCCTTCACCGTCTGCGACACGAGCACCTCGCCTCCCCGCGCCACGCCCGCCACGCGTGACCCGATCACGACCGCGAGACCTGCGATCTTCCCCTCGTGCACCTCGCATTCCCCGGTGTGCACGCCGGTCCGAATCTCCAGCCCCAGCTGTTGAACGGCCTGGACGATTGCGTCGGCACACCGGATCGCCCGCGCCGGGCCGTCGAAGGTGGCGAAGAAGCCGTCGCCGGCGGTGTCCCTCTCCTCGCCTCGGTAGCGCGCGAGCTCACGCCGTACGAGCGCGTGGTGCCGCTCGAGCAGCTCGCGCCAGGCACGGTCACCGAGCTCCGCGGCCCGCGCGGTGGAGCCCACGATGTCCGTGAAGAGGATCGTCGAGAGCACGCTCTCGGGGACCTCGGGAATCGCCTCGCCGGACACGAAGCGCTCGACCTCGTCGGGGATCTCCGTCGAAAGGAAGATCGCGAAGCGGTCTCTGCCCGACACGCGCATGAGCCGGGCGCCGCGGATCTGTCTCGCGACATCTCTGGCATGGTCCTCGGCGCTGCGTGTCAGGTCCAGAGGCACGTCCTGCCGGTAGAGCACGAGCGTCGGCACGCGCACCGAGGGGAGCACGTGGCGCAGGTCCGTCTCGAACCACGCACGGTTCAGCGCATAGGCCACGGTGGGGCTCGCGCCCACCCGCAGCCAGTTGGCGAACCACTCCCGCTCCTTCGGGTCTTCGTAGAGGGACGGCGCCCCGTCCGCGAGAAGCTCGTCGGCGAACTCCTGCGTGCCCCACTCGTCGCGCAGCGCTGCCAGCTCGTCGAGGGCCTGCTCGTTCTCCAGATCGGGATCGTGGGCAACGGGGTGGAAGAGCACGAGGGCCCGGGTGCGCTCCGGGTACGTCGCCGCGTAGAGCGTGGCCATCGAGCAGCCGTCGTGCGAGCCGAGCAGCACTGCGCTCGAGGAGGCGACTGCGTCGAGCACCGCCCGCACGTCGTCCATGCGCGTCTCGAGCGCCGGGAACTGGCCGCCGAGGTCGGATAGGCCGGTGCCGCGCTTGTCGAACAGGATCAGCCGGAACCGCTCGGCCAACGCGTCGTAGAAGCCCCGCCAGTGCGGCGTCTCCCACGCGTAGACGAGGTTCGACACGTAGTCCGGCACGTACACGAGGTCGACGTCCCCCTCGCCGACCACCTGGTAGGCGATCGAGACGCCGCCGCTGCGCGCGTAACGGATGTCGAGCGGCACACGGGTGAGTATTCCTAGACTTGCGCCGTGGCCACAACCGTCGCAGAGCGCAAGCTCTTCGTCGCCGGCGAATGGATCGAGACCGGCGACTGGATCGAGGTGCGGTCGCCGTACTCCGGCGAAGCCGTCGGCCGCGTCGCGAAGGGCGGCGCCGACGAGACGCGTCGCGCGATCGACGCCGCGGAGCAAGCGCTGCGCGACCCGCTGCCGGCGCACAGGCGCGCGGAGATCCTCGTCAAGGTCGTGGCCGGGATCGCGCGGCGCCACGACGAGATCGCGCGGCAGATCTCCGACGAGGCCGGCAAGCCGCTGAAGGCTGCCCGGGTCGAGACCTCGCGCGCGATGTCGACCTACACATTCGCGGCGGTGGAGGCGCGCAAGCTGGCTGGAGAGATGGTCCCGATGGACGCGGCCCAGGCCGGCGAGGGCAAGCTCGCGTTCACGCTGCGCCGCCCGATCGGTGTCGTCGGCGCGATCTCGCCATTCAACTTCCCGCTCAACCTCGTCGCGCACAAGCTTGCGCCCGCGCTCGCGGCGGGGTGCCCCGTGGTGCTGAAGCCCGCGACGCAGACGCCGCTCTCCGCGCTCCTGCTCGCGGAGCTCGAGGAGGAGGCAGGCCTGCCGCCCGGCTGGCTGAGCGTCGTGGTCGGGCCCTCGGCCGAGATCGGCGACGTGCTCGTCGAGGACGAGCGCGTGAAGGCGATCACGTTCACCGGCTCCGGGGCCGTGGGTTGGGGGCTGAAGGAGCGGGCGCCGAAGAAGAAGGTCAACCTCGAGCTCGGCAACGCAACGCCCGTGATCGTCACCGCGGACGCCGACGTCGAGGCCGCGGCCACCGCGATGGCCGCGAACGCGTTCTCGTTCGCGGGCCAGAGCTGCATCTCCGTGCAGAGGCTCTACGTCGAGCGGGCGGCGTACGACCGGTTCGTCGAGGCGTTCCTACCCAAGGTCGAGGCGTTAAGAATCGGCGACCCTGCCGACGACGAGACGGACGTCGGGCCGGTGATCGACGACGACGCGCGCGAGCGAATCCTCGCGTGGATCGCCGAGGCGCGCGACGGCGGTGCCGAGATCCTCGCCGGCGGCGAGGAGCAGGACGGCCTGATCGTGCCGACCGTGATCGCGAACGCCTCACCGGAGCTGAAGGTCAGCTGCGAGGAGGTCTTCGGCCCCGTGGTGACGGTGAGCCCGTTCGACTCGCTCGACGAGGCGATCGAGCGCGCCAACTCGACGCGCTACGGGCTGCAGGCTGGGATCTTCACGAGCCGGCTCGACACGGCGATGCGCGCAGGGCAGGAGCTCGAGTTCGGCGGCGTCATCGTGAACGAAGCGCCGACGTTCCGCGCCGACCAGATGCCGTACGGCGGCGTGAAGGACTCAGGCAACACCCGCGAAGGGCCTGCATACGCCGTGCGCGAGCTGACCGAAGAGCGGCTCGTCGTGGTCGACCTCTAGCGTTTTGCAACTCGAGGCCACGGGAAGCCAGCGTCCATGATCGGTCTTGCCATCGCGCTGATCGTGATCGGGATCATCTTCGGGTTCGTGATTCCGTGGGTCGGCATCGTCGTGGGCCTCGTCGGATTCGTGCTCTTCATCGCGTTCGTGGCCGGCTTCGGCCGCCGGGCGGCGGACGAGCACCGCTTCTAGGCGGGTCTGACGCCGCTGCTAGACTCGCGCCGCTCGTGGCGCGTTTTTCCCTGCTAAATCGCATCCGCAGGCGTTCGCGCGGCGGCTCTGCGACGAGCGCCCCGCCGGTGCTGCGGCGAGCACCTTCGCCCGGCGCGCTGCGACGCGAGCGGCGGGCGATCGTGAAGGCACGCGAGGAGCGGATCCAGCACCTCGGCGGCCTGACGCTCGAGATGTACCGGCGGTCGAGCTTCCGCGACCAGCTGCTGATCGAGCAGTGCCGCGAGATCATCGCGCTGGAAGAGCGGCTCGGCGAGCTCGACTCGATGCTCGAAGCGGTCGCGACCGCCCGGCGCGCGCCGACGACCTGCGAGTGTGGCGCGCCCGTGCCCTGGGGCTCCCACTTCTGTGCGAACTGCGGCCGCCCGGTCGGCGCCCAGCCCGTCGTCGCCTGCGAGGGCTGCGGTCACCCGCTCCCGGCCGACGCGAGCTTCTGCGCCAACTGCGGCCGGCCCGTCGAGACGAGTGACGCCGAAGACGCCGCCGAGCCGGAGCGCGCGGCGGACGAGACGATCCTTCAGTCCGCCGAGCAGCGGGAGGGCTAGTGGCCGGGCCGGAGGACGAGCGGCGCTGCTCACGCTGCGCGACCCCGTACGCCGAGGGCCAGGAGTACTGCCTCGAGTGCGGCGAGCGGCTGCCGGCGGCGCCGGGGCTGATGACCCGGCTCGGTTCCCGCTGGCGCCGCCGCCTCGGCTGGTACCCCGGCGACTGGATCTGGCCGGCGCTGCTTGCGCTGCTCGTCGCAATCGTCGCCGGCGCGCTCTCCGCGATCTTCCTGGCCGACGAGTCGAGCTCGGCGAACGACACCCTCGTCCGCACGCAGGAGCGGCCGACCACCCTGCGGGAGACGCGGACGGCACCCGAGCCGACGACGGCCTCCCCGACCACGACCGCCGCCACCGGGACGACGAGCAAGCCGCCCCCTCCGCCGCCTCCGAAGCCCACGCCCGTGCTCTGGCCCGCGGGCAAGAGCGGCTGGACGATCGTGCTCGACTCCGTGCCCAGCACGAACGGCCGCACCGGCGCGGTCGCCGAGGCGAAACAGGCCCTGCGGCTCGGGATGACCCAGGTCGGGGTCATCGACTCGTCGCGCTTCTCGAGCCTCCACCCCGGGTACTTCGTTGTCTTCGTGGGCATCTACGACACGGAAGCCGAGGCGCAGAGCCACGTGATCGAGGCCCACCGCCACGGCTACCGCAACCCGTATCCACGCAGAATCACGCCCTGACGTTTACCGCCGAGCCAACGTGGAACGGGACTTTGTAACACGGCCCGGGTTCGTTAGACTCGGGCCGCCAACACAGCGCCGGAGACGTTTAACCGCCCATTAACAAAGCTTTGCGGGAGATTAATAGGAGCCGGAGATACTGATCTTGGACGAGCGGACGCTTCAGATTCAGGCCTGCATGTATCAGTACTCACGTGCGATCTACCGGTCGATCAAGGATCTCGTCGATCCGTACGTTCCCCCGGAGACCCGCATCGAGTACCGCCGCGACGTGCTCGAGGCGTGCGAGCAGACCATGGAGCGCCTCGCTAAGGACCCGCTCTACTTCGCGAAGCCGGACCGCGCGCTCTTCCAGGACATCCGGCGCTACTTCCCGATCACGTGCCAGGCGCAGGTCGCCTGGGCGGTGCGGGAGGGCGTCGCAGCCGCGGTCGCCTTCATCGAGAGCCAGATCGAGGCCGGCGCCTTCGACGGCGGCGTCGCACGCTGCCGCGCGACCACGCGGAAGGGCAAGCCGTGCCAGCGCACGCCCCTGCCGGACCGCGACTACTGCCCGTCGCACCAGCACCTCGAGCGCTCCAAGGTCGCCGCGTAGCCGACGCCTCGCCTAGGCGATAGGCTCGCTTGAGGTGTCGCACGACACGGACAAGCTGATCCGTCAGCTCTCGCTCGTCGCCTTCCTGATGGCGGAGCGGCGGGCTGTGACGGCGCGCGAGATCAAGGGCCAGGTCGAGGGCTACCAGGAGATGTCGGACGAGGCGTTCGCGCGGCGCTTCTACTCCGACCGCGCGGAACTGATCGCGCTCGGCGTCCCCCTTCACTCGCAGCGCGACGAGTACACCGGCGAGGAGCTGTACACGATGCGCTCCGAGCGCTACTTCCTGCCGCCGCTGGAGCTGACCGACGACGAGCTCGCGGCGCTGCAGACCTGCCTCTACCTGCTCGAGGGCAAGTTCGCCTACGCGGAGCCGCTCCGCCTTGCGCTGCAGAACCTCGCGCTCGGGCGCCCCGGCTTCGCGGAGGCGCCGACAGACACGGCGATGCGGGTCGAGGTGCTCGACCCCGAGTACTCGATCGAGATGCAGGGGCGCCTCGGGAAGCTCGAGGCCGCCATCTCGAAGCAGCGCACGGTCAAGTTCCCGTACTGGTCGATCTCGCGCGACGAGGAGCGCGAGCGCACCGTCAACCCGTACGCCCTCTTCGCGGACGCGGGTGCGTGGTACGTGGTCGGCCAGGACCTCGACGCGGCCGAGGAGCGGACCTTCCGCGTCTCCCGCATCCGCGGCGACATCCGCTTCGCGACGCGCAGGGAACGCGACTTCCGCCTCCCGCAGGAGTTCGACGTCGACAAGTACCGCGGCCGGCCGCCCTGGCAGATCGGAGACGCCGTCGGCGAGGCGCGCATCGAGGTCACCGGCGACACGGCGTGGTGGGTCGAGCGCACCTTCGGCACGAAGGTCGACGACGGCGTCTTCGCGACCGAGTACTCGAGCCTGCCGCTGCTCGCGTCGTGGCTGCTGCGTCAGGATGGCCGTGCGGTGCCGCAGGCGCCGGACGAGCTGCGGCGCGAGGTGGCACGGGCGCTGAGGCTCGTCCGCGAGCGGCACGAGGGCGTGCCGGACCAGCTCGCGGCCGAGACGGACGGGCGCATCGAGGAGGAGATCGCGGAGCGGCCGACGGCGCCCGTACACCCGGAGCGTTTCGCGGTCCTGCAGGCGCTGCTCGCGTACCTGCTCGACCGCTGCGGCGAGAGCTCGGAAGCCAAGATCCCGGCGCAGGAGCTCGTGGAGCGCTTCAACATCCCGTTCGAGGCGCTGGAGGAGCACCTGTCGCTGCTGAACCTCGTCAACTTCGGGGGCGGCTGCTACGCCGTCTACGCCGAACTCGACGGCGACACGGTGCGCGTCGACAAGGAGCTCTTCGGCGACACGTTCCGGGCGCCGCCGCGCCTGACGCCGCTGGAGGCCCGCGCGATCCGGCTCGCCCTCGAGTTCGTCGGCCCGATGATCGCGGCCGACGCGCGGTCGCCGCTGGAGCGCGTGCGGGCGAAGCTCGAGGAGACCTTCGGCGAGTTCGAGCTCGCGCAGACGCCCGAGCCGCAGGTCCAGCGCGCCGAGGAGGACCTCGTCGGCACCCTCAGCCGAGGCCTCCGGGAGCGGCGCCTCGTCGAGATCGACTACCTCAAGGAGGGAGACGAGGAGGTCTCGACGCACCTCGTCGAGCCGTACGCGCTCGAGCGGCGGCTGCCGTACTGGTACGTCCACACGTGGGACCGCACGCGGGACGGCGAGCGCTCGTTCCGGCTCGACCGCATGCGCAGCGCGCGCCTCCAGCGCGGCCACTTCGAGCCGCGGGAGGGCTTCGACCCGCACGAGTTCCGCGACGCGCGGCCGGCCCGCATCTGGTACTCGCCCGAGATCGCGCGTTGGGAGCTGGAGAAGGGCGCCCGCGGGCTGGCCGACGGCTCCGCGGTTGCCGAGCGGCCGGTCGGGAGCCCGGAGTGGCTCGTCGGCGAGATCCTGAGCTACCGCGGCGAGGCGATCGTGCTGGAGCCGCCGGAGCTGCGCCGCGAGATCGCCGACCGCGCGCGCGCGGTCCAGCGGGAGCTGGGACTTTCCCGCGTCCGCGTGACGTCTTAGCCGGAGGCTTCGCGTCGCTTGCGCGCGTCCAGCTCCGCCTGGCCTTCGGCGCCAGCTGCCGCGTCCGCTCGGCGTCTTGACCATTCTCACGACGCGCTTCGAGGTCAGCGTTCGTCGGCCTCTTCTTCTTCGGCATCGTCACCTCCGAGCAAGCTCTCAATTCGCTCGAGCGACCTCGCCGTGTCGCTCACGTCGAACAGAGCGCAACGACTTCGTCGCGAGAGATCAGCTCGCCATCGGTGCTCGAAAGCCTCGCCGTCGGTAACCGGCGGCGCAAGATGACAGTTCCGGCCTAGTTCGCAAGCGGGAGCTCGAGGGTGAACGTCGCGCCCTGCTCGGGCGCCGACTGCACCTCCAGGACGCCGCCGTGGGCCTCGGCGATCGACCGCGCGATGAAGAGGCCGAGGCCGGTGCCGGGCCTCGTCGCCCCGCTGCCGGTGACGCGGCCGAACTTCTCGAAGATCAACGTCTGGTCCTCCCTCGCGATCCCGGGCCCGCGGTCGCGCACGTCGATCCGCACCCGGCCGTCCTCCGGGTAGGCGTGTACCTCGACCTCGCTGCCGATCGGCGAGTACTTGATCGCGTTGTCGATCAGGTTCGTCAGCACCTGCCGCAGCCGCTCCGCATCGCCGCGGATCTCCGGCAGCAGGTCGTGCACCTCCGCGCGCAGATGAACCTCGTCCTGGCCCAGCTGCGCGGTCGCGACCACGTCGTTGATCAGCTGCGCGAGGTCGACGTCGCGGAAGCGGAAGCTGAAGGTGCCGGCCTCGATGCGCGAGGTGTCGAGCACGTCGCTGATTAACTCGGCCAGGCGGTTCGTCTCGCCGGCGATCAGCTCGAGAAACGACTCGCGCTGGTCCGGCGAGAGCTCGCGCCAGCGCTGCTGCAGCGTCCGAGCCGATCCGATCACGGCCGCCATGGGCGTGCGCAGCTCGTGCGAGACGAGCGAGACGAAGTCCGCCCGCAGCGCCGAGAGCCGGCGCAGCTCCTCGACGGTCTTGCGCTCCGTTTCATACGCCCTGATGTTCTGGACGGCGCTGGCGACGAGCCGCCCCAGCAGGCCGGCGAGCTCGATCTCCTCCGCGCTGAACGCGTCGACGTCGCGCCGGACGAGCGAGAGCATCCCGATCGTCCTCGCACCCTGGAGCAGCGGCGTCGCGAGGCGGCAGTGGAGCCCGAGCGCGAGGAACTCGTCCTCCTCCGGGTAGTCGGCGCCACTCATGTCTCGCCGGTAGACGGTCTGGTTCGTGCGCAAGAGCTCCTCGAGCAGCGTCCCGTGGATCGGCCGGCCCGAGCCGGGCGGCAGCACGTCGTCGGCGCCCGCGCCCGCGACCGCCATCACCTGGGCGACCCCGTTCTCGCTCAGCACTATCGCCATCCGGTCGAAGGGCAGCAGGCCGCGCACCTCGCGGATGAATGCGTCGAACGCCCGGTCGACCTGGAGCGAGGAGCTCAGCGCGCGGGCGCAGCGGTTCGCCGCCTCCAGGACGTCCGCACGGCGCCCGAGGTGGTCTCGCAACCGCTCTGCCTCGGCCGCCCGCTGTTCCGCGACGTCGGTCTGGCCTTCCAGGCGCAGAAGCAGCCACCCGACGACCAGGCCCATCAGCAGCTGCATCCCGACTTGCAGCGTGACGTAGTCGTATCGGTAGCGGGGCGCGGTGAAGTGCGATTCCCGGAGCCACTCGAAGATTGCCATCACGGGCAAGCTGGCCGCGGTGAGGGCGATCGCGCCGGGGATGCCAAAGCGGACGGCCGCCTCGATCAGCGGCAGGAAGAGCAGCTGCCGGGTCGGGCCGGCGCGCTCGAAGCTGTAGATCAGGACGTAAGTCGAGACGACGGCGAAGTCGAAGGCCAGGGCGGCCAGCGCAAGGACGAGCTGGGAGCGCCCGCCCCACTCGCGCCGCGCGAGCCAGAACACGGCCAGCGTGCCTGCGCCGAAGGACGCCGTCGTCACCCATGCCCAGGTTTCGTAGCCGGGTGGATACTCGGCGCCGATCGCGACCTGCAGGACGGCGAAGGCGACGCCGCCGAGGCGAATCCACGCGATCCAGCGCTCGAGCTCCCGCGACCGGCGCCGGTCGAACCTGAGCCTCATGTGGACGCTCCGAGCCGGTCGAGCGCCCAGTCGGCGTGCTCGCGCAGCAGCGGATCGTCGCTGCGCGCGTACCCCTCGGCGAGCTCGGCGTCGCCGCCGGCGTTCCCGAGCGCGACGAGCGCGTTGCGGCGCAGGTAGCGAGGGTCGTTGCGGGGCACGAACAGCCGGTCGTAGCGCGCCGCGAGCTCCTCGCCGTCCGTTTCGAGCCAGTCCACGAGCGAGACGAGCGGCTCCGCTCCGGGCGGCGGCTCCTCCCCGGCGCGCCGCTTTTCGACCCCGCGGTTCCAGGGGCAGACGTCCTGGCAGATGTCGCAGCCGTAGACCTGGTCGCCGAGCGCCTCGCGGTACTCCTCCGGGAACGGCGACGACGACTGCGTCCAGTACGAGAGGCAACGCGTCGCGTCGAGGACGCCCGGCTCGTCCAGCGCATCCGTGGGGCAGGCGTCGATGCAGAGCGTGCACGAGCCGCAGCCGGCGTCGAGCGGCGGCGTAGGCTCGATCTCCGCGGCCGTCAGCAGCGTCCCGAGCACGACCCAGGAGCCGAAGCGGCGCGTGATCAGCATCGTGTTCTTGCCGTAGAAGCCGACGCCCGAGCGCGCCGCAGCTTCGCGGTCGACGTGCTCGTTCGCGTCGACGAGCACGCGGTAGTCGCCGCCGAGGCACCGGCCCAGCTCGTCCAGCCGCTCGCGCAGCGCGGCGTACGCGTCCCACCACGTGTAGCGCGGCAGGCGCCCGTGTCCCTCGGAAAGGGCGTCGTCGCCGTCGCACCAGTAGCAGAGTGCCGCGGAGACGACCGTGCGCGCGCCCTCGAGCAGCGTCTCCGGGTGGCACGAGACCTCGGGCCGGGCCATCGTGAAGCGCATGTCGGCGAAGAGGCCGCGCTCGCGCCGCTCGCGGATGTGCCGCTCGGTCTCCTGGTAGGGCCCGACCGGAGCCGCCCCGACCACGTCGAGCCCCAGCTCTTCGCCCAGCAGCGCAAGCTCGGCCGCCTGCATATGGGAGATTGTGCCCGCATGAAGGCGATTCGGATCCACGAGGACGGCGGGCCGGAGGTCTTGCGCTACGAGGAGGCGCCCGAGCCCGTGCCCGGCCGAGGCGAGGTGCTCGTCCGTCTGCGCGCCGCATCGCTGAACCATCTCGACCTCTGGATCCGCAAAGGCCTTCCTTCGGTGCCGAAACCGCGGATCCTCGGTGCCGACGGCGCCGGCCTCCGAGAGGACACCGGGGAGCGGGTCGTGATCAACCCCGGGATCGAGCACGGCGACCAGATCACGGTCGTCGGCGAGCACATGGACGGGACCCACGCGGAGCTCGTGGCCGTGCCCGAGTCGAACGTCTACCCGCTGCCCGACGAGATCTCGTTCGAGGAGGCCGCGGCGTTCCCGCTCGTGTTCGAGACCGCCTACCGGCTGCTCGTCACGAAGGCACAGCTGCGCGAGGGCGAGTGGGTGCTGCTGTGGGGGATCGGGAGCGGCGTCGCGACCGCGGGGCTCGCGATCGCGAAGGCGCTCGGCGCGCGGGCGCTCGTGACGTCGTCCAGCGACGACAAGGTCGACCGCGCCCGCGAGCTGGGTGCCGATGCGGCGGTGAACCACGCCGACGGCGACGTGCGCGCCGCGGTTGCCGAGGCGACGGGCGGTGCCGGCGTCGACGTCGTGCTCGAGCACGTCGGCGAGGCGACGTGGCAGAGCTCGCTCCAGGCGGCGCGTGCCGGCGGCCGCATCGTCGTCTGCGGCGCGACCAGCGGGCCAAACCCGCCCGCCGCGCTCCACCGCATCTGGTGGAAACAGCTGACCGTCTACGGCTCGACTATGGGCACGCGTGCGGATTTCGAGGCGGCGTACGAGCTCGTGAAGAGGGGCCGCGCGAAGCCGGTTGTCGACTCGGTCTACCCGCTGGCCGAGGCGCGGGCGGCGCACGAGCGGATGGAAGCCGCGGAGCAGTTCGGCAAGATCGTGCTGACGATCCCCTAGGTCAACTGGAACGGCACCGACGTGAGGATCACCCGCGGCTCGAAGAGCAGCAGCCGCTTCATGTAGAGGGCGCGCTGGTTGTGCAGTAGCCGATCGGTGCCGCGGACGACCACCTCCGGCATCACGACCACGGCGACCGCCTCCGGGTCGGCCGTGATCCTGCGCAAGTGTGAGAGAAGTGGGTTGCCGATGTCACGGAACGGCGCCTCCACCACCTCCAGCGGAACGTGCGTCGGGAAGCGGCGCCAGTCGCGCTCGAAGGCCTCGGCGTCCTCCTCGTGCTCGGCGAAGAAGACAGCCGTCGTCTCGCCGATGCCCAGCGAGCGCGCGTACTGCAGCGCTCGCAGCGACGCCGCGTTGATGCTCGAGACCGGGACGACGACCTCGGCACGCCGCGGCAGGCCCCGGTCCTCCCCGAGCAACGGCACATCGGCGACCGCGACGCCGGGCTCGCGCAGCAGCCGGAGCTTGAGCGAGAACGTCGATCGCCGTAGCAGCGCCGACAGCAGCGACGGCTTGCGGAACAGCTCGGGGATCACGACGGTGACGAAGCGGCTCTCGCCCACCGGAATCGCCCAGATCTCTTCAAGCACGGCGTGCAGCGGGTCGCCGTCCGGCGGGAGGATCTCCAGACGCGGCTCGCCCTCGGTCCAGTGAAAGAAGCGCGGGCCGATCCCCGGGTCGCTTCCGGCGAACGGGACGTGGATCGCACGGAAGCTGTCCTTCGAGATCGTCTGCGTGTACCACAGAGCCTCGCGCGTGGCGGCGTCGAGCCGCTCGACGTAGAGCACGACGTGGTTCTCGACCTCGCGGCTGGCGAGGACGGCCCGCGCCTTCGCGCGCAGCCGCAGCCCGACGGCGCGGTAGTGGCGGCGTACGCCGTAGAAGGCCAGGATCAGCAGTGGCATCGCGAGCAGCACCATCCACGCGCCGTCGAGGAACTTCGTCGCTATCACGACGGACGTGACGAGGGCCGTCGTCGCGGCGCCGACTGCGTTCAGCGCCGCCCGCCACCTCCAGCCCGGCTCCTGGGCCCGGTGCCAGTGCCGCACCATCCCCGCCTGGGCGAGCGTGAATGCGGTGAAGACGCCGATCACGTACAGGTGAATGAGCGAGTTGACGTCGGCGCGGAAGGCGACGATGAGGCCGGAAGCGAGGCCGGCGAGGACGAGGATCCCGTTCGAGTAGGCGAGCCGGTCGCCGAGGTTGACGAACTGGCTCGGCAGAAAGCGGTCGCGCGCGAGGAGCGCGGCCAGCCGTGGAAAGCCCTGGTACGAGGTGTTCGCCGCGAGCACGAGGATCGCGAGCGTGAACGCCTGCACGAGGTAGTAGCCGATCGACCCGGGCGAGCCGGCCGGAAAGGCACCACGGGCGATCTGCGAGAGCACCGACGCCGTCTCGCTCGGCCGGGCGTCCATCTTCACCGCGAGCCACGACACGGCAACGAAGAAGCTGATCGCGATCGCGGCCATCGCGTAAAGCGTCAGCGAGGCGTTGCGCGACTGCGGCCGGCGGAACGCATTCACCCCGTTCGAGATCGACTCGACGCCGGTCAGCGCGACGGCTCCCGAGGAGAACGCCTTTAGCAACACGAAGAGGCCGAGTGCTCCCGTGCCTGTCGCCAGCGGGTGTGGCACCTCGGCCACAGGGCATGTGCCGACCGTGCACTTCGTCACGCCGACGGCCAGCGCCAGGTAGAGCAGGACGATGAAGCCGTAGGTCGGGAACGCGAACAACAGCCCGGACTCCCGGGTGCCGCGCAGGTTCCCGACGGTGAGCACCGCGATGCAGAGCAGCGAGAGCGCGACTTGATGCGAGGCCAACGACGGCGCGGCCGAGGTGATGGCGAAGATGCCGGCCGCGACCGACACGGCCACGGTCAGCACATAGTCGACGAGCAGCGCGGCACCCGCGACGAGCGCCGGCAGCGTCCCGAGATTCTCCCGCGCGAAGACGTAGGAGCCGCCGCTCGAGGCGTACGCGCGCACGCCCTGGCTGTAGGAGAGAACGACGATTGCGAGCAGCGCTGCGACGGCGACGGAGATCGGGAGCACGAGGTGCCGGGACGAGAGCGAGGTCGCCACCAGCACGGCCAGAGCGGCCTCTGTCGCGTAGGCGACCGACGAGATCGGGTCGGAGGAGAAGATCGGAAGCGCGAGCGTCTTCGGGAGGAGCGTGTCCTCAAGCTCGCGCGTCGCCCGCGGACGGCCGATGAGCAGGCGCTTCGTCCGGACGCCGAGCGGCGCGGGCCCGGTGACCCGGTGGGTGCTCACCGCGGCGGTGGGGTCGTGAGGAGCACCCGGCAGCAGGCGTGCCGAAGCACGTAGTCCACAGTCTTGCCGAACACCTGCGACCGGTAGTGCGCGGTGGCGCGCACGACGATCAGGTAGGCGCCGACGGCCTCGGCCTCGGCGGCGATCGCCGCTCCCCTCCAGCGGCCGCGGACGAAGCGCTCCAGCAGCTTCACGGCACGGCAC
>JBJMJY010000048.1:0-7362 GCA_045806105.1 Gaiellaceae bacterium | reverse complement strand
GGTCCGCGAGTGGGAGTGAGGTCAGGCCCTCGCCGAAGTACTCGACGAACTTGCCGACGACACCGGCGTGGCGCAGGATCTCCGTCACCGTCAGCACGAGGTCCGTTGCGGTGGCGCCCTCGGGCAGCGCGCCGCTGAGCTTGAAGCCGACCACCTGGGGCACGAGCATCGAGAGGGGCTGACCGAGCATCGCCGCCTCCGCTTCGATGCCGCCGACGCCCCAGCCGAGGACGCCGAGCCCGTTCACCATCGTCGTATGCGAGTCGGTTCCGACGAGCGTGTCCGGGAACGCAACCCCGTCCCGAGCCTCGACGACGCGCGCCAGGTATTCGAGGTTCACCTGGTGGCAGATGCCCGTGCCGGGCGGCACCACCTGGAAGCCGCTGAACGCGTTCTGACCCCAGCGCAGGAAGAGATAGCGCTCGTGGTTGCGCTCGTACTCCAGCTCGACGTTGCGCCCGAACGCCATGCGCGACGCGAACGCGTCGACCTGCACCGAGTGGTCGATCACGAGCTCGGCCGGGATGTGCGGGTTGATCTTGGCCGGGTCGCCGCCGAAGTCCGCCATCGCCGAACGCATCGCGGCGAGGTCGACGATCGACGGCACACCGGTGAAGTCCTGCAGCAGCACGCGCGCGGGCCGGAACGCGAGCTCCCGGCTCGGCTCTGCTTGCGGCTCCCAGCGGGCAATCGCCTCGACGCCGCTCTCGGAGCCGCTGCGCAGCGCGTTCTCGAGCAGGATCCGCAGCGAGTAGGGGAGTCGCTCGACGCCCTCCACCGACGCGAGCGGTGCGTAGGAAACGTCTCTGTCTCCGGTGCGAAGAGTGGCGGTAGCTCCGGAGGCCATGCTTCGACTCTAGCCGAGCCGTTTAGCCCGGGGCACCGCCGCTCACGCCTTGGCCGGCGCCTGTAGCTCTCGCTCGGCAGGCTCGCCGCGGCGGAGCTCCCGGCTGCGCTCGGCCTCGGCGTTGAGCTCGGCTCCGAGGAGCAGCGCCACCGAGCTGATCCAGAGCCACGTGAGCATCACGACCACCGCCGACAGCGACCCCCACGCCTTGTTGTACGAGCCGAAGCGGCTCGCGTAGAAGGCGAACGCGCCGGACGCGAGCAGCCACACGACGAGTGCGAAGACGGCGCCCAGGCTCAGGAAGTGCCACTTCGGGTGCTCGATGTTCGGCCCGAGGTAGTAGATCACCCCGAATGCGAGCAGCAGGGCCCCGATCAGGATCGGCCACTGCGCGACCCACCAGGCGATCTCGACAGCGGTCTTTTGCCCGGTTGCTTCGCCGATCCAGCCGGAGAGGTGCGGGCCGAGCACCAGCAGTCCGAGCCCGAGCGCGGAGCCCGTGAGCGCGAAGACGGCCATGGCCGCGGCGACGATGCGGCGGCGCAGGAAGCCGCGCGTCTCCTCGCGGTCGTAGGCGAGGTTCAGCGCCCACATCACGTTCTGCATCGCGCCGCTCAGCGACCAGAGCGCGAGCACGCCGCCGACCGCGATCAGCGTGATGCTCGTGCCCTGCGTCTCCGTCAGGCGTCGCAGGCTGTCCTCGAGCAGGTTCGACGCCTGGCTCGGGATGATCCCGTGGAGCTTGTCGATCACGGTCGTGACCGCATCGGGTCCGGCGAGCAGGCCGAAGAGGCCGGCCGCGATCAAGAGCGTCGCGGGGATGGCCAGGAAGGCGTAGTACGCCAGCGCGGCCGCGAGGTTCGTGATGTGGTCCTCGTTGGCCTGCTTGACGGCCCGCTTCAGGATCGCGAAGTAGTCCCGCTTCGAGAGGTCTGTCGGCGACGGGTCCTCGAGCCGGGGCTCTTCGCGCTCGGGCTGGGGCTCAGGCGCCTCGTCGGGGAGCGGGCGGCCTTCCTCGGCCGCGCGTTCCTCCTCGGCCTTGGTGCTTCTCCGGTTGAGAAGCTTCATCGTGGTTGCGGCTTCGCCAACGCGAGTCGCTCTCAAACCTCGCGTCTCGCGGCAGCGTCAGGTGGTCAGCCCGCGCTCGGTCAGCTCGGAGGCGGCCTCGTCGAAGCGGTCGGTCGCGACCTGCCCCTCGAGCCACGCCGCGAGCTCGGCCATCCCGTCCTCGAGCGCGACGTCGGCCTCGAAGCCGAGCGCCTCGCGCGCGAGGGACACGTCGGCGAAGCAGTGGCGGATGTCGCCCGCCCGGAACTTGCCCGCGAGCTCGGGCTCGACGTCCTTCCCGAGCACGCGCGCGAGCTGGTCGGCGATCTCGAGCACCGGGGCGCTGCGGCCGCTGCCGATGTTCACGGCGCGGCCGTCGGCGCCGTCGCGCTCGAGCGCGAGTCGGCAGGCCCGGGCCACGTCGACGACGTTGACGAAGTCGCGGCGCTGGGCGCCGTCCTCGTAGACCAGCGGCTGCCGGTCGTTCAGGAGGCGCGACGCGAAGATCGCGAGCACGCCGGTGTACGGGTTCGAGAGCGCCTGCCGCGGGCCGTAGACGTTGAAGAAGCGCAGCGCGACCGCCGGCACGTCGTAGGCGGCGCCGTAGAGCAGGGCCATCCGCTCCTGGTCGAACTTCGTCAACGCGTAGACCGAGGCGAGCGACGGCTCCTTCGTCTCGGGGGTCGGCACCGGTGTGAGCTCCTCGCCGTTCGGCCCGCGTGGCTCCCACTCGCCTTGCGCGAGCTGCTCGCGCGACCGCTCGACCGCCGGCGCCGGCTCGTACGCGCCCTCACCGTAGATGCTCATGCTGGAGGCGACGACGAGCTTCCGCACGGGCCGCTCGAGCAGCGCCTGGAGCAGCACGCCGGTGCCGGCCGTGTTCGCCGCCGCGTACTCGGCGAGTTCGTACATGCTCTGGCCGACGCCGACGCGGGCCGCCAGGTGGACGACCGAGTCGATTCCTTCGAGCGCGCGCCGCAGGAGCTCCGGATCGCGCACGTCGCCGGAGAGGAGCTCGACGTCGCCGGCGAGGTACGCCGGTCGTTGCGCGTCGCTGTGCACCTGCTCGACGAGGCTGTCGAGGGCGCGCACCCTGTAGCCGGAGCGCAGCAGCTCGTCGCTCACGTGCGAGCCGATGAAGCCCGCGCCGCCGGTGATCAGGACGTGCTCTCCCATCAGTGCTACGGCGCGAAGCGTGTCAGAAGCAGGACGAGCGCGAGGTTCGCCGCGAACCCGAGCGCCGCGAGGACCGGCGAGCGGAACACCCGCGGCCCGTCGGCGACCGCCCAGAAGATCGGGAAGGCAAAGAGGCTCTGGCGGCCGAAGCTCTGGATCGTCCCCGAAAGGAGGAGCAGCGTTACGACGAGCGTGGCGTAGGCGGCCCAGGGGCGGTAGCGGGGGCCCAGCCGCCAGAGGACCACGAGCAGCGGCAGGACGAGCGCCGCGCGGGCGCTGTCGACGAAGCCCTGGAGGCTGCTGGTCGCGGCCAGCAGCAGTGGGACCGCGCAGGCGTACGCGCCGACCGCAGTCCGCCAGACGCCGTAGCGCCGCCACGCGACGACGAGCGCGGCCGCGGCCGCGAGTGCGAGCGGCCCGATCACGGTGCCATGCCGATCGATCACGCCGGCGACGTGGTCGGCCCACGTGCCGAGGCCGCGCGGCCCGTGGCGACCCCAGAGCCGCTGCGCGTCGAAGAATGCGGTTGCGTCGTCGCTTCGATCCCAGATGTACGCCTCCACTGCCGCCGCCGCTGCGACCGGCAGTGCGGCGCCGACCCATGCCCGCGCGCCGCGGCCGCGAGCCAGCCAAACGAGCGGCAGCGCGATCAGGACACCGGTGGGGCGAGCGAACGAGGCGACGGCGCCGACCGCACCCGCGAGGAGCGGCCTATCGCGCAGGACGAGCGCCGCCGCCCAGGCCGCAGCTGCAAGAGCGAGGCCGTCTGGGTACGCGATCGCGAGGGTGAACGAGCCCGGCCAGCAGGCAAGCGCAGCGGCGCTCGTCAGCGGCGAGCGCGTCCGGCCGGCGGAGACGCCGAGGAAGGCGGCGAGGCTCGCGGCCCACGCGAGGGCTGCGGCGACGACTGCCTCCAGGTGCATGCCGGCCCAATCGAGGACGAGCGGCCAGAGCGGGAAGAACGCGTACTGGCGGCCGCCCGCGCCCGCGGGATAGCCGTCCCGCGCGATGTTGACGTACCAGTTGAAGTCCCAGGCGTAGAGCGGCCACAGACCGGAATGCTGAATCCAGCCGGGCTGCCACACGTATGCGCCCGCCGCGAGGCCGATTGCGACCGTCGCCACGACCGCCCCGAGCCAGGCGGCCCAGATCAGCCCTATCCGAAGAGCCTCGCGCCGGCCCAAGACCGGGCGAGCTTAGACGGCCGCACGGGCAAAGCCCGCACGACCTCCCTCGTCGGCGCCGCCGAGTCGGCGCCGCCGAGTCCGCGCCTTAGATCAAGCTGCTGAGACCTCGGCGTCCTCGCCGAGCTGCTTCTGCCACCACTCGGACTCGCGCCGCTGGATCTCGGTCTGCGCCTTGGCCACGTAGGCACCGAGCTCGCGTTCCTGGTTGGCGAGCCGCGCCTCGAGCTCCGCGAGCGTCTGCTCGCGCTCCTCGAGCTTGTCGGTGCGGATCTCGACGTCCGCCGTGAGCTGGGCCTCGCGGAGGTCGAGCTCGCTCTCGCGCTCGTCGAGCTCCTTCAGCCGGTCGTGCACCGTCGTCTCGAGGTCGTTGAGCCGCTGCTCGCGCCGGTCGGTCCGCTTCTTGTGGGACTCCGACACCGACTCGAAGTTCGCAGCCTCGGCCTCGCGTCCGGCGAGCTGCTGCTCCCGCTCCTCGAGCCGGGCCGTCCAGTCTTCGAGGTCGCGGCCGCGGTTCGCGTCCCGCTCTTCATGGGCAAGCGAGGCCCGGAGCCGGTTCAGCTCCGCCTCGCGTGCGGTCAGGTCGAGCTCGCGCCGGTCGAGCTCGGCGCTGCGCTCCACGGCCTCGCGGGCGATCCTGCCCTTGTCGGCGAGCTCGCGCTCGAACCGCTCGGCGTCGTCGCGGAGCTTGTCCTGCCTGAGCAGGAGCTCGGCCTCGCGATCGCCGAGCGCCTCGTCGCGGGCGGCGAGGCGCGCCGCCTCCTTCTTCTGGTCGTTCTCGCGCCCGGACAGCTTCCGCTCGCGCTCCGAGAGCTCCTTGTCGCGTGAGCGCCACTCGTTCTCGCGCTTCTCGAGCCCTCGCTCGCGCCCGTCGAGTCGCGCGGTCGCCGCCTGCTCCCGGGTCGTGAGCTCGCTCTCCTTCCTGGCCAGCTTCCGCTCGCGGTCCTCGAGCGCCGACTGCGCCTTCGTCAGCTCGGCGGCAGCCTTGTCGCGGGACCGGTCGCTCGATTGCAGCTCCCGCAGCCGTGCTTCGGCGGCCTCCTGCTGCTCGGCCGCGAGCGCCTGCTCCGCGGCGAGCTCGGCCTGCAGGTCGGCGACGCGTGCATGCTCGGCCTCGATCGCCTCGCGCTGGTCGCGCATCCGGCGCTCGCGCTCTTCGAGCTCGACCTCGAACTCCGCCAGCTTGGCCTGGCGCTCGTCGAGGGTCGCCGCCCGGTGGGCGAGCTCCTTCTCGGAGCCGACGTTCTCGTCGTAGGACTCGTCGCGCTTCTGCAGCTGCTCGCGCAGCGAAGCCTCGCGCACGTGCGCGGCGTCCAGCTCCGCGCGCAGCGCCTGGAGATCGGCGCCGGAGACGGCCTCGACGCCCTCGCCGTTCGCTGGCCGCGCCGTCAGCTCGAAGCGCAGCTCGACGTTGGTCGGGCCCTGCGGCTCGCCCTGCACATCCTCGCCCTCCCGGCGGCGCTGCAGCTGTGCGCGCAGGCCGGTGCCGAACCCCTTTTCGGTCTCGGCCCCCTGGTTCTCGGGTCTGTCGGGCATCGTCGCCTCCGATTTCCGGTTAGAAGATCTTGGAGAGGTTGAGGAACGCCGGCCCGAGGATCACGAGGAACATGGCCGGGAAGATGAAGAGCACCGTCGGGAAGAGCATCTTGATCGGCGCCTTCATCGCCTTCTCTTCCGCCGCGGCCTGCCGCTTGAGGCGGCTGTCGGTCGCCTGCACGCGGAGGATTCGCCCGAGGGAGATGCCCAGCTGGTCGGCTTGGATGATCGACCGCACGAAGCTCGACAGCTCCGGCGTTCCGGTCCGCTCGGCCAACTTCTTGAGCGCGGTCTGGCGCGACTCGCCGATCTTGATCTCGCTCAGCGTCAGCGCGAACTCGTCGGCCAGTGGGCCGTGCATGTTCTCGGTCAGCTTGGCGATCGCACCGTCGAAGCCCATGCCCGCCTCGACGCTGACCGCCATCAGGTCGAGCGCGTCCGGGAGCTCGGCGCGGATGCGGTCCTTGCGCGAGCGGCCCTTCGCCGAGACCACGAAGTCGGGTGCGATGAAGCCGATCCCGCCGAGGGCGATCGCGCAGAAGAGCACGCCGCCCGGGCCGGTCACCGCGCCGCCGAAGACCGCGCCCAGGAGGACGCCTCCGACGGCGAGGCCCGACTTGAACGCGAGGAACGTCGTCGGGGCGATCTTGCGGCCGAGGCCCGCCGCGAGCAGGCGCGCGCTGACGCCGTCGATGCTCGTCCGGGGGTGCAGCTTCAGGGTCCAGCCCGCGAGCCGCTCCCCCAGCGGTGCGAGCACTCGCTGCGTGAACGGCAGCTGCCGCTGCCCGAGCAGCGCGCGCACGTTTCCGTAGTTCGCGGCGCGGTTGACCGAGGTCCGCCGCTCGCGCGCCGGCAGGGTCACCGCCTCGCCGACGAGGTAGGCCGCTCCTGCGAGGCAGAAGGCTCCGAGCACGATGAGCATGAACACTGGCGCTTACCCCCGGAATGAGACGAGCTTTTTCAGGATCAGGGACCCGAAGGCCATCATCACGAGGCCGACCATGATCAGCGTGTGCCCCGTGGAGGTGTTGTAGAGCGGGTCCATGTAGGACGGGTTCATCAACGTCATCGCGAACGCGACGAAGAAGGGGAGACCGATCAGCACGTAGGCCGAGGCGCGGCCCATCGCGGTCAGCCCCTTGATCTTGCGCGCGAACTGCTGCCGCTGGCGGACGGTGTCGGCGACCATGTCGAACAGCCCGGCGAGGCTGCCTCCGACCTGGCGCTGAATCGAGACCGCCGTGATCACGAACGAGAAGTTCTTCGAGCCGATCCGCTCGGCCGTCTCGGCGAGCGCGTCGTCCATCGGCCGGCCGAGCTGCGTGTCCGTGATCACACGCCCGAGAACCTTGCTGGCCGGGTCCTGGCCCTCGTCCACCACCGTCTGGATTCCCTGCTTGAAGCTATGCCCCGCTTTGAGCGAGGCGGCCAGGGTCACGAGAAGATCGGGAAGCTGGTCCTCGAACGCGTTCATCCGGCGGCGTGACTTGAACGAGACCCAGCCATACGGGATGAGGGCCCCGACGGCGAGCGCGACCAGGATCTCGAGCGTCGAGCGGCCCGCAACCGCGG
>JBJMJY010000047.1:0-19650 GCA_045806105.1 Gaiellaceae bacterium | reverse complement strand
CAACTACGGAGCGTTGAGACGGAGGGGTTCGACCTCGCGGCCCTTATAGGTGCCGCAGGTCGGGCAGATGCGATGCGCCCGCTTCGGCGACCCGCACTGAGGGCACGTGTTGACGCGGGGTGCCTCGATGCTGTGGGTCGCGCGGCGCTGGTCGCGGCGTGCCTTCGACGTTTTTCTCTTGGGGACGGCCATGGCGAGCGAGCAGTGTAGCTATATTCCTCCCGGGCCTCCGGGCCTTCCTATGACTGACCTCTAGTCGAAACCCCCGCGTTTCCGCCCTTTCGACTGAAGGAGGTCAGCCCGTGCCGGGCTCACTCGCTGCACGTGACATCTCGAAGAGCTACGCCGCAGTCCAGGTCCTCGACCGCGTCTCGCTGGTCGTCTCACCGGGCGACCGTGTCGGGATCGTCGGCCCGAACGGGATCGGCAAGTCGACGCTGCTGCGCGTGCTGGCCGGAATCGAGGAGCCCGACGGCGGCCGCGTGACGCGCGAGCCGCCGGGCCTCGAGGTGGCCTACCTCGTGCAGGAGCGGGCGGTCGACGGCCTCTCCGGGGGTGAGGCTGCTCGGCGGAACCTCGAGGCGATCCTCGCGGCGGACGCAGACGTGCTGCTCCTCGACGAGCCGACCAACGACCTCGACTTCACGGCGCTCGAGCTGCTCGAGCGGTTCGTCGACCGGCACCGCGGCGGGATCGTGGCGGTCTCGCACGACCGCGCCTTCCTCGAGCGGATGACGAGCATCGCCGAGTTCGAGGCGGAGACCCGTCGCGTGCGTGTCTACGCCGGCGGCTGGAGTGAGTTCACCGGGCAGCGCACGGCGGCTCGCGATCGGCACGAGGCAGCCTACGCCGGCTACGTCTCGGAGCGCGGCCGGGTCGAGGAGCAGGCGAGGCGGATGCGGCAATGGGAGGAGCGCGGCTACGGCCAGGGCCGCAAGAAAAAGAAGACCAAGGACATCAAGAAGGCGGCCGCCAAGAAGCTGGGTCAGCTCGAGCGCGTGGAGAAGCCCTGGACGCCGTGGCAGCTGCGGCTCTCGCTCAACCCGGCGCAGCGCGGCGGCGATGTGATCGCTCGGCTCTCGGGCGCAGTGGTCGAGCGGGACGGCTTCCGGCTCGGCCCCGTCGACCTCGAGCTGCGGCCCGGCGACCGGCTCGCCCTGCTCGGGCGAAACGGCACCGGCAAGACCACGCTGCTGAAGGCGCTGCTCGGGGAGCTTCCGCTTGCCGGGGGCGAGCGCCGCCTCGGCCCGGGCACGGTGCTCGGCGAGCTGCCGCAGGGTCGCGGGCCGTTCGCGGGCGACGAGCGGCTGCTCGACCGGTTCTGCGAGCTCGGCGGTCTCGCCACAGGCGAGGCTCGCTCGTTGCTCGCGACCTTCGCGCTCGGCGCGGACGACGTTCTGCGCCCCGGCCGCTCCTTATCGCCCGGCGAGCGCAGCCGCGCGGCGATCGCCCTGCTCGCCGCGCGCGGGGTGAATGCACTCGTGCTCGACGAGCCGACGAACAACCTCGACCTGGAGGCGATCGAGCAGCTCGAGCTCGCGCTGGAAGGCTACGACGGCGCGGCTGTGCTCGTCACGCACGACCGCCGTTTCCTGGAGGCCTTCGGCGCGACCCGGACGCTCGAGCTGTAAGGGAGTACTTACCGCGAGCCGAGCGGGACCAGGCGCGTGCCGGTCGCCTTGAACGACGCGTACGCGGTCCAGCCGCGGGCGAGGCCGAGGCGCTCCGCCGAGGCGGCCGTCACCTCGGCCGTCAGCGGCCCGACGCGCACCCGGACGCGGTTGCCGAGCTCGGTGAGCGACGCCACCTCGCCGCGGATCAGGTTCATCGCCGAGTCGTCGCCGTGGACGCGCCCGATCGAGACGTCCCACGGGTAGACGACGACGCCGACCTCGCCGTCCGCCTCGTCCGTGGAGTAGACGATCTCGCCGCTGTCGAGCCGCACGCGCGTGAGCCCGTGGTCGTGCAGCTCGACCGCACCGTGCAGGAGGTTGGCGCCGGTGAACGAGGCGACGAAGGGGTCGTTGGGCTGGGCGACGAGCTCGCGCGGCGTTCCGAGCTGGCGCAGCTCGCCGTCGACAAGCACGCCAACGGTCTCGGCGAGCGCGGCGGCGTCCTCGTAGTCGTGCGTCACGATCAGCGTCGGCAGGTCGAGCTCCTCGAGCAGCTCCTGCAGCTCCCCTCGCACGGTGTCCTTCGTGTGCGCGTCGAGCGCGGAAAGCGGCTCGTCGAGCAGTAGAACGCCCGGGTCGCGCGCGAGCGCGCGGGCGAGCGCCACGCGTTGGCGCTCGCCGCCGGAGAGCTCCCGGGGCTTCGCGTCGGCAAGCCCTGCGATGCCGAAGCGCTCGAGCAGCTCGTCCGCGCGCTCCTTCCCGCCGTAGGCGACGTTGCCGCGGACGCTCAGGTGCGGGAAGAGCGCGTACTCCTGGAAGACGAGGCCGACACGTCGCTCGTCGGGGTTTCGGTCGATACCCGGCGCGAGCCAGACCTCGTCGTCGAGTGCGATCAGCCCCTCGGCGCGAGCGAGGCCGGCGATCGCGCGCAGCACGGAGCTCTTGCCGGCCCCCGATGGCCCGACGAGGGCGACCGTCCGTACGACCTCGAGGGCGACCCTCAGGTCGAACGAGCGAAGAGGAAGCTCGAAGTCCGCCGAGAGGGTTGCCACGCGAGCACCAGCTTCAGGAACACGAGGAGCGCGGCGCTGACGACCACGAGCAGGGCGCCCATCGCCAGGGCGGTGTCGAAGTCGAGCGAGAACTGATCGTAGATCGCGAGCGGCAGCGTCTGCGTCACGCCCTGGAGGCTGCCGGCGAACATGATCGTCGCGCCGAACTCGCCGAGGCCGCGCGCGAACGCGAGCGCCTCGCCGGCCGCCAGCCCGCCGCGCGCGAGCGGCAGGACGATGCGGAAGAAGGTCTTCGTCGGGCCGGCGCCCAGGGTGCGAGAGGCCGCTACCACGTCCCGGTCGACGGCCTCGAACGCGGCGATCGCCTGCCGGATGTAGAGCGGGCTCGCGACGAACGCGACTGCGAGCACGACCGCCGTCTGCGTGAACGGGATGCTCGTCCCGAGCAGGCCGGCCCGCCCGAACGCCGCGAGCAGCCCCAGTCCGGCGACTGCGGGCGGCAGGACGAGTGGGAGCTCGACGAGCGTGATCACCAACTCGCGGCCGCGGAAGCGCCGGCTCGCCAGCAGGTAGGCGAGCGGCGTCCCGAGCACGAGGATCAGCCCCTGCGCGATCAGCGAAGTCTTCACGCTCACGACCAGCGCGTCGGTGACGACCCCGCTCGAGAGCTGGTGCAGCAGCGTGCCCGGCGGCACGCGCAGGAAGATCGCCGCGACCGGAAGAACCAGGAACGCAAGGGCGAGGGCGGCCGCGAGGGCCGCGAGGGCGCCGGCGAGGAGCCCGTGGCGTCTCATCGCTGGGGGCGCGGCAGGAACCCGTACCGGCGGAGCACTCTCTGCCCGGCCCCGCTGAGGACCCGCTTCACGAAGGAGTGGCCCGCGGCGCGATTCCCGGCGAGCACCACACAGATCCCGTACTCGACGTTCGGCCGCCCGCGCGGCGGGATCGCCAGCGCGCGGACCTTCCTCGGCACGGTACGCGCGTCGGTGGAGTAGACGAACCCTGCGTCGGCCTCGTTCAGCGCGACCTTCGCCAGGACCTCGCGAACGTCGGTCTCGCGGCTGACGACATTCTTCAGCGCGCCGGTCAGCTTGAGCTTCTTCACCACCTGGATCGTGTAGTCCCCGACCGGCACGCCCTGGGCGGCGATCACGAGCTTTACGCCCCTGTGCTTCACATCGAAGACGCTCTTGATGTGTGCCGGGTTCGACCGCGGGACGATCAGCACGAGTGCGTTGCGCGTGAACACGACCGGCCGCGAGCAGAACCCGTCGCCGTAGAGGCCGAAGGGGACCTTCACGTTGGCCGAGGCGAAGACGTCCGCAGGCGCGCCCTGCCGGATCTGCGCCGCGAGCGTGTTGGAGCCGGCGAAGGAGTAGCGCGCGTGCGGCGCGATCTTCGGGAATGCATCCGTGAGCGAGGACGCAGCGTAGACCGTCGCCCGCGACTCGTCTCGCTGGGCGCCGGCCGCTGCGACGCCGGCGACCGCAACCGCGAGCGCGGCGACGAGCGCCGGCCTCACGAGTGCTCCACCATCACCGAGGTCGCCTTGACGACGGCGGCCGCCGGCATCCCCGGCTTGAGCCCGAGGTCGGCGACGGCATCGGCGGTCACGATCGCGACCAGCCGCGCCGGCTCGTCGACCGCCAGCTCGACCTGGGCGATCAGTCCCTCGACACGGACGTCGGTGACAGTTCCCTTGAGCCGGTTGCGCGCGCTGAGCTGCGCCCCGTCGGCCTCGCCCCGCAGCCGCTGTACCTCGGCGGCGGCCACGATCCGGCGGTTCCCGCTGTCGCGAGCGGTCTCGATCTGTCCGGCGCGGTCCCAGCGGCGCAGCGTGTCGAGGCTGATCCCGAGCAGCTTCGCCGCCTCGCTCGCGCTGTAGAACTGCTTCGGCATCGCCGGGATGTTACTAGGCAATGCCTAGGCAGAGCGCGCGAACCTCGTCATGGAGCGGCCCGTTCGACGCGAGGTAGAGGCCGTCGTCGACGGTGAAGCGCCCACCTGCCTCCTCGACGATCAGCCTGGTCGTCGCGACATCCCACTCGTAGAGCATCGTGTCCGAGGCGATCTCGATTCGTCCCTCGGCGACGAGCATGTACTGCCAGAAGTCGGGGTAGGTGCGCGCGGCAGCCGCCCGCTCGGCGAGGCGGCTGAACGCCGGCAGCGTCCGGATGCTCGTGGTCGACACGTACGCGTCTTCGAGACGCGCGACCTGCGAGACGCGGATCGGTGTTCCGTCGATGAACGCGCCGCGGCCGCGCTCGGCCCACCAGCGATGGCCGAGCGCGGGAGCGGATACGAGGGCAACGGTGATCTCACCGCCGCGCTCGAGCGCGAGCAGCGTCGCCCAGATCGGGAGCCCGCGCGCGTACTGCTTCGTTCCGTCGATCGGGTCGATCCACCACCGGATGGCTCCCTCCTCGACGCCGAGCTCCTCACCACCGACTGCGTCACCTCGCTCTTTGGCGATTCGCCCCCGAAGCGCCTCCTCGACGGCGCGGTCCGCGTCCGTCACCGGCGTGCGGTCGGCCTTCGACGCCACCTCGAGGTCGAGCGCGCGGTAGCGCGCCAGCGTGATCCGGTCGGCCTCGTCGGCAAGGCCGAACGCGAACTCGAGATCGTCGCTACGCCCCACGGAGCAACGGATTGAACCAACGAGCGGCAGCGCCGGCTCGACCCGCCTGCCGCTGCGGAACCCGAGTGAGGGGCCCATGGGGGAAACCGGGTTTCCCCCATGCTCACTCCCCGGGTTGGACTCGAACCAACAACCCTCCGGTTAACAGCCGGATGCTCTGCCAATTGAGCTACCGGGGAACGGTGCTCAGCGGGCCGAATTGTAGCCGGGGACGGAGCGACAGGCCCGCGCCGGAGCGCGGGCCTCCGCCTATGAGGTCGCGCGGGCGATGGCGCGCTCGAGCTGCTGCTTCGTCATGTTCGAGCGGCCCTCGATGCCCAGGCGCTTCGCCTGCTTGTACAGCTGCTCCTTCGTGCGGTTGACGCCGCCGGAGGAGCTGCGGCTGCGCGAGCCTGTGCTCCGTGAGCGGCTGGCGCGGGAGCTGCTTGCAGAGGCGCTGCGGCTCCGCGAGCTGCCGCTCGAGCCGGACTTGCTGCTCGAGCTGCGTGCGCTCGACGAGCCCGACTTCGACCTGCGGCGCGAGGACGTCGAGCCGGATCGGCTCTTCGACCCCGAGGCGCTGCTGCGCCCCGAACGACTCGACCCCCCGCCGGAGCTCGAGCGCCGCGCGCTCGAGCTGCGCTGCGACTGCTGCCGCCCGCTTTGCTTCGGGCCCTGCTGCTGCTCATCGTCGCTCTCGCCGTCGTCGCCGCCGCGCAGCTTCTTCGCCACCGTCACGGCGGCGGGCACCGCGAGTCCGACCGCGGCGCCGGCGAGCGCTTTCTTGCCGGTCGACATCCCTTCGTTGTCGTTCTCCATCACAAGCCTCCGTTCGTCTCGTTGGTCGGTCAGGTGCCTCCGCGTGCTTCGTTGAACGAGTCGACGAAGCGCGGGACGATCCGCTCGCGGAGGATGTCCGGCCCGTGCTCGGCCAGGTACTCGCCGGCGGCGCCGGCCGCATCTTCGGCCGCGGGCAGCAGCGCGTCGCGCGCAGCCTCCCAGCCGCCCGAGAGCACGGAATTCAGGACGGAACCCTCGCCGCCCTGCTCCTTCGGCGTGCCCCCGTTGCTCGACCGTCCGTCCGAGCCTTCGCCCCGCCCCGACATGACCTTCCGCGCGGCGAGCGCGGCCGCGCCGGTCGCGGCTGCTGCGGCCATGGCCTTTGCGGCCGTGCCCGTGCCGATGCCGCCCGACTGGCTCTCCGAACCGCCGTGCTCCTGCTCCTGCTGGTCCTGGTTCTCGTCAGCCATCTGTGTCACCTCCGTTCGCTATGCGCGCGCTTTGGCGCGGGACGAGGAGCCGCTGCTGCTGCTCCCGGACTTGTTGCCTTTGAGATCGTTCAGCCGGCCCATCAGGGCCTCGTTGACGGTGCTGAAGGTCGTCGCAGCCTCGTCGGCGTGCTCGCTGATCTGGTCGGCGATCTGGACGAGCTGGTCGAAGCTCGCGCCTTGGCGAAGCTCACGCCGAAGCTTGTCGACGAGGTTCGAGAGGTCGTCGGCGACCTGCTCGACGTCTTTCAGTGACGCCATTGTGGGGCTCCTTTCTTGGAGGACGTTCCTCGCGTATTTCCGGCTGGACGGTTTTCATGCAGGGCTACAGGAGGTCGCCGAGCGGGCCGAGATTGAGGTTCAGGTCGCCTTCCTCGAGCTCGAAGTGCTCCGTCAGCTCGCGCATGCGCCGGTCGAGCTTCATGAAGGTGTCTCCGAGGCGCTCGATCTGCTCGTCGGTCAGCGTGCCGCCCTCCATCCGCCGCAGCGCCTGGCGCTCCATCAGCTGGCGCAGCAGCTCGATCAGCGTGAGGACCAGCTGCGCGAGGCCCTTCTCGACCTTCTCGGGGTCCGCGTTGACGCGCCGCGGGAACGCCTCGGGGAGGTGGTCGAGGTCGCCGGCGATCCGATGCAGGTCGCCCTCGGCCTCGAGCACCTTGTCGACGAGGTCGCCGTCCCCGCTCATCGCTCCTCCTCCGTCGCGAACGAGTAGGGCGGCCAGGGGCCCGTGCAGACGACGGTGAGGTCCGGTGCGCGCTCGAGCCGTGCGACTGTCGCGCGAAATTCGCCGACATCCTCCCGCGCGACCAGGTACGCGGCGTTGAGCTCCGCGTTCTGCGGACGCACCGTCGCCGCCCGCGCCACGCGGGCAAGCGGTTCATGCAGCCGGGCGACCAGGCCGTCGTGGCGGCGAACCTGCTCGAGGCGCGCGCGCATGTACTCGGCGCCGGAGCCCGCCTCGACCTCGTCGTCGCCCTCGGCCGGGATTGCGCGGAGCCCGAACTCGACGCAGCCGCGGACGCGCTCCAGCCCCCGCGCGAGCTGCTGCGCCTGCGAGCGCACCGCGGTCTCGAGCTCGTCCTCGTCGCGAAAGGCGTGCCCGAGCTGCGCCGGCAGGATCGCCGCGCTGCGTGCCGCCAGCGCCTCGACGACCTGCGCGTGCCGGAGCACGGCGTCGCGCGAGACCTGGGCCGACGGAGGCGTCTGCGCGCGGCTGAGCACCACCTCCAGGGTCTCGACGCGGCGGCGCTCGAGCGGCGCGTCCTCGAGGCCCGCAACCGGCGGGAGCTCGGCAAGGCCGTCCACGACCCCGTAGACGTGGATCATCCGGCCGCCCCCTCCGCGGCAATCTGCGCCTGCTGCTCCTCCAGCGTCGCGACCGACGCGAGGAGCACGCGCAGGCCGACGTAGACGAGGTCGACATCGGCCACCGAGAGCGTGATGTCGCCCGAGAGCACGACGCCCTTGTTGAGCACGCGGTCGACGAGCTCGAGGAGTGTCACCTCGTGTTTCAGGTCGCCGCTCACGACCGGCCGAGCTCCGCGGGGACGAAGTTGTAGGGCGGCCACGGGCCTGTTAGCTCGAGCTCGACGTCCTCGCGGTGATGCGCGGCGGCGGCGAGGGCATCTTCGAAACGCGCACGGTCGAGGATGAGGTAGGCGCCGTTGAAGATCATCTCCGCCTCGCGGCCGCTCACGTCGCGGCTCTGCAGGTCGAGCACGACGCCGGCCTCGGCCGCGGCGAGCAGGCGCTCGTGCAGCGCGGCTGCGAGCTCGCCGCGGGAGCGGGCAAGGTCGTCGTGCGCCTGCCGCTCGCGCCGACGCGCCTCGAGGTACGCGCGCCCGCTCTCGGCCTGCGAGGCCTCGTCGCCGGAAGCCGCAGGCGCGGCAAACGCCTTGACGCCGAGCTCGACGCGGCCGTCGAGTCGCGCGAGCGTCTCGGCCAGGGCATCGCCGCGCTCGGCGAGGAAGCGCCGCAGGTGGTGCTCGTCGCGGTAGACGGTGCAGAAGCGGCAGGGAACGACGGCGCCGGTCGCCAGCGCCGCCTCCAGCACCTGCTCGTGCGTGCGGATCTTCTGCTCGAGCCACTCCGCGTCGCCGAGCCGCTCGGGCAGGGCGGCCTCGTCGAACTCCTCGAGCGACACGCGGCTGACGACCCCCGCGACGGGCCCTTCGACAAGGGCGGCAACGGCGTGCCGCGGGTCGACGGCCGCGGTGGCCGGAGCCTCGGCGCCGCTCGCGACGACGCCGTAGAGGTACCAGCCTGTGCCGGCCTCGCTCAGCGGCGCCGCGGCCACTAGCCCTCCTCGTCGGAGCCGGTCGTCGGCAGCCCGGCCTTCTCCTCGAGCCGGCGCAGCCGCTCTTCAAGCTGGCCCTGGCCGTTGCGGCCGGACAGGAACGGGTCGCCCTGCCACCAGTCGATCCCCATCTCGCGGGCCTTGTCGGCCGAGGCGATCAAAAGCCGGATCTTGACCGTCAGCAGCTCGATGTCGAGCAGGTTGATCTTGATGTCGCCGGCGATGACGATGCCCTTGTCGAGCACGCGCTCGAGCACGTCCGCGAGCTGCGCCGGTTGACCGGAGCGATACCCGTCGAGCTCGCGGCTGCTCACCGCGCCTCCCCCACGTCGGCGCGGCCGCGAGGGTAGCGCCGCACCTGCTGGTAGCGACGCAGGTTGAGGTCGTCGTCGAGCTCCAGCTCGTAGGAGGCGAGGACGTCGGTCGACTCGGGAACCCGCTTCAGCTCGACGACGTCGAGCGCTAGCACCCAGCCGTCGTGCGTCCGCTCCAGCGACGAGACCGACTCGACCGGGCGGCCGAGCAGGTCCTCGAGCTGCTCGCGCGCGCGGTCGCGCGCACGGCGCGCGTCGCTCTGCGCGGCGCCGCTCACCGGCGGCTCGTCCTCCGGCGGCTCCGGCTCGCGCTCGGGCTCCTGCTCCTCGGGCTCTGTCTCCTCGGGCTCCTGCGCGGACCGCGGCTCGTCCGGCTCCGGCTGCTCGGCGGCCTCGTCCTCCTGCACCGGGGCTTCGTCGTCGTGTGAGGTCAGCGCTTTCGCGGCCGCGGCCGCTGCACCGGCGGCCGCCGCCGCGGCAGCGACCTTCGCCGCCTGCCGCACGCCGTGGCCGGAGTCCTGGGCCTCGCCGTCGTTGGACGGGCTGTCGGGCTCGGGTTGGCTCCGGCGGCGCTGCCGACCCTCGGCACGCTTGCGCTGCGCGTCGCTCAGGTCCGCCATCGCCCCTCCTCGGCCTGCTCCAGCGCGTCGAGCGCCTCCTCCTCGATCGCCTCGTACTCGTCGACCGTGAGCAATCCGATATCGAGCTGTCGCTCGGCCTCGATCAGCCGGCGCCGCGGCGACTCTGCCTCCTGCAGCTGCCGCTCGGCCTCGGCGGCGAGCTGCTCGGCGACCCAGACGGTGCCGCGCACGGGAGCAAGGGGCAATGTGAGTAGGCCCGTGAGCAGTCCCATCAGCGTCCCTTCCCGTGCGTCAGCTCGACGAAGCTGTGCGGCGGCAGCGGGCCGACGTACTTGAAGTCGATCCGTCCCGCGTTGTCGGCGGCGAACGCCTCCAGCGCCGCGTCGAACTTCTCGACCCGGTGCCCGTCGACGAGAAACGACCCGCGCAGCAGCTGGTACTGGATTGGCTCCTCATCCAGCTCGTACCTCAGCGCGAACGGGCGCAGCCGCTCGACGAGCGCCCTCGCGTCGCGTGCGGTCCGCGCGGCCACCTCTGCGGCCACGAGCTCGCCTAGCTCGACGAGAGCGGGATGGCCGGCCGCCGCCGCGGTGCCCGTCGCCTCGCGCAGCTTCGCGACGCGGCCGTTCTGGCGCACGATCTCGGCGAGGATCGCGTCCTCGCGGTAGTCCGCCGTCACGCGGAGCTCGACGCGGTCGCGGAGCTCCCGCAGCAGGCCGGCGAGCTCGTCGTGCCGCGGCGTCAGGAACTCGCGCAGGAGCGCGGCCTCGTCGTCGAAGACGATGCCGAAGCGGAGCGGGAGCACCGTTCCGCGCTCGAACGCCTTCCCGACCACGTCGAAATGCGCCAGCAGGTCGCGCCGCCGCGCGCGGACGCTGCCGGGCGCGTCGCTGACGAGCGCGGCGATGTCGCGGTGCACAACCGGCTCGACCCGCTTTCCGCCTAGGCCGCCCCCCGGTTGTGCCTTCGCGTTGCGCGCCGCGACGACGCCGTAGCAGTAGAGGCCGGTGGCCGACGCGTCGCCAGCGTCGGGTCTCGTGGGGCTCTGGACGGACATGGCTCAGTCCCGCCCGGAGACCTTCTCCTTCGCGCCCTCGAACATGCCTTTGGCCTTGTCGCCGCCGTTGCCCCCGCCGTCGCGCAGCTCCGCCAGGCCGGCGGCCTCCGTCTGCGTCAGGTCGAGCCGGTTGACCGCCTCGGCGAAGCGCAGGTAGGTGTCGACGGAGGCGATCACGATCCGGGCATCGATCGTGATCAGCTCGATCCCGATCACGGCGATCCGAATGTAGGCGTCGATAACCAGACCCTTGTCGAGGATCAGGTCGACGACGTCGGCCAGCCCGCTCGGGCTGGGCGCGCGCTGGAGGTAGTTGCTCGCGGTTCCGTGGGTCGCGATTGCCATGCGCAGGCCTTATGCCTCGGTTGCCAGGTTTGAACCCCGCTCCTTGCGGCGCTGGAGCTCGTTCACGAGCCCGGCGATCGCGACCAGGCCGCCGAAGATCGCGAGCTTGCGGCTCCTGCCCAGGAAGCGGGCTGCGGTGAGGGCGAGCGCGGCCATCCTCAGCTGGACGCCAGCGACTGCTTGCGCTCCTCGCGGCGGCTCTCGCGCTCCTGCCGCTCGCGCTCGCGCTCCTCGTCGCTCGAGCCGTCGGAGTCGCTCCTGCTCTGAGCCTCCTGCGAGTCGCCCTCGGCCCGCTCGTCCCCGCCGTCATCGCGATGCTGTTCCATCTCGGCCGGCGTGGCCTTGTACTCGAGCTCCTTGACGTCCCCGAACTCGACGTATGCCTTGAAGCGCGCGAGATCGGCTTCGACGGCCCGCTTCACGAACCGCATCCCCGACGCCATCTTCTCGATCATCCCCGTGGGCAGGAAGTCGACGTCCACCATCACCCGCGTGAGCTTGTCGTCGAGCTTGTGGAAGCTGATCACGCCCGAGTGTTGGGTGCCGCTGACGGTCTTCCACGCAATGCGGTCGTTCCTGCGCCGCTCGACGATCTCGCCGTCCCACTCGCGGGTCGAGAACCAGATCTTCTCCTGCCAGTGGATGACGTCGCCGTCCTCGTCATCGTTCGGCTTGACCTCGAGCACCCGGTGCATGAACTTCGGGAACTCCTCGAAGTTCGTCCACGCCTCGTACGCCTTGTTCACCGGAACGGCGACGTCGGTCCAGCGCTGAATCGGCAGGCGCCGTGTCTTGCCGCCCTTCTGGCCGCCGCCGCCTCCGCCGCCGCCCATCAGCTTCGAGGCCGCCTTGCCCATCAGGCCGCCGCCGGGGCTCAGCTGCTGCTTGGCGCCCTCGGCCGCCTTGCCGCCGAGCTCCTCGGCCTCCTCGTTCGCCTCGCCGCTGAGCTTCTTCAGCAGGTCCGGGCCCTTGGTCGCCGCGAGACCCGCGGCCGCGGCTGCGGCAGCGGTGGCGAGTGCCGGGAGGAGCGTGCTCTTGTTCGTGATCCCGGACAGCGGCGACCCGCCATCGCCCGACCCATTCTCCGAAACCGTCTCCTTCAGCTGCTCTGTTGCTTCGGCCATTTGTGGGGCCTCCTTCTCGTCAGGGGTCGCCCCGGAGTTGCCGACGCGCCCGATCTTCAAACGCCTAGTCAGCGGCCTTCTTGACGGCCCGCTTCGTCTTCGCGACGCCCTGGTTCGCCTTGCCCTTCGCGACGTCGGCGGTGCCCTTCCGCTCGGTCGAGAGCTTCCCTCGGCCGCGCCCGGCCGATTCCTTGGTCTTGCCCTTCAGCTCCTGTGCCTTGCCCTTTGCCTGCTGCGTCCGATCACCCATGCGGCCTCCTTTCGAGCGTTCGGTCTGCCCTGTTTCGAAAACGGGAAACGACCGTTTTTCAAACGCGGAAAGCGGGTAGCGCACGTTGAGCTACGCAGACGAAGGAGGGACTCTCGGAATGGCCTATTACGCACCCGCACGGACGCGAGCACGGCCTGGGTTCAGCCTGCTGTTCGTCGTCTACGTCGCGATCGGCGCCGTGGTGGCGTACACACACGACTACTGGTCGAACCTGGACACCTTCAAGGAGGTCGTCTCCGCGATCCTGGCGACGCTCCTGTGGCCGCTGCTGCTTCTCGGCATCAGCCTCCACATCCACTAGCGCGGCCGACACGGGACGGCGGCCCGCGACGCGCAGGCCGCTTCCTCGGCCGGTCTAGGCGAGGTTGGCGGCCGTGGCGCGGATCTTCTCGAGCTGCTCCTGCAGCTCCTTCGTGCGCTCGAGGTCGGCCGTCTCGAGCTCGCGCCGGACCTGGCGCTCACGTAGCCGGAGCAGGAGCTCCTTGGCCGTCTCCTCGTCGATCCCCTCGGTGGCCGCGCGGGCGTCGAGCTCGGCGAGCAGTGGTACGAGCTCGGCGCCGGGCTCGCCCGGGTCGAGCAGGTGCTCACGCGCGCGCCGGTGGAGCTCCGAGTCGAAGTGCTCCGGCGAGAGCTCGGCGAGCAGCTCGCGCAGGCCCGGATGGGCGGCGACGCCGGCCAGCGCGTCCCGCTCGAGCCTCGAGCCCTTCTCGAGCAGGCGCGGAGAGATCTCGCCGGTCGCGCCCCGGCGTCCGTGCGGGGCAAGGCCCGCCTGCGTCTCCTTCGGCAGGTCCAGCCGGTCGGCAGCGAGCCGGACCGCGTCCTGCCGCTCCGGCGAATCCTCGAAGCGTGCGAGCACTTCGCGGACCCGGACGAAGCCCGCCTGGCGGTCGGACGCCCGCTCGATCTCGAGCCGCACGCGGTAGGAGACGTAGCTCTCCGCCCGCGCGAGCAGCTCGTCGAACTCGCCGGCGAGGTCGGCCGGGTCGCGGCCCGGCGGCAGCGTCACCACGCGGACATCGAAGCCCTGGGCCGCCGCGAGCTCCATCCCGCGGAGCGTCGCCGCCTCGCCGGCCGCGTCGCCGTCGAAGCAGAGCCACGCCTTGTGCGTCAGCCGCGAGAGCTCCTTCAGCTGGCGCTCGGTGAGCGCCGTGCCCATCGACGCGACGACCGGCTCGAGCGCCGCCTGCCGCAGGGCGAGCACGTCCGTGTTCCCCTCGACGACGACCGCGCGCTCCTGCTTCGCGATCGCCGCCCGCGCGCGGTCGAGGCCGTACAGCATGTCGCCCTTGCGGAAGAGCTCGCCCTCGGGCGAGTTGACGTACTTCGCGCGCAGCGGATCGTCCTCCCGCAGCTTCCGCGCCTGGAACCCGCGCACCCGCCCGCGCGCGTCCGCCAACGGGAACAGCAACCTCCCGTTGAAGTAGTCGTTGCCGCGGCGGTTGACGAGACCGGCGGCCGAGAGCTCGGCGGCCGTGAAGCCCTTCTCGCGAGCCTTCCGCGCGAGCGTCGCGCCGCCGGGCGCGAGCCCGAGCCGGTACTCACGGCACACCTCCTCACCGAGGCCACGGCTCTCGAGGTACGCGCGCGCCGCCTCGCCGCGCGGCGACTCCCACAGCCACCGCTCGTAGAAGGCGGTCGCCTGCTCGAGCAGCGAGAGCAGCCGCTCGCGCCGGCCGCGCGCCGCGTCCTGCTCCGGCGACGACTCTTCGTACTCCAGCGTCACCCGGTAGCGCTCGGCGAGCCACTCGACTGCCTGCGCGAAGTCGAGCTGCTCCGTCTCCCGGACGAAGCTGATGACGTCGCCTCCGGCACCGCAACCGAAGCAGTAGTAGAGCTTGTCGGCGGGATTGACCGAGAAGCTCGGCGTCTTCTCGTCATGAAACGGGCAGAGGCCGGTCCAGCGCGCGCCCGAGCGGCGCAGCTGCGTTTTCGCCGAGACGACCTCGACCATGTCGGCCGCGTCGACGGCCTCGCGTACCGACGCGTCGCGGATCCGCGCCACTAGTGGAGGGACTCCGCGTAGCCGAGGGCGAACCGGTCCGTCATCCCTGCGACGTAGTCGACCGCGTCGTCCACCGGATCGCCGCGTTCGAGCAGGTGCTCGAGGATCCGGTGCACGGTGGCGCGCGCCCGCGCGTGCTCGGAGCGCGCCGCGTCGCCGAGGTAGACGCGCTCGAACATGAACGAGCGCAACGCGAGCATCGCCGCGCCGACCTCCTCGCTCTGGCGGATGTCACCCTCGCGCGCGGAGGTCTCGACGAGGTCGTCAACGAGGGCGTCGATCCGGCGCGAGCCCGTCGGCCCCAGCAGCTCGATCTCGTCACGCGGCAGCTCGGCCGGGTCGAGCACGCCGGCCCGCACCGCGTCGTCGATGTCGTGGTTGATGTACGCGACGCGGTCGACGAGGCGGACGATCCTGCCCTCGAGTGTGTCCGGCTCGTTCGGCCCCGTGTGGTTGAGGATCCCGTCGCGCACCTCCTGCGTGAGGTTGAGGCCGCGGCCCTCGCGCTCCAGCACGTCGACCACCCTGAGCGACTGCTCGTTGTGGCGGAAGTGCCGGCCAAAGCGGTCCTGCAGGAACTCGTCGAGCGCCTCCTCGCCGGCGTGGCCGAATGGCGTGTGCCCGAGGTCGTGCCCGAGCCCGATCGCCTCGACGAGATCCTCGTTCAGCCGCAGCGCCCGCGCGACGCCGCGCGAGATCCCGGTGGTCTCGAGGGTGTGCGTCAGCCGCGTGCGGTAATGGTCGCCGGCCGGGTCGACGAAGACCTGCGTCTTGTGCATCAGCCGCCGGAAGGCCTTCGTGTGGACGATACGGTCGCGATCCCGCTGGAACGGCGTGCGCAGCAGGCACGCCTCCTCCTCGCGCGCGCGCCCGCGCGTCTCGTAGGACCGCACCGCCAGCGGCGAGAGCCACCGCTCCTCGTGCTCGCGGACGCCAGCCTCGAAGGCCTCTGCAGTCAGTCCCACCAGCTCCGGCATCCCGGCCGATGCTAGTCGCTCGACCGGGCAGCGACGCTAGCTCCCGCCACGAGCACGCACCCCCCACCCAGGGTGGGGTTTCAGACCCGCCTCCCTCGCGGTCGAGACTACTCGATGCATGCGCACGCGTCTGTGACCGTACGCGCCAGCTTCGTGCCGATTCATCCACGACGTCTGCACTGCGAGAGCTCAGATGATGATCGGGACGGTGCCGCCGTCCGCGCTCCAGGCCGCGCCGGTGACGTACGCGGCGCGGTCGGAGCAGAGGAACGCGACCACCGCGGCGATCTCCTCCGGCTCCGCCAACCGGCCCAGCGGGCGGCCCTTTCCGACGGCTTCGAGCACCTCCTCGCGGCTCTTGCCGCTGCGCTGCGCCTGCTGGTCGGCCAGCCCGCCGTCACCCAGCCACGCCTGCGTCGCGGTCGGCCCAGGCGCCACGGCGTTGCACCGGATGCCGTCGCCCGCGTACAGGTCGGCGACCAGGCGCGAGAGCGAGAGCACCGCCGCCTTGGTCACCGAGTAGTCCGGCATCCCCGTCGACGGGCGCTTGCCCGCGGTCGAGGAGACGTTCACGATCACGCCCCCGCCGCGCTCGCGCATCGCGGGGACAACCGCGCGGATCGCGCGGACGTAGCTCATCACGTTGAGTTGCCACGCCTCGTCCCATTGCTCGTCCGTGAGCTCCAGGAAGTCGCGCTGCTCCGCGTAGCCGACGTTGTTGACGAGCACGTCGAGGTCGCCGGCATCCCCGACGGCGTGCTCGGCCTCGCCGGGCTCCGCGAGGTCGGCCCGAACATGCAGCGCCTCCCCAACGCCCGGCGCCTCGCTGCGACCGCAGGTGACGACCCGCGCGCCCTCCGCGACGAGCAGCCGCGCGGTCGCGAGCCCGATGCCGCCCGTCGAGCCGGTCACGAGGCACAGGCGGTCGCGCAGACCCAGGTCCACGGGCGAGTACTCTAGTGCGGCCGTGACGACGATCCTCCTGGCCCGCCACGGCGAGACCGACTGGAACCGCGCGGGCCGCTTCCAGGGGCACGCGGATCCGCCGCTCAACGAGACCGGACGCGCGCAGGCCGCCGAGCTGGCGCAGGAGCTGCGGGCGGAGGAGCTCGCGGCCGTGTACTCGAGCCCACTCCGGCGGGCGCTCGAAACGGCCGAGGTGGTCGCCGGCTCCCATGGCCTCGAGGCAATTCCGGTCGCAGGCCTGCGGGAGGTCGACGTCGGCTCGTGGTCCGGGCTCACCCGCGCCGAGGTCGAGGAGCGCTTTCCGGACCAGTTCGCCCGCTGGCTCGCGTACGGCCAGGGCTGGGACGACGGCGAGACCTACGAGGAGATGGGCCGGCGCGCCGTCGCGGCGCTGCTCGAGCTCGCGGTCGCGCACGAGGGCGAACGGGTTGTGGCGGTAACCCACGGCGGCCCGATCCGAGCTGCATTCGCCCTTGCCGACGGCACCACGCACGCGGATGCGCGGCGGCTCGGGCCGGCGATCGGCAACGTCTTCCTCGCGGAGTTCGTCGCGGAAGATGGCGCGTTACGGCGCCTGGGTTGACGGCGTTCGGGGACAACGGCTCGTCCGGCAGAGAATGGGAGGCGGCGCTGCCCCTCCGCATGGCGCCGCCCCCGCGCTCGCTCCAAAGAGAGGGTGCAGCGAGCACGAGGCCAGTCGTGCTCATTTCTGTACGACCCCTCCTCCCCGCATCGAAAGTGCGAGCGATGCGAGCGAAGACGAGCTTCCCGGCGATTGCTCCGACCAAACACGGCGGTGACGCTTCGCGGCGGGCCAGGTAATGCGGTAGGTCGTCCGGCGCGCCCAGTCCCCACCGAGCGCACCCTGCTATGCCGTCAGTGAGACGGCCCGCCGCTTGCGACGAGTACCACCCACGCGATGTCGGGAAACGCAGCGTTTGGCTCGACCGCGCTCGCGGCAGAGCAGAGGGCATGGGCGACGAAGTCGAGCGTCTGAGGGCATTGCTGGACGCCTGCCATCGCGTCCTGCCCGGCGTCGAAGGTCATGATGACGACCTTGCCGATGCGATCCGCAAGACGTGCCTCGCTGTCGAAGCGCATCTGAGGCGGCTCGGCGTTGCCTTCGAGAGCCCGTTCGCGCCGGGCTGAGCCAAAGTCCGAGCCCAGCCTTCGGTAGTTCCAATACGCCGCCTGTCTCGCCGGCGTCCCGCATCTAGACTCACGCCCGGGTGGAGGACTACACCAACAAGTACAAGGGCGAGCAGGTCGAGGTCGCGCTCTTCGGCGGCGACTACCAGGACGGCGTGCTCACGGCGTACTGCCTACTCGACGATGTCGCCCACCTCGAGCTGAACGGTCACATTCTGATCCCGCTGCAGAACATCGCGTCGCTGCACTGCTCCAGCCGCTGCGACGCGCCGGAGCCCGACTGGCCGCCGCGCGGCTTCGCCGAAGACGAACGCGACGACGAGAGCTGACACCGGCTGCCCGTGGCGGCCGTTGTCAACGTCCTCAAGCCGTGGATCCTGCTGGGGGTCGTCTGCACCTTGCTGGGAGGGCTCGGGTGGGTGCTCGGCGGCTACCGATTGCTCTCGATCTTCGTCTTCTGCGGGCTGCTCGCCGGCGTCGCGATCTACGCGTACGCCGACCGCGTCGTCTTCGGCCTCGTCGGGGCGAGGCCGCTTGCCCAGGCCGAGGCTCCGGTGCTCGCGGCGGCGGCCGAGCGCCTCGCGGCCCGCTCGAAGGCGCACCGCCCCCGGCTCTACCTCATCCCGGACGGCTTCCCGCGGATCCTGTCCACCGGTCGGGGTGGCCGCGGCCAGGCGATCGTCGTCAGCACCGGCCTTCTCGCGGCCCTGCCGGAGCGCGAGCTCGATGCCGTGCTCGGACACGAGCTCGCCCATGCCGAGCGCCGAGAGGTGCTCGTCCAGACGGTCGCGACCGTCGTCGCGGCGTCGCTGCTCGAGCTGAGCCGGCTCGGTGGCTGGTTTTCGCGGGGGCTGCTCTTCGTCTTCGGGCCGATGGCCTCGATGACCGTCCACGCCCTGCTCTCGCCCCGACGGGAGCTTGCCGCCGACCGGCGCGCCGCGGAGCTCTGCGACTCTCCGCACGACCTCGCCGACGCGCTCACCCGGCTCGATCAGGCGTCCGAGCTCGTGACCTTCGCGGGTAACCCCGCGACCGAGCCGCTCCACCTCGTGAACCCGTTCGAGGAGCAGGGCGTCGCGGCGCTCTTCTCCACGCACCCACCTGTCGGCGAGCGGATCCGCCGACTGCGGGAGCTCGACCCGGACTGGACCATGAAAAAAGGGCCCGAGGATCGGACCCTTTCTTCAAGCTAATTCGGCGGCGACCTACTCTCCCGGGAGGTTGCCCTCCGAGTACCATCGGCGCTGGCGGGCTTAACTTCTCTGTTCGGAATGGGAAGAGGTGTACCCCCGCCGCTATGACCGCCGAAATTGTCAAGGCGTTTCGCGCAGGCGCGTCCACCCTCAAAACTCCATAGCGACGAAGCGAGTTCTAAATCAAGACCTCGGGCAATTAGTACGGGTCCGCTGAACACATTGCTGTGCTTGCACGTCCCGCCTATCAACGTGGTGGTCTCCCACGGCCCTTACTCCCTCGAGGGGATGGGAAGCCTCATCTCGAGGTCGGCTTCCCGCTTAGATGCTTTCAGCGGTTATCCGATCCAGACGTGGCTAATCAGCAGCGCCGTTGGCACGACGACTGATACACCAGAGGTCTGTTCGCTCCGGTCCTCTCGTACTAGGAGCGACTCCTCTCAAGCTTCCAGCGCCCATGGTGGATAGGGACCGAACTGTCTCACGACGTTCTGAACCCAGCTCGCGTACCGCTTTAACGGGCGAACAGCCCGACCCTTGGGACCTGCTCCGGCCCCAGGATGCGACGAGCCGACATCGAGGTGCCAAACCCTCTCGTCGATGTGGACTCTTGGAGAGGATAAGCCTGTTATCCCCGGAGTACCTTTTATCCGTTGAGCGACGGCACTTCCACTTGTTACCGCCGGATCACTAAGGCCTGCTTTCGCACCTGCTCGACCTGTTTGTCTCGCAGTCAAGCTCCCTTATGCCTTTACGCTCTACGCACGATTTCCAACCGTGCTGAGGGAACCTTTGCGCGCCTCCGTTACAGTTTAGGAGGCGACCGCCCCAGTCAAACTACCCACCTGACGCTGTTCCAGAGCC
>JBJMJY010000046.1:0-8802 GCA_045806105.1 Gaiellaceae bacterium | reverse complement strand
CCGACGAGCGGCGGCACCGCGCCGGCCGCGCCTCCGATGACGATGTTCTGCGGCGTCGAGCGCTTGAGCCAGCGCGTGTAGACGAGCACGTAGAAGAGGCCGCCGACGAGCGCCAGCACGGCCGTCAGGACGTTCACGAGCGAGGCCAGCAGGACGAACGAGAAGGCCGTCAGCGCCAGTCCGAACTCGAGCGCTCGCGCGGGCGTCACGCGCTCCTCGGCGACCGGGCGGTGGCCCGTGCGGCTCATCAGCCGGTCGAGGTCCCGGTCGAGCACATGGTTGAGCGCGCTTGCGCCGCCGCAGGCGAGCGCGAGGCCGGCGGTCATGACAGCCAGGTCGCCGAGCGCGGGGACGCCGCGGGCGCCGACGAACATCCCGGCGATGCCCGTGAGCAGCAGGAGCGTCATGATCCGCGGCTTCGTCAGCGTCACGTAGTCGCGCCAGGACGCGGCCGCGACGGGCTCGCCCCGGAAGGTCTCGGGCGCAGCCACGAGCGCCGCGGCCAGCGAGAGCCCCGCGAGGGCGAGGTGCGCAGGCTTCGGCGTCACCAGCGCCGCTGCGAGGAAGGCGCCGAGCGCCGCGAGCGAGGGGACGAGGAGCCGCCGGTGCGCGACCCAGGCCGCCGCCACGAGTGCCGCGAGCGGCGGGAGCGCGAGCGCCGCGAGCCCGCGATGCGCCGCGCCGAGCTCGAGCGCTCCGGTCACGACGGCGGCGGTGCACGCCGCGGCCGCGGCGAGCGCGGTCAGCCGCAGCCAGGCTCCGGGGCGGGCGTCAGGCACCGGCCTCCGCGATCCGCCTGCGCAAGTCGCGCACAGGTCGCGCGCTCGAGATGTACGGCAGCCGGTCGAAGTTGTGCGGCGGCGGCGGCGAGCTCGTGTACCACTCGAGCGTGTACGCGAGCCACGGGTCGTTCACGGCACGGGCGCCGGCCCGCTGGGTCTTGATCACGTTGATCGCGAAGACGAGGAGCCCGAGCGCCATGATTCCGGAGCCGATCGTCGAGGTCAGGTTGTACCACTCCCAGAGCCCGCCATAGTGGTACGTGTAGATCCGCCTCGGCATACCGAGCAGGCCGAGCATGTGCATGGGGAAGAAGGTCAGGTTCATGCCGACGAAGGTGAGCCAGAAGCTCCACTTGCCGAACCGCTCGTCGAGCATCCGCCCGAAGATCTTCGGCCACCAGTAGGCGAGCGCCCCCAGGATCGCGAAGAGCGAGCCGCCGAAGAGCACGTAGTGCAGGTGCGCGACGACGAAGTACGTGTCCTGAGCCTGCCAGTCGAACGGGTACGCGGCGACGAAGATCCCCGACAGGCCGCCGATCGTGAAGACGGCGATGAACCCGAGCGCGTACAGCATCGGTGTGTCGAAGTGGAGGTTCCCGCGCCAGGTCGTCGCCAGCCAGTTGAAGATCTTGATCCCGGTCGGGACGGCGATGATCATCGACGAGATCATGAAAAAGCCCTGCAAATAGCCGGGCAGCCCGACCGTGAACATGTGGTGGGCCCAGACCAGCATCGAGTAGAACCCGATCGCGACCGTCGAAACGGCGATCGCCGTGTAGCCGAAGATCGGCTTGCGCGAGAAGACCGGGATCACCTCGGAGATGACCCCCATCGCGGGCAGGATCATGATGTAGACCTCTGGGTGCCCGAAGAACCAGAAGACATGCTGGTAGAGGACCGCGCTGCCCCCCTCGCTCGGGATGAAGAAGTGCGTCCCGGCCTGGCGGTCGAGCAGCAGCATCGTCAGCCCGGCCGAGAGCGCGGGCAGGACGAGAACGAGTAGTCCCGCATAGACCTCCATCGACCACACGAACAGCGGGATGCGCATCCAGGACATCCCAGGCGCGCGCATCCGGTGGATGGTGACGAGGAAGTTGATCGCGCCCGCGAGCGACGAGAGCGTCAGCACGTGCAGCGACAGGATCCACAGGTCGACGCCCGTGCCCGGCATGTAGTTGTCCGAGAGCGGCGGGTAGCCGGTCCAGCCCGCGCGCGAGGCGCCGCCCGAGGCGAACCAGCTCGAGTACAGGATCACGCCGCCGAGCAGGAAGAGCCAGTACGAGAGCGCGTTCAGGCGCGGGAAGGCCATGTCGCGGGCGCCGATCATCAGCGGCACGAGGTAGTTCGCGAGGCCGGCCCAGAACGGGACGATGACGAGGAAGATCATCGTCGTCCCGTGCATGGTGAAGAGCTCGTTGTAGCTGTCGCGCGTCACCAGATGCTCGTTCGGCGTCGCCAGCTGGGCCCGCATCACGAGCGCGAGGATCCCGCCCGCGAGGAAGAAGACGAGCGTCGTCACGATGTAGAGGATCCCGATCCGCTTGTGGTCGACCGTCGTCAGCCAGCTCGAGACGCGCCCGCGCGAGACGACGACGGAGAGCGGCGGACGCTCAGCCCTGGCCGCCACCGCTGCCTCCCCCCTGGCCGAAGCGCCGGTGCAGGTACGCGATCGTCGCCGCCATCTGCTGCTGCGACCAGTCCTTTCCGACCGCGGGCATCTTCCCCGTCCCCTCCCGGATTACGTTCGCCAGCGCCTTCGGGTCGTTCAGGAGCGGGTTCGACGCGATGTTCGGCCCGATGTCGCCCTGCGCGGAGAGCCCGTGGCACTTTGCGCACACGCCGACGAAGCTCTCCTTCCCGAGCGCCGCGCGGTCGTTCAGGCGGCGCTGGACCCAGGTGTCGTACTCGTCCGCCGGCAGAACCTCGGTCTGCGCGAGCATGTTCGCGTGCAGCAGCCCGCACAGCTCGGCGCACTGTCCACGGAAGGTACCGACCTTCGTCGCGCGGAAGCTCGTGTAGTTGGTCTTGCCGGGAATCGCGTCGAGCTTTCCGCCGAGGGACGGCACCCACCAGCTGTGGGCCACGTCGGCGCTGACGATCTTCAGTCGGATCGTGCGGTTGTACGGCAGGCGCAGGTGATCGACGGAGATCGCGCCGTTCGGGTAGACGAACTCCCAGTAGTACTGGTGCGCGTCGATCGTGGTCGTGTGCTGGCTCTTCGCCTCGCCCGCGGGCAGCCCTGAGGTGGCGTTGATGTCGCTCACCTTCCAGAAGACGAAGCCCGTGATGATCGCCAGCAGCACGACCGGCCCCGCAGTCCAGGCGAGCTCGAGGTTCGTGTGGCCGCGGATCTGCGGGCCTTCGACCTCGCGCGGCCGGCCGCGGCTGCGGTAGCGCACGACGAACAGCAGGAGCGCGCCGACGACGAGCGCGAAGATGCCGGCCGTGACGGCGAGGATCAGCCAGTAGATGTCGCGGATGTTTTGCGCGTTCGGCGAGGCCGGCGACGGAGGCGCGAGACCGCCGTTCCCTGCGAGCGCGGCCGATGCCGTCGTGAGCGCGAGCAGCGTGACGCAGCTGAGGACGACAAAGGACCGGCGCACGGGCGGTGGCATTCTACGAGGGGTGCTTGAGCGTACGCGCGTTGAACTCCCCGCCGGGGTCGGGGAAAGCTTCGAGGTGTTCGTGAACGGGGTCCTCCAGCAGCCGGGCCGCGACTTCCGGCGCGAAGGCGACGAGCTGGTCTTCGAGCGCCGGCTCGCACGCGAAGGCCGGCTCGGATTCTGGCGCTGGCTCTCGCTCTTCCTCGGCGTCGCCGGCACGTACCGCCAGAACGACAGCGTCGACGTCGTCTACCAGGCCGGCGGGCGGCGCATCGTGTCCACCGGGTTGACGCTGCGGGTCGAGCCCTAGTAGTACTAGGAAGGCTCGGGCAGCTCGACGGGCTCGCCGTCGACGAGCACCTGCCGCTGCTCGAGCTCGCAGGCCGCCGCCCAGCGCGCGACGGCGAGCAGGACGGCGTCGAGCGCGTCCTCCGTGCCCTCCTCCACCCGTACCTCCCAGCGCTCGTCGTCGAGCGGCACCAGGTCGGTGCGCGCGAACGGCACGAGGTCGTGGGCGAGCTGAGTGGCGGCGCCTGACGTCGGCGCCTCGATGCGGATGCTGCGGATGATTCCCCCTCGGCGGCGGCCGCCGACAGGGTAGCTCAGGTCAGTCGACGAGCGACAGGACCTCGTCGAGGACGCCCAGGCCCTCGTCGAGCTCCTCGCGCGTGATCGTCAGGGGCGGGGCGCAGATGATCACGTTCCAGTGTGTCATCAGGTAGACGCCGCGCTCCATGGCGGCCTTCGCGAGCTTCGCGACCGGGGCGCCCGCCTCGCCGGCCGCGTTGAACGGCACAATGGGCTCGCGCGTCTCGCGGTCCTTGACGAGCTCGATGCCCCAGAAGAGCCCCTTGCCGCGCACGTCGCCGATCGACGGGTGCCGCTCCACCAGGCCGCGCAGCCCTTCGCCCAGCACCTCGCCCATCGCGGCCGAGTTCTCGACGATCCCCTCCTCCTGGAACGCCTCGATCGAGGCGATCGCGGAGGCGCACGCGAGGACGTGCCCGGAGTAGGTCAAGCCGCCGGCGAAGTACTTGTCCTGCACCCAGTCGGCGAGCTTCTGGTTGATGATCATCGCGCCGAGCGGCACGTAGCCGGAGTTGATCCCCTTGGCCACGGTCATGATGTCCGGCACCACGTCCCAGTGGTCGACGCCGAACCACTTGCCGGTGCGGCCGAAGCCGGCCATCACCTCGTCGCAGATCAGCAGGATCCCGTGCCGGTCGCAGACCTCGCGGATCGACTGCAGGTAGCCGTCCGGCGGCACGATGATCCCGTTCGTCCCGACGATCGTCTCCATGATCACGGCGGCGACGGTCTGCGGCCCTTCGTACTGCAGGATCTCCTCGAGGTGCGGCGCGCCCGAGCAGACCGGGCACGGGTCCGGGTGGCCGGCCGGGCAGCGGTAGGTGTACGGGTCGAGCATCCGCACGACGCCCGGGATCCCCGGCTCGGCGTGCCAGCGGCGCGGGTCGCCGGTGAGCGTGATCGCGCCGCCGGTCGCGCCGTGGTAGGAGCGGTAGCGGGCGACGATCTTGTGGCGGCCGGTGTGCCAGCGCGCGAGCTTGATCGCGTTCTCGTTCGCCTCGGCGCCGCCGTTGGTGAAGAACGACATCGTCAGGTCGCCGGGCGTGACCTCGGAGAGCAGCCGCGCCAGCTCCGAGCGCGCCTCGTGCGCCATCGGGGGCCCGATCGTGGTCAGCTTGTCTGCCTGCTCCTTGATCGCCGCCACGATCTTCGGGTGCTGGTAGCCGATCGAGACGTTGACCAGCTGCGAGGCGAAGTCGAGGTAGCGGTTGCCGTCGTGGTCCCAGAAGTACCGGCCCTCGCCGCCGGCGACCGGCAGCGGCTGGATCTGGTTCTGCACCGACCAGGAGTGCAGGACGTGCTGCTTGTCGAGCTCCTGGATCCGCTTCGCGTCGAGGCCGGCTTCGACTGCCACGACGCGATCCTAGCCGCTCTCGCGCGTCCCGATCCGCTCGCCGCCCCTCCTAGAAGCTGCGTTGGACGGTCGCGGCGGCAAAGCCGGCACAACCTCGTGACGGCATCGCAAGCGACGCCTCGGCGCTAGTCTGGCGCTGACTCGAAGGAGGCGGGAGATGACCGAGGTTGCGGATCAGTTCACAGAGGAGCGGTCGGGCGAGGTAACCCGGATCGCGCACTGGATCGACGGGCAGCGCGTCGAGGGCACGTCGGGTCGCAGCGGCCCCGTCTACAACCCCGCGACGGGCGAGCGGGCCGGCGAGGTCGACTTCGCCTCCGTCGAGGACGTCGACGCGGCAGTCCAGGCAGCGAAGCGCGCGTTCACGAGCTGGCGCACCGTCTCCCTCTCACGCCGTACCGAGCTCTTCTTCCGCATCCGCGAGCTCCTGCACGAACACGCCGAGGACCTCGCCCGCATCCTCACGCTCGAGCACGGCAAGGTGCTCTCCGACGCGAAGGGGGAGGTCGCGCGGGGGATCGAAGTGATTGAGTTCTGCTGCGGCATCCCCGAGCTGCTGAAGGGCGGCTACTCCGAGCAGGCCTCGACGGGAATCGACGTCTACTCGATCCGGCAGCCCCTCGGCGTGGTCGGCGGGATCACGCCGTTCAACTTCCCGGCGATGGTGCCCATGTGGATGTGGGCGCCAGCGATCGCCTGCGGGAACACCTTCGTGCTGAAGCCGTCCGAGAAGGATCCCTCCGCCTCGATGTACACGGCCGAGCTGCTGAAGGACGCCGGGCTTCCCGACGGCGTCTTCAACGTCGTGCACGGCGACAAGGTCGCGGTCGACGCGGTGCTCGAGCACCCTGAGATCGCAGCGGTCTCGTTCGTCGGCTCGACGCCGATCGCGCGCTACGTCTACGAGACCGGCACGAAGAAGGGAAAGCGCGTGCAGGCCCTCGGCGGGGCGAAGAACCACATGATCGTGCTGCCGGATGCCGACATCGACATGGCTGCAGATGCCGCCGTAAGTGCGGGCTACGGGTCCGCGGGCGAGCGGTGCATGGCGGTCTCGATGCTCGTCTGCGTCGGGCATGCGGCCGACGAGCTCGTCTCGGCGATCCAGCAGCGGCTGCCGAAGGTGAAGGTCGGCAACGGGCTGGAGCCCGACTCGGAGATGGGGCCGCTCGTCACACGCGAGCACCGCGACAAGGTCGCCTCCTACATCGACCGGGGCGCCGAGGAGGGCGCGAAGGTCGTGGCGGACGGCCGCGAGACGGCGCCCGAGGGCAACGGGTTCTTCCTCGGGGTCACGCTGATGGACGAGGTGACGCCGGAGATGGACGTCTACAAGGACGAGATCTTCGGGCCGGTGCTCGGGATCACGCGCGTCGACACGTACGAGGAGGCCGTGCGGCTCGTGAACGAGAACCCGTACGGAAACGGCGTCGCGATCTTCACCCGAGACGGCGGCGTCGCCCGGCAGTTCCAGTTCGAGGTGAACGCGGGCATGGTCGGCGTCAACGTGCCGATTCCGGTGCCGGTCGCGTACTACTCGTTCGGCGGCTGGAAGAGCTCGCTTTTCGGCGACCTGCACATCTACGGGCCCGAGGGGATCCAGTTCTACACGCAGGGCAAGGTCGTCACCTCGCGCTGGCCGGACCCGGCGACCTCGAAGGTCGACCTCGGGTTCCCGCAGACCAGGTAGATGGTCATCGGGGTGGCGCTCTTCGACGGCGCCGAGGAGCTGGACTGGGCGGGACCGTGGGAAGTGCTCGCGGCGTGGGCGACACAGTGGCCAGACGACGGCGTACGGGTATTCACGCTCGCGCGCGAGGACGGCACCATCACGTGCGCGAAGGGGCTGCGCGTGCTGCCGGACGAGACGTGGAAGACGGCGCCGCCGCTCGACGTGCTCGTCTACCCGGGCGGGCGCGGCACGCGCGCTCAGCTCCGCGACGAGGCCGTGCTCGACTGGCTGCGCGGGATCGCGCGAAGCGGGGCGGTGGTCAGCAGCGTGTGCACCGGTTCGCTCGTGCTGGCCGCAGCGGGGCTCCTCGACCGCAAGCCGGCCACGACGCACTGGCAGTCGCTCGAGCTGCTCCCGACGCTGGGCAATGAGATCGACGTGCGGCCGGACGACCGCTTCGTCGACACCGGCGAAGTGATCACGGCCGCGGGCGTCTCGGCCGGGATCGACATGGCCCTGCACCTGGTCGCGCGCCTGCACTCGCCCGAGCGAGCCCGCGAGGTGCGCCGCTACATCCAGTACGACCCGGAACCGCCGGTTTGATCGGCCCCGGCAAGCGCGTCGCTCCGGGGGATATCACGGCGGCGGTGATCGCCGCGTTCGAGGGGTGTCCGGACGAGCGCCTGCGCGCGCTCGCCCAGCGCCTCGCTCGTCATCTCCACGCCTTCGCGGTGGAGGTGGGCCTGACCCAGCGCGAGTGGGAGAAGGGGATTCGGGTCCTGACCGAGACGGGCCGGATCACGGACGACAGGCGCCAGGAGTTCGTCCTCTGGTCGGACGCGCTCGGTCTCTCGATGCTGGTCGACGCGCTCGCGAATCCGCTCCCGCCGGCCGCAACCGAGTCGACCGTGCTCGGCCCGTTCTACGTTCCCGGGTCCCCGCAGAGGCCCTTCGGGACGTCGATCGCGGAGGAGGCTGCGGGGGTGCCCGCGTGGGTGCACGGCCGGGTTCTGGGCGTGGGCGGCGAGCCGATCGGCGGCGCCGAGCTGGATGTCTGGCAGAACGGCGACGACCGTCTCTACGCGGTCCAGAACCCGGAGGCGCCGGAGGACCACCTCCGGGGCAGGTTCACGACGCGCGACGACGGCAGCTACGCGTTCCTCGCGGTCCGCCCCGTGCCGTACACGATCCCGGCCGACGGGCCGGTCGGAAAGATGCTCGAGGCGACGGGCCGCCATCCCTGGCGGCCGGCCCACATCCACATGATCGTCCGCGCGCCCGGCTACCGGACGCTGGCGACGCACATCTTCGACCGCGAAAGCGAGTACCTCGACTCCGACGCGGTGTTCGCGGTCAAGCCGTCGCTGATGCGCGAGATCGTGCCGCGCGGCGCCGACGACCCCGAGCGCCCGGAGGGCGTCGACGGCGAGTGGGCGTCGCTTCGATGCGACTTCGCGCTGGTGCGCGGCGACGAGGCGGGCGAGCCGGTCGACGCCGGGCGGACCGCCTGATCGAGCGCCCGCTCAGCGCCCCGTCCAGGTCGGCTCGCGTTTCTCGAGGAACGCGCAGATGCCCTCCTGCGCGTCCGCGGCGAGCATGTTCATCGACATCACGGTCTTCGTGAGGTCGTACGCGCGCGCCTCGTCGAGGTCGACCTGGTCGTAGAACGCGCGCTTGCCGATCCCGACCGTGAAGCTGCTCGACCGCGCGATCGCGGTGACGAGCTCGGCGACCGCGCCGTCGAGCTCGGCCGCCGGCACGACGCGGTTGACGAGCCCCCACTCGAGCGCGGTCGCCGCCTCG
>JBJMJY010000045.1:0-14192 GCA_045806105.1 Gaiellaceae bacterium | reverse complement strand
GGAGCCCGACGAGCTGATCCTCGGCGTGCGGCTTCCGACGCCTGGGCCGGGCCAGACGTTCATGAAGGTCGGGCCGCGGAACGCGATGGTGATCGCGGTCGTCTCGCTCGCGCTCGTGGTCGACGGCGACGAGGTGCGGGCGTCCTACGGCTCGGCGGGGCCGGTGCCCGGGCTGGTCACCGCGCCGCTGGCCGAGCGCGACGGTTTCCCCGAGCTCGTCGCGGAGACCGCGAGCCCGATCGACGACGTTCGCGGCACTGCGCGCTACCGCCGGCACGCGCTCCGGGTCCTCACGCAGCGCGCGCTCGAGAGGTGTCTCGCGTGAGGATCGCTCTCACGGTTAACGGCGAGCGCCACCAGACCGAGGTCTGGGAGGGCGAGAGCCTGCTGTTCGCGCTTCGGGAGCGCCTCGGCCTGCCGGGCTCGAAGAACGCGTGCGAGCAAGGCGAGTGCGGCTCCTGCTCGGTGCTGCTCGACGGCACGCTCGTCTGCGCGTGCCTCGTCCTCGCCGCCCAGGCCGACGGGCACAACGTCGTGACGGTCGAGGGGCTCGGGCGCGAGGGTGAGCTGCACCCGGTGCAGGAGGCGTTCACCGAGACCGGCGCCGTCCAGTGCGGCTTCTGCACCCCGGGCCTGATCGTCGCGGCCGCCGACCTGCTCGAGCACAACCCGGCGCCGACCGAGGACGAACTGCGTGAGGCCCTCTCGGGAAACCTCTGCCGCTGCACCGGCTACGCGAAGATCTTCGACGCCGTCCGCTTCGCGGTGGGCCTTTCCGATGCCGGGTAGCCGGCTGCTGGAAGGGGCGACGCAGCTCCAGCTCGGTCGCGTCGGCGAGGTCGTCGCGCGCAGCGACGCGGTGCCGAAGGTGACGGGCGAGTTCGCGTACGCGAGCGACCTCGCCGCGGCGGGGATGCTCTGGGGCCACACCGTCCGCAGCCCGCACGCGCACGCGCGGATCCTCGAGGTCGACATCTCGCAGGCGCTCGCGATGCCGGGCGTGCACGCGGTGCTCACGCACGAGGACGTGCCGGGCGCGAAGACGTACGGGCTCGAGTTCCCCGACCAGCCGGTGCTCGCGATCGACCGTGTCCGCTACTTCGGCGAGCCGGTCGCGCTCGTCGCCGCCGAGCACCCGGAGCAGTCGCGGCGGGCGGCGGAGCGGGTGCTGGTCGAGTACGAGCCGCTCGAGCCGGTCGTCGACATGGAGCGCGCGACCGAGCAGCCGCCGATCCACGACGAGAACCCGACCGCCGGCCACGGCTTCCGTGAGGACCCGCGCCCGAACGTGCTCCGCACGATCGTCGTCCGACACGGCGACCCGGATGCGCAGGGCGACGTGTCCGTCGACGGCGTGTACGAGCTCGGCATCCAGGACCAGGCGTTCCTCGGACCGGAGTCGGGGCTGGCGGTTCCGGACGGCGACGGCGGCGTCGACATCTACGTCGCCACGCAGTGGCTGCACGTCGACCGCGACCAGGTCGCGCCCTGCCTCGACCTCGACAAGGAGCAGGTGCGCATCCACCTTGCCGGGGTCGGCGGCGCCTTCGGCGGGCGGGAGGACCTCTCGATGCAGATCCACGGGGCGATGCTCGCCCTCCACACCGACCGTCCCGTGAAGATCGTCTACTCACGCGAGGAGTCGTTCGTGGGCCACGTCCACCGGCACCCCGCGAAGATCTGGATGGAGCACCGCGCGACGCGCGACGGGCGGCTGGTGTGCGTGCGCGCGAAGATCCTGCTCGACGGCGGCGCCTACGCCTCCAGCTCCGCGGCCGTCTGTTCGAACGCGGCCGCGTTCGCTTGCGGCCCGTACAAGGTCGAGAACGCGCTGGTCGAGTCGACCTGCGTCTACTCGAACAACCCACCGTGCGGCGCGATGCGCGGCTTCGGCGCCGTACAGGGCTGCTTCGCACACGAGGCACAGATGGACAGGCTCGCCGCCGCGCTCGAGATCGACCCGGTCGAGCTGCGGCTGCTGAACGCGCTCCAGCCCGGCGACACGATGCCGACCGGGCAGGTCGTGAGCGGCTCCCTGCCCGTCGCGGAGGTGATCCGGCGGGCCGCCGACCTGCCGGTCCCGGAGCCAGAGGAGCTGCCGCGGGACCCGATCCGCCTCCCGGGCGGCGCCGGCAACACCACCCACGGCCAGGGCGTGAAGCGCGGCGTCGGTTTCGCGGTCGGCTTCAAGAACGTCTGCTACTCGGAAGGCTTCGATGACGCCTGCTCGGCGCGCGTCCGGCTCTGGGTCGGGCCGGACGAGCGACTCGCCGCGGAGGTGCGCTGCGCCGCCGCGGAGGTCGGCCAGGGCGTGACCGGCGTGATCCTGCAGGTCGCGCGCACCGAGCTCGGCACCGACAACGTCGCCCTCCTCCCCGGCTCGACCGACGGCGTCGACTCCGCCGGCTCGGCGTCGGCCTCGCGCCTCACGTGGATGGCCGCGGGCGCGGTGCGGCTCGCGTGCCAGGAGGCGCTCGAGGAGTTCCGCGAGACCGGCGGCGAGGTCGACCTCGAGCGCACCTACCACCACTCGCGCACCTTCCCGCTCGACCCGGAGAACGGGCAGGTGACTGGCGAGCGAGTTCACGTCGCCTACATCTGCGCCGCCATGCGCGTCGTCGCCGAGGTGGACGTCGAGCTCGGCCTCTCGCGCGTGGTCTGGATCGGCACCGCCCAGGACGTGGGCAAGGCGATGAACCCGCAGGCCGTCCACGGGCAGATCGAGGGTGGCGCGGCGCAGGGCCTCGGGCTCGCGCTGATGGAGGAGATCCAGACGCACGACGGCCTGATCACCAACGCCAGCTTCACCGACTACCTGATCCCCACCACACTCGACATGCCGCCGGTCGACGCTGAGCTCGTCGAGCTGCCGGAGCCTGACGCGCCCTACGGCGCCAAGGGGGTCGGCGAGCCGCCCACGGTCGTCTCGACGGCCGCCGTCGTCTCGGCGCTACGAGCGGCGAGCGGGCGCGAGCTCAGCCGCGTGCCCGTCCGCCCCGACGACCTGGCCGGGCTCTAGCGCGGCGGCCAGCCGCGACTCGCGCCGGAGCACGATCGCGACCGAGACGAGGATCAGCAGCGCCCCCGCAACGATCCGCAGCGTCAGCGACTCGTCGAGGACGATCACGCCGAGGGCGATCGCAATCACCGGGTTGACGTACGCGTACGTCGACACCTGGGCGATCGGCGCGTTCGCCAGCAGCCAGGCGTACGCGCTGTAGCCGAGGAGCGAGCCGAGCACGATCAGATAGACGAGGCCGAAGATCGAGCGGGCCGACCAGCCGGACGGGTCGAGCTCGGAGGGATCGGCGGCGACGAGTCCCACGACGAGCAGGACGAGGCCGCCGGCGAGCATCTCGTAGCCGGTGGCGACGAGCGCGTTGCGTGGCACCGGGATCCGCGGCGACAGGAACGAGCCGAACGCCCACATGAACGCCGCTACCACCGTCAACAGGAGGTAGCCGAGCGAGCCCGAGCCGCCGCCGGGCTTCACGAGCAGCACGATGCCGGCGAAGCCGACGATCAGGCCGATGGACGAGACGAGGTCGGGCCGCTCGCGCGCGGAGAGGCGCAGCAGGAGCACCCAGAGAGGGATCGACGCGATGATCAACGAGGTCAGGCCGATCGGCACGTGCTGCTCGGTGATGAAGAGCAGCGAGTTCGCTCCCGGGAGCAGCAGGCCGACCACCGCGGCCGAGAGGAGCTCCGCCCTCGTCGCTCGCAGGGCGCGGCCGCCGCGCCGCCACGCGATGAAGCCGAGCATCAGCAGGCCCGCGAGGGTGAAGCGCACGCCCGCGGCGAACAGCCCGGGCATCGTCTCGCCCGCGAGCTCGATCCCCAGGTAGGTGGAGCCCCAGATGATGTAGACGGTCCAGAGCGCGATCCAGACCTTGGCGCGCCTGCTCACAGCGGTCATAACGCCGGAGTGCCCGCCGAACGTCCGCGCGACGCGGCTAGCGCTTCAGCGTCAGGCCGGCGCCGATGCCGAGCATCACGATCCCGAAGATCCGCCACCAGCTGACGCCGATCCGCTCGGCGCCGAGCAGCCCCCAGCGGTCGATCGCCGCGCCGGCGGCGAACTGGCCGGCCAGCAGCACCGAGACGGTCGCGATCACGCCGATCCTCGAGCCGGCGACGGTGATCGCGAGGACGATGATGATGCTCATCAGCGCGCCGCTCCAGAGCCAGACCGGCTCGCGGGCGGCCGCTGCGAACTCGCCGAAGCTCTGCCGCGCGACGAGCATCAGGGCGATCGCGAGCAGCGCGGCGAGCGACGTCGCCCACGCGAGCGCGCCCAGCGCGCCGACCCGGTCGCCCAGCTTTGCCATCACCGCCACCTGCACGGAGCCGGCGACTCCGGCGAGGACGGCGAAGGCGACGACGACGGCGTTCACGGCGCGGCGAGCATCGCAGGGGCCTCGGACACGGAGAGGGCCGGCTGGGCCGCCCCTCGCGTTGTCGCTGCTACGTGCCTTGCTACCCGGTCGGCAGCCACACGGCCGCCGCAGTAGGTCAGCGGCTGCGGCCGCCTTGCACCAAGAGTCATGGGACGCCCGATGCGGCTTCGGGAGCTAGGCTCCGCTGCGTCCGACAGGAAGGGAGAGTGCTGGATGGTCAGGGCCTTCGTGCTCTACGAGAGCGAGCCGGATCCCGAGCGGTACAAGCAGCACGCCGAGCTCTGCCGGCAGGTCCCGGGCGGGACGTTCCGCCACGGCAAGGTCTTCGGCGCGCCGATGGGCGAGCCGCCGTACGCGTACTACGCCGAGTGGGAGTTCCCCGACCGCGACGCGTTCAAGGACGCGGCGCGCGGCGAGGAGTTCATGGCGACCGGCAAGGACGCGATGGAGATGGGCGGCCGCTTCCACGTCCTCTTCGCCGACGTCTCGTGAGCGAGCGGCAGCCCGACGCGCCGCGGCCGTTCTCGCCCGAGGAGCTGGGGTTCGAGCGGATCGTCTACGAGAAGGACCCGCCGCGGGCCACGATCACGCTCAACCGGCCCGAGGTGCTGAACGCATTCGACTTCCGGATGCTGCGCGAGATCGCGCGCGCATGCGAGGACGCGTCGTGGGACGACTCGATTCGCGTGGTCGTCGTGACCGGTGCCGGCCGCGCGTTCTGCGTCGGCGCCGACCTGCGCTCGTGGGCGGAGGAGTACCTCGGCAACCCCACCGAGTACTGGAAGTGGTTCGGCGCCTTCAAGGACATGCACGACCGCCTGCGCGAGATCGGCAAGCCGACGCTGGCGCGCATCAACGGCATCGCGGTCGGCGGTGGCAACGAGCTGCAGATGGCGTGCGACCTCGCGGTGATGGTGGAAGACGCGTTCATCCGCCATGTCGGTCCGGAGCACGGCTCGGTGCCGGCCGGCGGTGCGACCCAGTGGCTGACGATCATGGTGGGCGACCGGCGCGCGCGCGAGATCGTGTTGATGTGCGAGGAGATCCCGGCCGCGAAGGCGGCGGAGTGGGGGCTCGTGAACTGGGCCGTGCCGGCGGCGGAGCTCGACGGCAAGGTCGACGCGGTGGTCGACAACCTCGCGCGGAAGCTGCCCCAGACGACGCGCTACGCGAAGCAGCACCTCAACTTCTGGCGCGACCTCGCCTGGCACGAGACGATCAACCACGCGCGCGACTGGCTCGCCCTGTCGATGGCAACGGAGGAGCCGAAGGCCGCAATCGAGCGCTTCCTGGAGAAGAAGTGACCCAACGGGGGACAGACCCAGGGACAGACCCAGGGACAGACCCCGGGACAGACCCAGGGACAGACGCAGGGACAGACGCAGGGACAGACGCAGTGACTGTCCCTGTTCGGGGGCGCGGACATGGCTGAGCCGCTCGTTCTCGTCGAGCGCGACGGCGCGATCGCGGTCGTTCTGCTCAACCGCCCGCAGCAGCTGAACGCGCTCTCGGACGCGTTGATGGATGAGCTCGTCCGCTCGCTCGAAGGGCTCGACCGCGACGAGGCGATCCGCGCGATCGTGCTCGGCGGGAACGAGCGCGCGTTCGCGGCCGGCGCCGACATCGGCGAGCTCGCGCAGGCCTCCGCGATCGACCTCTACTACCAGCGCCGCGTCGAGCGCTGGGACGCGATCCGCGGCCTCTGGACGCCGCTCGTCGCGGCCGTCTCCGGCTTCTGCCTCGGCGGCGGCTGCGAGCTCGCGCTCAGCTGCGACCTGATCGTCGCCTCCGAGACCGCGCAGTTCGGCCAGCCCGAGACCGGGCTCGGGATCATCCCCGGCGCCGGCGGAACCCAGCGGCTGACCCGCGCCGTCGGGAAGGCGCTCGCGATGGACGTGATCCTGAGCGGCCGCCGACTTTCGGCACGCGAGGCGCGCGCGGCCGGCCTCGTGGCGCGCGTCGTCGCGAAGGAGGCCTGGCTCGACGAGGCCAAGCGCGTCGCGCGCGACATCGCCGAGAAGGGGCCGGTGGCCACGCGCCTGGCAAAGGAATCGGTCGACCGCGCGTTCGAGACGACTCTCGCCACCGGCCTCGAGGCAGAGCGCCGCGCGCTCTACCTCGTGTTCGCGAGCGAGGACGCCAAGGAGGGCCTGACGGCGTTTACCGAGAAGCGCAAGCCCGAGTTCAAGGGGAGGTAGCCATGCCAAACGTCGACGAGCTGCTCAGAGGAGCACAGGACGCGATCTCCGCAAAGCGGGTCTACGGGGAGCCGGTAGAGGGCGAACGCGTGACGGTGATCCCGGCCGCATCCGTCCGCGGAGGCGGCGGCGGAGGAGGCGACAACGAGAACAACGGCGGTGGTGGCTTCGGCCTGATGGCTCGGCCTGTCGGCGCCTACGTGATCGGGTCCGATGGCGAGGTGAAGTGGAAGCCGGCGATCGACGTCCAGCGCATGGTCCTCGGCTGGCAAGTCGTCTCGGCGCTCGGGGTCCTCGCCGTCTGGTCGCTCGTGCGCCGACGCCGCTAGCGCCGTTGGCGACGCTCGCGCGCTTCCTCGAGCCGCCGCGACTGCGAACGCTCGAGGCCGACGAGGACCGCCGCGCGACCTGGCTCGAGCTCTTCCTCGACCTCGTCTTCGTCGCCGCGATCGCCCAGGTCGCGTCGACCCTCAGCGCCGACCCGACCGCCGCCGGCTTCGGGCGCTACCTCGCGCTCTTCCTGCCGATCGGCTGGGCCTGGGCGGGCTTCACGTTCTACGCGACCCGGTTCGACACGGACGACCTCGTCTACCGGCTCCTGACGCTGCTCGGGATGTTCGCCGTCGCCGGACTGGCGAGCACGGTCCCGGACGCGCTGCACGGGGGTCAGAACGCATTTGTCCTCGCGTACGTCTCGGTGCGCCTGATCCTGATCGTCCTCTACGTGCGGGTCTACCGCGACGTCGAGATCGCGCGCCCGGTCGCCCGCTGGTTCATCCTGATGTTTGGCCTCGCCGTCGTCGACTGGCTGATCTCGCTCGCCGTCCCGGTGCCCTGGAAGTACCTCTTCTGGGCAGTCGCGCTGGCGCTCGAGCATGTCGCTCCGATCAAGGTGTGGCGGCTGTTGCGCGGCTTCCCGGTCGACCCGAGGCACGTCCCCGAGCGCTTCGGCCTGCTCATCATCATCGTCCTGGGCGAGTCGGTACTCGGGGTCGTACTGGGGACGACGGAAACCAGCTGGACGGTGCTGTCCGGCTCGGTGGCGTTCGCCGGCTTTCTGACTGCTGCGGCGATCTGGTGGCTCTACTTCGACTTTCTCGACGCGGCTGCGGTGGTCACGCGCAACGTGCGCAGCGGGATCACGTTCGTCTACGCGCACTACTTCGTCGCGGCCGGGATCGCCGCTCTCGGGGTCGGCGCGAAGCTCGCGATCTTCTCGGTCGAGCCGGGGCCGAAGTACGACGACATCGGCTGGATCGCGGCTGCGGGAACGGCGCTCTGCATGACCGGGCTAGCGACGATCCAGCTCGCGACGCCGCCCACGCTCGTGGACGCCGATGTCGTCCTGCGGCTGGTGACCGCCGCCGTGGCGGGAGTTCTCGCGGCGCTCTCGGCCGTCCTTTCGCCGGTCGTCGTCCTCTGGCTCCTCGCCGCCTTGCTCGTGGCCCAGGTCGTGTTCGAGCTCGCGGCCCACGAGCGGCACACGGGCCAGCTGAGCGGGCCGCTCTAGCCGTCGAGCTCGGCCGGCACGAGCGCGAGCTCGAGCTCTCGGCCCTCGCGCAGGACGCGCACCGGCACCGGCGCGCCGATCTTTTCGACGACCATCAGCCGCTGGATGTCGGCGACGTCCGTCACGGCCGAGCGGTCGAGCTCGACGATCAGGTCCTCGGGCCGCAGCCCCGCGCGCGCCGCGGGCGAGCCCTCGACGACCTGCACGACCTCGACGCCGGCCTCGCGGCCCAGCTCGCGGGCCAGACGCGGGGGCAAGGGCCGAGCGCCGCCCGCGATGCCGAGGTACGCGCGGCGGAACCGGCCCTCGGTCATCAGCGCGCCGACGATCTGCCGCGTCGCGTCGTTGACCGGCACGGCCAGTCCGAGGCCGACGCCCGCGACCGCGGTGTTGATCCCGATCACGCGCCCCGAGCCGTCCGCGAGCGCGCCGCCCGAGTTCCCGGGATTGAGCGCCGCGTCGGTCTGGATCACGTTGTCCACTATCCGGCCGCTCTGCGTCGGCAGCGAGCGCCCGAGCGCCGAGACGACGCCGGCGGTCACCGATCCCGCGAATCCGTTCGGGTTGCCGATCGCGACGACGAGCTGCCCGACCCGCAGCCGCTCCGCGTCGCCGAGCTCCGCCGGCACGAGGTCGTCAGCCTCGGCCCGCAGCACCGCGAGGTCGGCGTGTGGGTCGGCACCGACGATCGAGAACGAGAACTCGCGGCCGTCCACGAACGTGGCGCGACCGCCGTTGCGGCTCCCCGCGACGACGTGCGCCGACGTCACGAGGAACCCGTCGGGCGTGATCACCACGGCGCTGCCCCCGCCCAGGCCGCGCCGGTGCCTGACTCGCAGGTTCGCCACGGACGGCGCGAGCCGCTCTGCCACGGTGATCACCGCGCGCGAGTAGGCGTCGAGCGCCTCTTCCTCCGACGAGACGTACGTCAACCCGGCCACGAGTCGAAGCTAGCAACGCGGTTGTAGGCTGCGGCGGATGGCGGAGGTCGAGACCACGCGCGAGGGCGCCGTTCTCACGATCACGCTCAACCGGCCAGACGTCCTCAACGCCTTCAACGTCGACCTGCACCGCGCGCTCGGCGCCGCGCTCAAGGACGCCCGCGCCGACGACGTGCGGGCGGTCGTGATCACCGGCGCAGGCCGCGGCTTCTGCGTCGGCCAGGACCTGACTGAGTTCCGCGAGGCGCCGGGCAATATCGGCGAGCGCCTGCGCGGCAACTACCACCCGAACATCCTCGCGATCCGCGCGCTCGAGAAGCCGGTGATCGCCGCGGTGAACGGCCCGGCCGCCGGTGCCGGCCTCTCGCTCGCGTGCGCCTGCGACGTGCGCGTCGCCTCCGACGAGGCGACGTTCGTGCCGGCTTTCATCAACATCGGGCTCGTGCCCGACTCCGGCAGCACGTACTTCGTCCGGCGCCTGCTCGGCACCGCCCGCGCGTTCGAGTGGATGACGTCGGGACGCCGCCTGACCGCGGCCGAGGCGCACGCGTGGGGCCTGGTGTCCGAGGTGGTCGAGGGCGACGGCCTCCTTGCCCGCGCGGCCGGGCTGGCAGCCGAGCTGGCCGCGCTGCCGACGCTCGGGATCGCCCTCACGAAGCGCCTGTTCGACCACGCCGAGCATGCGACGGTGGAGGAGCAGCTCGAGCTCGAGGCGCAGCTCCAGGCCGTCGCCACCCGCACCCACGACTTCGCCGAAGGAGTCGCCGCGTTCCTCGAGAAACGGGAACCGCGCTTCGAAGGCCGCTAGAAGGGAGCCACATGGAAGCCACCACGGCAGGCACTACGTCGACCCAGCACCCGATTCGCCTCGTCGTCAACGACGACCTGCAGCGGAACCGGCTGACGGTCTTCTTCCGCTTGATCCTCGCGATCCCACTTTTCCTGTGGGCGGTCCTCTGGGGCGTGATCGCGGTCCTAGCTTGGATCGTCAACTGGTTCGCGACGCTCTTCATGGGCCGCTCGCCCGACGGCGTGCACAACTTCCTGGCGACCTTTCTGCGCTACACGACGCACGTCCGCGCCTACACGCTCCTCGTCGCCGACCCCTATCCACCCTTCACCGGCCGCGAGGGCACGTACCCCATCGACCTGGAGATCGACCCGCCGGAGCCCCAGAACCGGCTGACGGTCTTCTTCCGCTTGATCCTCGCGATCCCGGCACTGCTGCTGACGAACATCCTCTCGAACCTCTCGCAGCTGCTCGCGATCTTCAGCTGGTTCATCGCCCTGGTCATGGGCCGTGTGCCCGAAGGGCTGCGGAACTTCGCGGCGCTCGCGATCCGCGTCGAGACGCAGACCTACGCCTACGTGCTCCTCCTGACCGGCAGGTACCCGAGCTTCAACGTCGGCGTGCAGGCCTAGCGGCGCCTGAGCTCGACCAGAAGCTCGCAGTCGAGCGCCTCGGCGATCCGTAGCAGCGTGTCGATCCTCGGCGGGCGGCCGCCCGACTCGAGGCGCGCGATCGCCGACTGGGTCGTCGCCGTCAGCTCGGCGAGCTCCTGCTGCGACAGGCCGTGCGCCTTGCGCTGCTCGGCCACTTGCTGCGCGATCTGCGCGAAGAACCAGCCCTGATCGGCGTCGACGTGCGCGAGCCGGGCGCGCAGCTTCTCGAAGGTGTCAGCGCTCATATCGCAGGGATGCTATCATAGCACAAGTGAGATACACACCGTCGAGCATCCCGCATCTCGTGACGGGCTTCGTGCTTGCGGCGGGCGCGACGTGGCTCGGCTTCCTCGCTGCGGCGAACGACGATTACTACCAGGACTCGGTGTCGCGCTGGGAGCACGCGACCCGCGGCGGCGGTGGGCCGGTTGCTCTCGTCGTGGTCGGAATGACGCTCGCAGGTGGCTTTGCGTTGGCGTGCGTGGTGCGCGGCCTCCTTCCGAGGCGACTCGCGTTCGCGCTGCCGATCCTCCTCGTTCTGCCGGCCTATGCCTGTGCGTGGGTGATGGCCTGGTTCGGGTTGGCCGGTGGCCATTGAGCGCTCGCGCCGTGATCGGGGCGGTCGCCTACCTCACCGCCATGGGGGTCTGGATCTACGTGGTGGGGGAGCGGCAGCTCTTCTACGGGCAACCCGAGGCCGATCTTGCGCTTCTTCTGGTCCTGGCGGGAGTGCAGGTCGGCGCCGGCCTGCTCGTCGGGCGCTGGTGGGCGCTGGCGTTCCCGGTCGTGGCGGTGGCGCTCGCGGTTCCCGCTGGGTATCCGGACGCGAACAAGGGCGAGCCCTGGCCGATCTGGCTCAGCCTTGCGCTGCTCTTGCCGATTGCGCTGCTTCTCGTCGGCATCGGCGCCGTCGGTGCGCGGGTTCGCCGTAGGCGCCTCAGCTAGATTCGGCTCGGTGGATGGACGAACGCTCGCCGCCGCAGCGGTCGTCAGCGCGATCGCGTTGGGCGGCTCGTACCCCCCGAGAGCGGTCGCCGCGCTTCCGTCGCAGGTATTCACGCCGGTCGCAGACGGATACGTCAGCGCGGATGCGCCGACTGCGAGTTACGGCCGTGCTCAGGCGTTGCAGCTCCGCGCCGACCCGCGCAGCCGAGCGTACCTTCGGTTTCACGTCGGCGGGCTTCGTGGGGGCGTCGGCTCCGCGGACCTCCGCGTGCTCGTGACTTCCGGCCGGGCGAGCGTGCAGGTACGCGCGATCACGCGAGGGCGCTGGAGCGAGCGGACGCTCCGCCTCCGGACCGCACCCGCCTTGGGGCGCGTGGTGGCAAGGGGCTCAGCGCGGCGCGGTTGGACGTCGTTCGACGTCAGTTCAGCGATGCGGGGACCGGGCGCCGTGCAGCTCGCACTCGTCGCGACGCGGGGCTCGGTCTCCATCGCCTCGCGCGAGACGCCGTCGAGGCCGCGGCTCCGTCTCGGAATCGCGCCGCTGGTGCTCGCGGCCGGCGACATCGCCTCGTGCAGGTCGGGCGGGGACGAGGCGACGGCGGCGCTCCTGGCCGGCGTGCCGGCGACGATCGCCGCCCTCGGAGACCTCGCGTACCCCCGCGGCACGGCCGACGAGGTCGCGGACTGCTACGACCCGAGCTGGGGCATCTTTCGCGCCCGGACCCGCCCGGCGGCCGGCAATCACGACTACGCCACGCCCGGCGCGGCCCCGTACTTCGACTACTGGGCGACGCTCGCCGGTCTCCCCGGGGCGGGGTACTACAGCTACGAGCTCGGCGGCTGGCACGTCGTCGTGCTCAACAGCAACTGCCGCTTCGTCGCCTGCCACCCCGGCTCCGCGCAGGAGACGTGGCTGCGGAGCGACCTCGCCCAGCACCGCACGCGCTGCACGCTTGCGTACTTTCATCACCCGCTCTTCTCGTCGACGGCGGGCACGGCGACGACCGCGGTGCAGCCCCTGTGGCAGGACCTGTACAAGGCGGGGGCGGACGTCGTCCTCAACGGCCACGCGCACAACTACCAGCGCTTCGCGCCGCAGGCCCCGCTGGGCGCGGCCGATCCCAAACGAGGCATCCGCGAGTTCGTCGTCGGCACCGGCGGTGTCAGCCACCACCTGCTCGGGCCGCCGCTTGCGAACCAGGAGAACATGGACGACACGTCCTTCGGCGTCCTCCGGCTGATGCTGCTGGAGACCGCTTACGCCTGGGAGTTCGAGCCGTCGGAGGGCGGGGTCTTCACGGACTCGGGCACCGGCGAGTGCCACTGAGCGCCGCTCCGCCAATGCCTCCTAGATCGTCTTGAACTGCTCGAACGGCTGCTTGCAGTCGCGGCAGTAGCGCAGCGAGCGGCACGGGGTCGGGCCGAAGATGTTCTCGAGCGTCGTCTCCCGCGAGCCGCAATATGGGCAGCGGAAGCCGTTCGACTGGAGCTGGACGAGCTGCGGCCCCTCCGGGGCGCGCGGCGTCGGCGGGGCGAACCCCGACTCGCGCAGCTTCTCGCGGCCCTCCGGCGTGATGCGGTCAGTCGACCAGGAGTCGTCGAGCACGATCTCGACCTCCGGCTCGGCGCCGAGCGCCGCGATCCGCTCGGCCATCTGGTCGCGCATCGTCTCGAGCGCCGGGCAGCCGAGGAAGGTCGGCGTGAACTCGACGTGCACCCGCTCGTCCTCGACCCGCACGTCGCGGACGACGCCGAGGTCGACGACCGAGATCACCGGGATCTCCGGGTCCGGGACCTCGGCCAGCGCTTCCCAGACCTGCGCCTCGGTTAAGACGGCCGCACGGGCAGAGCCCGTACGGCCTCTACGGCCTGCGCCGCCCAGTCGGCGCCTTACCACACGGTCCCCGCAGGCTGCGAGCGGCGCACGCTCGTCATCTCGTCCCAGAGCGGCTCCAGCTCGCCGGTGTGGCCGTCGCGCAGCGCGGGGTCGACGACCGCGGCGGCGAGCTGGCGCAGCTCGTCGAGGGCGGCGACGAAGCGCGGCTCCTCCTTCAGCCGCTCCGCCCACATCTCGGCATGCAGCCGGTGGTAGGCCTCCTCGCGGTCGATCTTCGCCGCGAGGCCCGCGACCTCCGGATCGTCGGAGGCCTTCAGGCGCTCGAGCCGCTCGGCGTCGGCCTGCTCGTAGAGCACGTGCCGCGCGATCGTGCGCTCCCACTCCGGAAGGCGCAGCTGGACCAGCTCGCAGCAGCGGTACTCCGCCGGCTGCCGGTCGAACGCGAGCTCGTCGGCGGCCGTGCCGAGGTCCCGGGCGGCGAGCTCGTACAGCGCCCGCGCGTGCCCGATCTCGTTCTGCGCGATCGACGAGAACGCGACATCTTCCTCGAGGAACGGCGCGATGCCGGTCCACTCGGAGTTCCGCCAGCCGAGGACGAGCTCGTCGTCAGCGATCGGCAGGAGGAGCCGTTCCCGCTCGCTCACGCGCCTCCTTCAGCTTCTCCTTCAGCGGATAGCCGTCGACGCGGTGGTAGTTCCGCTGGAGCTCGTCGACGAACTCGTCGATCTCATGGATCTGGTCGCGTGGAACGACCCACAAGGCGACCGACTCGCCGCGGCGGCCGTACTGCTCCCGCGCGTACCAATCTGCGAACCTCTCGTCGGGCGCGGCGATCGAGCCGGCGTGCTGGAACGGCTGCCCCTTCCGCTCCAACCGAAAGACTTCGAAGATCACGCGCTGACCGCCCGGCCCTCCCGGGCG
>JBJMJY010000044.1:0-6566 GCA_045806105.1 Gaiellaceae bacterium | reverse complement strand
GGTGGCGGCGGCCCTGCTCGGTGCCGGTGGATTCACGGCGCTCGTGCTCTCGCGCGGCATCCCGGCGGAGGCCGAGCTGCCCCGCCAGCAGGCCGCGTAGCATCTGCCCTCGTGGCCGGACGCCGTGACTGGACGCGCGAGACGCTAGGAGCAGGCGTCCGCGGCGGCGATCCGCGCGCACTCGCCCGTGCGATCACGCTCGTCGAGAACGGTGACCCGCTCGCCTACGAGGTCGTGTCCGACCTCTATCCGGAAACCGGACACGCCCACGCCGTCGGCGTGACCGGTCCCCCCGGCGTGGGGAAGTCGACGCTCGTGTCGTCGCTCGTGCGCCTCGCTCGCGGCCGGGACGAGAAGGTCGGCGTCATCTCGGTCGACCCTTCCAGCCCGTTCACCCAGGGTGCCCTGCTCGGCGACCGGATCCGGCTGACCGACCACTTCCTCGACCCGGAGGTCTTCATTCGCTCGATGGGCACACGCGGTCACCCCGGTGGCCTGTCGGAGACGACGTTGCAGGCGCTGCTCGTGCTCGACGCAGCCGGCAAGGACGTCGTCTTCCTCGAGACGGTCGGGACGGGACAGAGCGAGGTCGGGGTGCTCTCGATCGCGGACACCGTCGTGCTCGCGCTGATGCCCGGCTCGGGCGATTCGATCCAGGCGCTGAAGGCCGGGATCATGGAGATCCCCGACGTGATCGCGATCAACAAGCTGGACCACCCGGCGGCGAAGACGATGCTGAACGAGGTGCGCTCGGTGCTCTCGCTCGACACCGAGCGCGCGTGGAAGCCGCCGATCGTCCTGACGGAGGCGATGCGCGGCGAGAACGTCGCGGAGCTGTGGGAGCAGGTCGAGGCGCACCGCGCGTTCCTGGAGAGCGACGGCCGGCTCGAGCAGCGCCGCCGCGAGAACCTCGCGGGCGAGGTCTTCGCGGTCGCGTCCGCGCGCGCGAAGGCGCACCTCGAGCGCGCGGTGGCCGGAGACGAGGCGCTGCGCCGCTTGCTCGACGAGGTGCAGTCACGGAAGCTGGACCCCCTGACGGCAGTTCGGGAGATCATGAGAGAGGTGTTCAAGCTTGAAGACGAAGACGGCGCCGGGCCTTAGCGAGATCCAAGAGGCGCGGGCGCGCCTCGAGGGGGTCGCACGCGAGACGCCGGTCTACGGCACCGAGACGCTGTCGACGCGGCTCGGCCGCGAGGTCTGGCTGAAGACCGAGAACCTGCAGCGCACCGGCTCGTTCAAGGTGCGCGGCGCGGTGAACAAGATCGCGACGCTCTCCGACAAGGAGCGGCGCGCCGGCGTCGTGGCGGCGAGCGCGGGCAACCACGGCCAGGCGGTCGCCTGGGCTGCGCGCGAGGAGGGCGTGAAGGCGACGGTCTTCATGCCGCAGGACGCGCCGATGGCGAAGGTCGAGCCGACGAAGACCTACGGCGCGACCGCGGAGCTCGTCGGCGCGCTCTTCGAGGACGCGCTGGCGGCGGCGTTGAAGCACGCGGAGAACACCGGCGCGACCTTCGTCCACCCCTACGAGGACGAGAGGGTGATCGCGGGCCAGGGAACGATCGGGCTCGAGCTGGCCGAGCAGGTTCCGGGCGCCGAGACGGTCGTGCTCCCGGTCGGAGGCGGTGGCCTCGCGTCCGGCATCGCGCTGGCGCTGCGGGCGGTAAAGCCGGGGATCCGGATCGTCGGGGTGCAGGCCGGGCTCGAGGGGCCGACCATCGCCGACGGGATCGCGGTCAAGCAGGTCGGCGAGACGACCGGCGCCATCCTCGAGGATGTGCTCGACGACCTGGTCTCGGTGACCGACGACGAGATCGTCGAGGCGATCGTGTTGCTGCTCGAGCGCTCGAAGCTCGTCGTCGAGGGAGCGGGCGCGGTCGGCGTCGCGGCGCTGGTCGCGGGCAAGGCGGGTGGAGAGGGCCCGGCGGTCGCGCTCCTCTCAGGCGGCAACATCGACCCGACGGTGCTGATCTCGGTCATGCGACACGGGCTGACCAACGCCGGCCGTTACCTCGTCCTGCGCAGCCGCGTCCAGGACCGCCCCGGCGAGCTGCTCAAGCTGCTGCAGCTTGTCGCGCAGGAGCGCGGGAACGTGATCTCGGTCGACCACCATCGCGAGGGCATGGACGTACCGGTCTACGAGAGCGAGATCGAGCTCACGCTGGCGATGCGCGACGAGCACCACTGCGCGGTGCTGCTGGAGACCCTGCGCAGCCTCGGCTACACCGTCGAGCGGCTGCGCTAGGCCGATGCTCGTCTGTCCGGAGTGCGGGCGGGAGAACGCGGACGACGCGCGCTTCTGCTCCGCGTGCGGCGCGCGGCTCGAAGCGCCCCGGGAGACACGCGAGGAACGAAAGGTCGTCTCGGTGCTCTTCGCCGACCTCGTCGGCTTCACCTCGCGCGCCGAGAAGCTCGACCCTGAGGACGTGCGGGCCACGCTCTCGCCTTACTACGCGCGCCTCCGCAGCGAGCTCGAGCGCCATGGAGGTACGGTCGAGAAGTTCATCGGCGATGCCGTAATGGCCGTGTTCGGCGCTCCGGTCGCGCACGAGGACGACCCCGAGCGCGCGGTGCGGGCGGGGCTCGCGATCCGGGACGCGATCGTCGAGGACGGGCGTCTCCAGGTGCGCGTTGCGGTGACGACGGGCGAGGCACTGGTCACGCTCGGCGCGTCGCCCTCAGAAGGCGAAGGGATGGTGGCCGGCGATGTCGTCAACACGGCGGCCCGGCTCCAGAGCGCGGCGCCGGTCGACGGCGTGCTCGTGGACGAGACGACCTACCGCGCGACCCGGCAGCGCATCGACTACCGCGAGGTCGAGCCGGTCGAGGCAAAGGGAAAGGCGGAGCCAGTGCAAGTCTGGGAGGCGCGCGAAGCGCGATCGCGCTTCGGCGTGGACGTCGTGCAGACCGGCGCCGCGTTCGTCGGGCGCCGCCGCGAGCTGGATTTCCTGACCGATGCGCTCGGCCGCTCCCGCGAGGAGCGCGCGGCCCAGCTCGTCACGCTCGTCGGCGTCCCCGGGATCGGCAAGAGCCGCCTGGTCTACGAGCTCTCGCGCGTCGCGGATGCCGAGGAGGAGCTCATCTTCTGGCGGCAGGGACGCTCGCTGCCCTACGGGGAGGGGATCACCTACTGGGCGCTCGCGGAGATGGCGAAGGCGCACGCCGGCATCCTCGACACCGACTCGCCGGCGGATGCCGAGCGAAAGCTGGCCGAGACACTCGCGGGCCTGCACGTCGAGGGCGCCGAGCGGCTGCTCGAGAACCTCCGGCCGCTGATCGGCCTCACAGCCGACGGTGACGCCGGCGGCGACCGGGCCGAGCGCTTCGGGGCCTGGCGGCAGTTCTTCGAGGGCCTCGCCGACACCCATCCGACGGTCCTTGTGTTCGAGGATCTCCACTGGGCCGACGATGACCTGCTCGACTTCGTCGACCACCTCGTCGACTGGAGCGCGGGCGTCCCACTGCTCGTCATCTGCACCGCGCGCCCGGAGCTGCTCGAGCGGCGGCCCGGCTGGGGCGGCGGCAAGCCGAACGCCTTGACGTTGTCCATCTCCCCGCTCTCGGAGCAGGAGACCGCGCGCCTGCTCGGGAGTCTCCTGCAGCGATCGGTGCTCCCCGCCGAGGTGCAGACGACGCTGCTTGCGCGCGCGGGTGGAAATCCGCTCTACGCGGAGCAGTTCGCGCGCCTGCTCGCCGAGGTGGGGAGGCACGAGGAGCTCCCCCTCCCCGAGAACGTCCAGGGGATCATCGCCGCGCGGCTCGACGGGCTCCCTCCCGACGAGAAGCAGTTGCTCCAGGACGCATCGGTGCTCGGGAAGGTCTTCTGGGCCGGCGCCGCGCGGGCGATCGGCGGCATCGAGCGCGACGTGGGCGACGAGCGGTTGCATGCCCTCGAGCGCAAGGAGTTCGTGCGGCGGGAGCGGCGATCGTCGGTTGGCGGAGAGGACGAGTACGCCTTTCGCCATCTGCTCGTGCGCGACGTTGCCTACGGCCAGATCCCGAGGAGCACACGGGCCGAGCGGCACGAGCGGGCGGCGGTCTGGATCGAGGCGCTCGGCCGCCCCGAGGACCACGCGGAGATGCTCGCGCACCACTACCTCGAAGCGCTGGACTTGCGCCGCGCCACGGGCGCGGACGAGCCACCGGAGCTCGTCGCGCGCGCCCGGCTCGCGGCTCGGGACGCGGGAGGGCGCGCCTACGCGCTCGGTGCGTTCCCCGCGGCGGCGCGCCTGTACGATGCCGCGCTCGAGCTGTGGCCGCCGGACGACGAGGAGCGCCCCGAGCTGCTGCTGGCGTACGCGAGGAGCCGGGTCGACGACCTCGCGCTCGACGACGCCGTGCTGACGGAGGCGACCGAGGGCCTGCTCCGTGCCGGCAAGATCGAGGCGGCGGCCGAGGCGCAGGCCCGGATGGCCGGGGTCTGGCTCAACCGCGGCGATCGCGACCGGGGGTTGGGCCATCTCGAGCGGGCACGCGAGCTCGTCGAGTCGCGCGGGCCGTCGCCGGCGAAGGCCTTCGTGCTGCAGGAATTCGCGCGGGCGGTGATGATGGCGGACGACTTCGAGCGGGCGATCGCGTTCGCGACCGAATCGCTGCGGCTGGCGGAAGAGCTGGGACTTGCGGCCGTCCGCTCGCGAAACCTCAACACGATCGGCGTCTCACGCGTCGTCGGCGGCGATCCCGGCGGGATCCAGGATCTCGAGCAGGCGATGGCCGTCGGGGCGTCCGTCCATTCGTACGAGGAGGTCTCCGCGGCGGCGAACCTCACATGGATGAACGTCCTGCTCGGCGATCTCCGGCGGGCGGGCGAGCTCCACGAGCAGGGGCGCATCCTCGCGCGGCGGCTCGGCGTGACGAGCTTCATCCTCTGGCAGGAGGCAGAGCACGTCTTCCACTCCCATTGGGAGGGGCGGTGGGAGGAGTCGCTCGCCACGGTCGCGGATTACCTGGCGCGGATCGACGAGGCGTCGGGCCATTACATGGAGGGCGCCTGCCGCAACATCAAGTCCGCGATCCTGCTGGCCCGCGGGGAGCGAGAAGCTGCAGTCGCCGAGGCGCGCCGCGCCACCTTGGTGTCGCGCCCGGCGAGGGATCCGCAGACGCTCAACCCGTCGCTGGCCTACGAAGCGCAAGCGTCGCTGGCCATCGGCGAGCGCGCCGCGGCAAGCGCGCTCGCCGACGAGCTGGTGGACGTCTGGCACGCGACGGGCATTCGGCAGCCCCACGAGCTCGCGGTCGCTCCCTGGGTCTTCCGGGAGCTCGGGCGCGAGGAGGAAGTGCTCGCCGCCCTCCGCGACGATGCGCTGGGCGCGACGCCGTGGCACGAGGCCGCCCGGCTGATCGCTTCGAACGAGCTCGCGGCGGCGGCCGAGGTCTTCGCGGGCATCGGTTCCGTTCCCGACGAGGCCCACGGGCGGCTGCGCGCGGCCGGGGAGCTCGTGCGCCAGGGCCACCGCGCGGAGGCCGACCGGCAGCTCGAGCTGGCGCTACCCGTCTTCGCCCGGCTCGGCGCGAGCGCCTGGGCCGCCGAGGGCGAGGCCCTGCGCCGCGCCTCAGCCTGAGCCGCAGCGCCTGAACGCGGTGAGCGGGTGCCCGTGCTCCTGCCACGCATCGACCCCGCCCTCGAGCACGGGCCGCGCGTCGACGCCTTCTGCGGCCAGCACGCTGGCGGCGACACCCGCGCGCGGGCCGGACGAGCAGATCGTCACCACCGGCTTCCCGTTCCGCAGCTCGTCCAGGTACGCCCGCACGAGCCGGTACGGGATGTGGCGGCTGCCGGCGATGTAACCCTCATCGCGCTCGTCCTTCTCGCGCACGTCGACGACCTCGACCGCGTCCTGCTCGAGCAGCGCCTCCAGCTCCTCGAGGCCGACCGGCTCGACCCGCTCCGGCGTGTCGAGCTCCTCGACCCAGCCCGCGACGTTCAACAGCCCCACGGCGTGGAGCCGGCGCACGCCCTCCTCGGCCTCCTCGACCGAGCGCGCGTGGATCGTGATCGGCGTGTCGTGGTCGAGCACGAAGCCCGCCTTCGTGCCGACGGAAGAACCCTCGAGCGGCACGTTGACGGCGCCGTGCACGTGGCCCGCCGCGTATGCCGCCGCCGGCCGCACGTCCAGCAGCTGCCCCTGCACGGCCTCGAGCCGCTCCAGCGGCGGCTGCGCGGCGAGGAACGGCCCGCGGTTCAGCGCGACCACACGCTCGACCGTGGGTGGGCGGGGCGCGGCGATCCCGGCGGAGTGGGCGACGAACTCGTGCACGTCGCCGATCGCGAGCGCCTGGTTGCCCAGCCGCTCGACCTGCAGGGTGGAGACGCGCTCGCCGCTGAGACCGGCGCCGCAGAGCGAGCCGCCGGTATGGCCGGGGTCGATCTCGGTCTCGCCCGGCAGACCCGCCAGCCGCTCGAGCGAGTGGAAGAGGTCCTCGGCGCCCTCGCGGGCCTCGACGGCGAGGTCCGGCCTGGCCGCGTCGCCGATCAGCAGCGAGTCGCCCGTCAGCAGGTGGCCCTCGACGAGGAAGCAGCAGTGCTCCGGCCGGTGGCCGGGGGTGTGGAGCACGCGGACCGGGATCGA
>JBJMJY010000043.1:0-22470 GCA_045806105.1 Gaiellaceae bacterium | reverse complement strand
CTCGCCCGGAAAGGTCGATCTCGACGCTCACGCCTAACCCCGCGGCAGGAAGATCTCTTTGGCGATCACGAGCCGCTGGATCTGCGAGGTCCCCTCGTAGATCTGGAACAGCTTCGCGTCCCGCATCAGCTTCTCGACCGGGTACTCCTTGATGTAGCCGTAGCCGCCGAAGATCTGGACGGCGTCGGTCGTCACCTTCATCGCGGTGTCGGCCGCGAACCGCTTCGCGCACGACGACTGCAGCGTGGCGCGGTTGCCCTGGTCGAGCAGCCATGCCGCCTGCCAGACCAGCAGTCGCGCCGCCTCGATCTCCGCCGCCATGTCGGCGACCAGGAAGTTGACGCCCTGGTTCATCGCGACCGGCTGACCGAACTGCACCCGCTCCTTCGAGTACTCGACGGCGTGCTCGAAGGCCGCCCGCGCCACGCCGACCGCGCCCGCCGCAGTGCCCGGCCGCGTGTGGTCGAGCGTCTGCATCGCGATCTTGAAGCCCTGCCCCTCCTCGCCGAGGCGGTTGCGCGCCGGCACCTTGACGTCCTGGAAGGCGAGCGCCGAGGTGTCCGTCGCGCGCTGGCCCATCTTGTCGAGGTGCTTCTCGACCACGACCCCGTCGAGGTCGGTCGGCACGATGAACGCGGAGAGTCCGCGGTGGCGGGCCGACTTGTCGGTCGAGGCGAAGAGGATCACCCACGAGGCGTGGCCCGCGTTGGTGATGAACATCTTCGACCCGTTGATCACGTAGTCGTCGCCGTGGCGGGTCGCAGTGGTCTGAATCCCGGACACGTCGGAGCCGGCGTTCGGCTCGGTCAGCGCGAACGAGCAGAGGAGCGGCTCCTCGAGCAGCGGCGGCAACCACTCGCGCTGCTGGTCCTCGGTGCCGCCGATCAGCATCGGCAAGGCGCCGAGGATGTTGGCCACGATCGCCGTCCCGATCCCGGAGCAGCCCCAGCAGAGCTCCTCGCCGAGGACGGCGCCGTCCATCGAGCCCAGTCCCGCGCCGCCGAGCTCCTCGGGGATGTGCGGGTTCATCAGCCCGACCTCGTGCGCCTTCGCGATCACGTCGGCCGGGTGGGTCTGGTGCTCGTCGTACTCGGCCGCCCTGGGGCGGATCTCCTTCTCCGCGAACTCGTGTGCGAGCTCGCGCAGGGCCTTCTGCTCGTCCGTCAGCGCGAACGAGACACCGGTGCCGATTGCCTCAGTCGTAGCCATTCCGCATTGATTGACTGGTCAGTCAAACAATAGCGGCGGCCTCGTTCCACTGGAACCCGGCCGGCTCGGGCGCCGGCCGGAGCGGGCTCGGCGGGAGCCCCGGGCGAGGCTCGGGCGCGTTGTACTGGCGCGGTGCGACGTCGTTCGGCCCGTCGGGGTGGAAGAGCGAGGCGAGGTACTGGACCTGTCCGCGGCCGGGCCCGAGCTCGAACATCCCGCCGCCGTAGAGCACGATGCCGTTCGCCGCGCAGTGCTCGTAGAAGGCGAGCAGCTCCTCCAGCCGGCCGAAGCGCGAGGGCTTCGAGTTGAGCACGCGCGGCTGGAACGGCAGCGCCTCGACGTCGGCGACCGAGTGGATCGGCGCATCCCACGTCACGCGGTCGCGGTGCGGCGCGAGCACGGCGTCGGTCTCGTCGGTGAGCGCGGGGTCCTCGAGGTACGCCCGCGGGAAGCCCTCGGCGATGCGGCGGTAGAGCTCGGGGTCGGGCGGCGGCCCGTCCTCGGGGCGGTAGTAGGCCTTGTAGTCGGCCGTGACGACGGCGTTCGTCGCGGCCAGCTCAGCGATCAGCTCGTCGCTCCAATCGCCCGCGGGGTCGAGCTTGAAGCGGTGGCTCGGCTCGAGCTCCAGCCAGCGGCGCACCACGCGGCTCGTGGGAGGGTCGCCGAGCCCGGGCGAGATGACGAACGCCACCGGCCGCGGCTCTCGCCCCACCGCCTCGGCGAGGCTCGTTCCCGCCTGCCGCACGGCGAGGTCGAGCGCCGCGCTCTCGTAGGCCCAGCGGCGGTGCGTGTCGGGCATCTCCAGCGCGTCGGAGAACGACCGGAGCGTCCAGGAGCCGCGGAGGGGGAGCACGGCGCCGGTGGCCTGCTCGCGGTCGTGGTGCTCCGCGTACCAGGTGACGTCCTCGCCGACCCCCTCCTGCCCGCCCCCGTGCAGGTGCACGACGGTCGTGACGCGGGTGAAGCCGCGGGTGACCGGCTCCTCGAGCCGCTCGAGCGCGTACGAGTCGACCGCAAACGGCAAGGCGGAGAGGCGGTCGTACAGTCCGGTCGACGCCATCCGGGCGACCTTAACGAGAGAGCCCCGACCAGCGGGGCTCTCTCGTGCGGTCAGAAGACGACGGTCGTTTGGCTAGTGGCCTTTGTCCTTACCCTTGCCGTTGCCGCCGCTGCCGGAGTTGCCGTGCGTGTCGCCGTTGTCCTGGCCGTGGTCACCCGGAGTCTTGCCGGGGCCTTGCGCCTGGCCGTGTCCGCGGTCGGCCGGTGGACCGTGGGTCTTCGTCTTGGTCTTGCCCTGGCCCTTGTCGTGGACGGTGGGGGAGGTCGGCTTGTGACCGACGCCCTTGGGCGTGTCCTTGGCGTGGGTCTTCTCGTGCTTCGCCTTGGACTTCCCGTTCTGATGGAGCTTCGCCTTCGTCGCCTTGTGCTTCGCCACGTGCGCCTTGTGCAGCTTGTGCGACTTCTGGTTGGCGGGCGCGACTGGCACCGCCGGAGGCTGCTCAGGGCACGGGCCGATCGTGTCGCCGTGGTTCCTAACGTGCGCGGCCACGGCGTGCTCCGAGACGGTGATCGTCACGAACGGGTTCTTCTGCGAGTGGGTGTGGTGACAGATCGTCACCTTCCCTGCCGGGTACTGGTCGGTCGTCGGCGTCTGGTGCGACAAGCCGACGAGCTCGGTGCCGAACCCGGCCATGCCGACGGACGCGAAGACGCCGGCCGCGGCGACAGCCACTGCCGCGGCGATTAGGCGCGCACGTCCGATCGTGCTCCGTTTCTTCATGGGCGGTCCCCTGTGGGTAGAGGTCTCACGTGAGTCGCCGAAGTTGATCCCTCCGTCGCGGCGACCTTGCGCCGTGCCTCTAAGGCGGCTTCAGCTGGCGAAGCTCGGAGCTGAGCGGGTTGAGCTCGGCGACGTGGGCAAGCGCAGCCCGTCGCCCGGCGCCCCGGTTGACGAGGGCGAGGTCGAGCCAGAGCTCCCAGTCGCCGCGGTCGTGCTCTAACCCGCGCAGGAAGCTGCTGCGCGCTGCGTCGACGTCGCCCGCCTGGAGCTGCGACTCCCCCAGCAGCCGCCACGGCGCCGCCGACCACGGCTCCCACCGGCGCGCGAGCCGCGCCTCGTCGGCCGCCGACCGCAGCTGCGACGCGTCCAGCGCGTCGGCAGATGCGAGCTCGGCACGGTTGCCGACGAGGCCGAGGAGCGCGACGCAGGCGAGCGCGGCCGCGGCGGCCACGCCGAGGAGCCGGGAAGCCCGCCCCAGCGGACGCACGTCCGCGCCTCGCGCGGCAAGCAGGAGGGCGACGCCGCACGCGAGCGCGGCCAGCGTCACAGCCGGCATCTCCCAGTCCCAATCGATGCCGGCGTGGACGAGGTAGGCGACGTAGGCGCCGAGCGCGCCGGCCGCGATGGGGCTGCCGCGGGCCACGCCGACGGCGACGAGCGGCGTGGCGAGCGCGCAGAGCAGGAGCGCGAGCCCGATCGGCCCCAGCTCCGCGAGCGTCTCGAGGTAGAGGCTGTGGGCGTCGCGGACCGGAAGATCGTCGCTCCGGTGCCGGAGCCAGAAGCGCTGGTAGCTGCCGCCCCCGCCGCCGAGCACCGCGTGGTCCTCCCACTCCCGCCACGCCACGCGCCAATACTCGGAACGGTTGCTGCCGGAGAGGCTGAACAGCCGCTTGCTCGCGTCTTCGCCGACGAGCGGCGCCGGCGCGTTGAAGGCGTGGTAGGCGCGCCGCAGCGCGCCCTGCGGCCCACCTGCGTATGCGGCCGCGGCCGCGGCCGCGGCGAGCGCAAGCAGCGTCACGAGGAGCAGGAGCCGGTGACGCCCGGCAGGGCCTAGCTGGAGCCGTGCGCCGACCCGGTCGAGGCCGGCCGGTACGAACGCCGCCGCCGCGGCGAGCACTGCGATCGCGACGGCGAGCCGGCGCCCGTCGTGCGTCGCCGCCGCGACGGATCGCGGATCCGCGGTGAGCGCTGTCGTCCGCGAGGCCAGAAGGACGGCAACGGCCGGCGCCGCGGCGAGCGCGAGCGCCCGTGCGAGCAACTCCAGCCGCTCTCGTTCGACGGCAAACAGCGCGAGGAGCCCGGCCGCGAGCCCGATCCAGGCGCCGCGGCCGTAGGTGAAGTAGAGCGTGGGCGCGAGGACGACGAGGGCCGAGGAGGCGATTGCGCGGGCGGCCGGCGCGCGCGCACGAAGCGCGAGGCCGAGCGCGAGCAGGATGCCGAGCACGGCAAGGATCGCGAGCGCGTTCGCGTAGCCGAGCGGACGCGCGAGCCTGAACCCGGCCTGTGGATCGACCGAGACGACCTGGTAGGTGCCGCCACCGGGGTCGAACAGGCGCGTCGCCAGGGCGTATGCGCTGACGACGCTGATCGCGGCCGCGAGCGAGGCGACGAGGCCGAAGACCCGCGAGCGCCGGCCGATCAAGAGCAGCGCTGTCGCAGCTGCGACGTAGAGGAGCGCACGCTCCCCCTCGCGGACGGTCTGCGAGACGTCCGACGACCACGCGAGCGACAGCCACAGCCACGCGGCGAACGCGGCGAGCGAGACCGGTAGCGCCAGCTCGAGCGGGGCCAGTCGCCGTGCTCCGACGAGGAGCGACGCGGCGCTCACGAGCAGCAGTACGATCGCGCTCCAACCCCAGCTCGTCGGCTCGTAGCCTCCCGAGTCGAACGCGAGGGCGGCGACCGAGAGCGCGGCGACGAGTCCCAGGACGAGCTCGTGCGGCCGCAGGAGGGTTTTTGAGGGCTCGCGTCCGTACACTTGCGCGGTGGACTTCGAACTTACCCCGGAGCAGCGGCTGATTCAGGACACCGTGCGCTCGTTCGTCGACGAGCGCGTGCTTCCGAACGCGATCGAGAACGACATCGCGCACCGGCTCGACCTGGACGTGATCGCGGGGATGGCCGAGCTCGGGCTGCTCGGGATCGTCGTCCCCGAGGAGTACGGCGGCGCCGGGCTCGACTTCGTCGCGGAGGCGCTCGCGTGCGAAGAGATCGAGCGCGGCGAGGCGGCGTTCCGGACGCTGATCTCGGTGCACGTCGGCCTGAACTCCCTCTCGCTGCTGCGTTACGGGAGCGAGGAACAGAAGCAGCGGTACCTGGCGCCGCAGGCGCGGGGCGAGAAGCTGGCGTGCTTCGGGCTCACCGAACCGGCCGCGGGGTCCGACGTGGCGGCGATGCGCACGACTGCGCGGCGTGAGGGCGACGCCTACGTCCTGAACGGCCAGAAGAACTGGATCTCGTACGCGACCGTCGCCGACCACCAGCTCGTGTTCGCGAAGACCGACCCGTCGGCGAAGCACAAGGGGATCTCCGCGTTCATCGTCGAGCGCGAGTGGCCGGGCGTCTCGACGCGGGAGACGGAGCACAAGCTCGGCGTCTGGGCAGGCTCGACGGGCGAGCTCTTCTTCGAGAACGTCGAGGTGCCGGCCGAGAACCTCGTCGGCGAGGAGGGCCAGGGCTTCGAGATCGCGATGTACGGGCTCGACCAGGGGCGGTTCACCGTGGCGGCCGGCGCGTGCGGCGTCGTGCGGGCCTGCCTGGAGCGCTCGGTCGAGTACGCGCGCGAGCGTGAGACGTTCGGGCAACCGATCGGCAAGTACCAGTTCGTGCAGGACATGATCGCCGAGATGGTGCTCGGCTACGAGACGTCGAAGCTGCTTGTGATGCAGGCGGCGTGGCTGAAGAACCAGGGCGTGCGCAACACGCGCGAGACGTCACTGGCCAAATGGCACGCGACGGAGTCGGCGTTCCGCGCCGCGCATCTCGCGATCCAGGTGCACGGCGCGTACGGCTACTCGGCGGAGTACGGGATCGAGCGTTACTTCCGCAACGCGCGGGCGCCGATCATCTACGAGGGCACGACGCAGATCCACAAACTGATGCAGGCCGAGCACGCGCTCGGCTACCGGCGGCTGAACGGCGCCGAGGGCGACGTCTCGCCGATGGCAGCGTGGGCCCCGGCCCTCTCGCAGGCGCGCTAGCCAAGGACGGCGGCTCCGCCGGACCACTGCCAGTCGTCGGCTTCCGCGCAAAGCCCGGCGCTGACCGGGTTCTGCAGCACGTACTCGGTCGCGGCTGCGAGGTGACGCTCGTCGCGGAGGACGTACGAGGAGAAGCGGTCGCCGAAGAGGTGGCCACGACGGCCGTGCCGTCGGTTGAACCGCATCGCATAGATGCTGTTGAGTCGCTGCATTCCGGTGGAGAGGTTGCGGCGGAGCGACTCGACGAGCAGGTGGTAGTGCGTCCCCATGAGGCAGTGAGCGTGAAGCCGCCAGCCTGACAGCTCAGCCGTGGAACGCAGCAGGTCGAGGAAGTCGAGGCGGTCGAGGTCGTCGATGAAGATCGCGATGTCGCTACAACCGCGCGCCGTCACGTGAAAGAACCCGTCCTCGAGTTGACTTCGGGGTACGCGTGGCATGACGCGACGGTACCGCGCCACTTACGTGAATCCGCCACGAGGAGCAGATTCGGCGCTCCTCCGTGACGAAACGGTGACAGTCCCTGCGTCTGTCCCTGGCTCTGTCCCTGCGTCTGTCCCTGGCTCTGTCCCTGCGTCTGTCCCTGGCTCTGTCCCTGGCTCTGCCCCTGCGTCTGTCCCAGGGTTCAGCGGTACAACTGGAGCGCGTTTTCGCGCAGGATCCGGCGTGCCGCCCACTCTGCGTCGTCGCCGAGCATGTCTGGCAGCGCTTCCGCCAGCGCCTCACGCCACCACTTCGCTGCGAGGTAGTAGAGCTCGGGTGTTCGCGCCGCGTCGGAGGCGTAGAGGAGCTTCGTGACCGGCGCGAGCTCGAGCGCCTCGCGCAGCATCTCCGCCGGCCGCGACACCAGCGGGATCGTCAGCGAGAGGTCGAACCAGACGTTGCCGTAGACGTGGGCGAGCCAGCCGGCCTCGCGGACGAACGGGTAGCAGTGCAGGAGCACGAACGGCGTCTCCCGGAAGCGCTCGAGCAACGGCTTGAGGTGACCGGGGTCGGCGCTCGGCAGCGACAGATCGGAGTCGCCGAAGCCGCAATGCACCTGCACCGGCAACGGCGCCCCCGTTGCCTCGTTCGCCTCGAGCGCCGCGACCACGAACGGCTCGATGCGCTCGAGCTCGAGGCCGGTGCGATACGCCGCGATCGTCTTCAGCCCGGCGAACCCGTCTGCGCGCGCCGACGCCACAGCCTCCCGAACCGCCTCCGCCCCGAGCTCCGCCGCCACGCGCTCGATGCGCAGCACCGGCCGCGCCTCGCACGCCGCGAGCTCACCCAGCTCCCGCCAGGTCGTCCCCTCCCCGGGAGGCGGATACCCGTCGTCGACGAGCAGGAGCTCGGTGTTCGTCGCACCCAGCAGCGAAGCCGCGTACTCCTCCGGCTCGGCCGACAGGCGCTGCTCGTACACCGCCTCCTCCACCGGCTCGCACCCGAGGAAGGCCGCAAGATCGCGAATCGCGCGACGGTAGGTGACGCCGCCCGCGACGTGCGGCCACTGCCGCGGGTCCACGCTCTCGGAGAACCGCCCGCGGAACTCGTCGAGCGCCGGGCGGTCGAGGTAGACGCCGTGCGCGTGGTGGTCGACCACGGCGATGCCGTTCAGTACTTCGAGAAGTGGCCCTGCTGCTCGAATGCCTCGTCTCCCTCGGAAAACGCCGCCCACTCCGAGCGGCGAACGGCCAGATAGGACTCCGCCAGCACCGGGCCGAGGGCGTCCATCAGCACCTCGTCGGCGGCGAGCGCGTCGAGCGCCTCCGCCTGCGTAGCGGGCATCGTCGCGATCCCGAGCCGCTCCCGCTCCTGCTCTGCCATCGTCGCGGGGTCGACCTCGACCGGCTCGGGCGGCTCGAGCCCGCGCTCGAGGCCGTCGAGCCCCGCCGCGATCAGGCCCCCGACGGCGAGCCACGGGTTCGAGCTCGCGTCGGCCGCCTTCAGCTCCAGGTTCGTCGAAGCCTCTTCCATGCCCCAGAAGAGCGACGGCACGCGCACGGGCGCCTCGCGGTTGTCGTGCCCCCAGCAGACGAACGCCCCGGCCCAGTACCGCGGGACCATGCGCCGGTACGAGTTGAAGCTCGGCGCCGTCAGGCCGCACAGCGCCGGCAGATGCTCGAGCACGCCGGCGACGAAGGAGCGCGCCTCCCCCGACAGCCCGTCACCCGCGCCGGCGTCGTGGAAGCGGTTCCGCGAGCCCTTCGCGTCCCAGACCGAGAAGTGGATGTGGCAGCCGTTGCCGGCGTTCTCGGGCCACGGCTTCGGTGCCAGCGACGCGACGAGTCCGTGCCGCGCGGCGACCCCGCGAATCGTCTCCCGCACGAGCAGCTGCTCGTCCGCGGCGCGCAGCGCCGGCGCGTGGGGCGTCGAGATCTCGTGCTGGCCGTGACCAAGCTCCGAGTAGTACTGCTCCAGCCCGATGCCCTGCTCGTCGAGCGCCTCCGCGAGCTCGTCGACGTAGTCCTGCGCGGCGGTCGCGCTGATCGTCGAGAAGCAGAGGCCGGAATCGATCGGCACGAACCGACCCTCCACCACCGTCGCGAGCGAGAACTCGTTCTCGAACGCGACCTCGAGCCTCGCGCCGCGCTCGGCCAGCCGCGCTTCCATCCGCTTCAGGAACGAGCGCTGGCAGACCGGCGCGGGCTCTCCGTCCAGCCGGACGTGGTCGACGAGCATCGCTCCCAGGTGCGGCGCGTACGGGATCACGCGGAAGGTCGCCGGATCCGGCACGAGCCGGATCTCGCCTACCGGCCCCATCCCCTCGACCGGCTGAAGCTGGTCGAGGCCGTTCATCGCCTGCATCGCGACCGTGAGCCCGATGCCGGTCCGGATGCGATCCTCGAGGCCGCGACGAGAGCTCGCCTTCGCCCGCACGGTGCCGTCGTTGCCGCACCAGAGGAACCGCACGAGCCGGAGGCCGGCCTCGTCCGCTCGCCGGGCGACTTCGACAGCATCCACCTAGACCACCGGCACCTCTTCGACCGTGGCCCTGGGCTCGATTTCCATGAGCCGGACGAGCAGCGGGATCGCGGCCAGGATCGGGAGGCCGCAGATCGGCCACAGGATCTGGTACCCATCGGTCGCGTCGAGGTACGGCCGTGCCAGGTCGATCGCCAGCCCCGCGATCGGCGCGCCGATGAGGAGCCCGATCCCCTTCGTCGTCGTCGCGAGCCCCGAGACCGCGCCGCGATGCTCCACGGGGACGATCTTGTAGAGCAGGCCCCAGGCGAGCGTCATGACGGTCCCGCCGGCGATCGCCACCACGATGATCAGCCCGAAGTACCAGTCGTGCCAGCGCTGCGCCAGCCCACCCACCAGGAACCCCGCGCCGTACACGAACGATGCGAAGAAGATGACCCGCGCGAGCCCGAACCGGTCGCCGAGCCGGCCCGCGAAGATCGCCGCGATCACGTACCCGACCGCGACCGCGCCGAGCACCGCCGACGACATCACCTTCGACTGGTGCAGCCCGTCGATGATGTAGAGGACGACGAAGGTCCGCGCCGCCGCGAAGGTCCCCTCCCACGCCGAGTTGGCGAGCAGGAAGCGCCGCACGTCGCCGTTCTCCCAGAAGATGTGCCAGCTCCGCCTGATGTAGGCCGCGAACCCCTCGAAGACGCGCCCGTGGCCGCCGTCCTCACTCACGAGGTAGATCGTCCCGGCGCAGGCTGCCGTGGTGAGGACCGCCGCCAGCAGGAACGGGGAGGGCCGCCAGACCTTGAACAGGAGGCCGCCGCCCACGAGCGCGATCCCGATCGCGATCCCGCGCAGGATGTGCTGGATGCCCTGCGAGCGGCCGAAGAGGTCCGGCGGCAGCACGTCGGGGTAGAGCCCGCGGTACGGCGGCTCGTAGACGTAGTACGCGAAGAAGAACGTCAGCACGATCACGACCGTCGTCCAGAGGTTCGGCATGAACGGCATCAGCAGCAGGCAGAACCCCATCGGGGGCAGCGCCACGAGCATGAACGGCCGCCGCCGGCCCATCGGCGTGTGGAAGGTGTCGCTCCAGGGCCCGATGATTGGCGAGAGCGCCAGCGCGAAGATGCCCTCCGCTCCGAGGATGACGCCGATCACGCCGCCGGAGCTCGTGAAGCGGTTCAGAAGCGGCGGCAGGTAGGCCGCGGTGGTCGTGATCGAGAACGCGAGGCCGAAGGCGCCGAGCCCGAGCGACCAGAGCAGGCGCCGGCGCACCTCGGGCACGGCGACGAGCGCCTGCGAGCTCGATGTCGTGGCCACCTAGGCCTCTGCCGTCGCGAGCTCGGGTGCCAGTCCGCCGGTGACGATCTCGACGAGCGTCCGCTCGGCGCGGGCGACGTCCTCCTCGCCGTCGGGCAGCCGCCCGAGCACCCAGCCCGTGAGGAGCTCCTCGACCGCGCCGTAAAAGACGTAGCTCGCGAGCCGCGCGTCGAGGTCGGCGCGGATGGAGCCGTCGGCCTGCCCGCGCTCGACGATCTCCTGGATCGCGGCGAACGACTCCACGATCTCGTCCATCTCGCCCGGCAGGTGCGGGCTGCGCGTCACCTCGAGGACGAGCACGCGCACGAGGTCGGGGTCGCGGCGCCAGGAGCGCAGCAGGATCTCCGCCACCTTCCGCAGCTGCTCGCGCGGCGCGTCGCCGGCCTGCTCGACACTCCTGATCGTGTCGATCAGCGCGCGCCACGTGTCCCGGAAGACGCTGAGGAGCACCTCCTCCTTCGAGCCGAAGTAGTGGTAGAGGAGCCCGTACGCGACGCCCGCCTCCTCGGCGATGTCGCCGACGCGGCTCGCGTGGTACCCCTTGCGCGCGAAGACCCGCACCGCCGCGTCCAGAAGCAGCCGGCGCTTTTCCTCCTGCGCTTGCGCATTCGTGCGGTTCGGCACCCCGCGCGGAGTGTAGTAGCTTCGTCTGAGCCGTCGACTCGGCGACGCCGACCGAAGAGGCCGTGCGGCTCTGCCCGCATGGCCGGCTGCTGCGGGCCTCGGAGGGGCGCGAGCTCGCCCTTCGGACGGGGTAGCCTCGCGGTGTGCAACCGCTCGCGGGCCTGCTCGTCGTCGACCTGACGAGATACCTGCCGGGGCCGTTCGCGAGCCGGGAGCTGATGCGGCTCGGCGCCCGCGTCACGCGGCTGCTGCCGCTCGGCGGCGACCCGCTACAGGAGCTCGCGCCGGCCTGGCACGAGGCGCTGAACGAGGGCAAGGGGACCGTCGAGCTCGACCTGAAGGCGGAGCCGGAGCGCGGGCGGGCGCTGTGCGCCGAGGCCGACGTGGTGCTCGAGAGCTTCCGTCCCGGCGTGGTCGAGCGGCTCGGGATCGGGCCCTCCCAGCTCCCGGAGCGCGTCGTCTACTGCTCCTTCAGCGGCTTCGGCCCCGACGACCGGACCGCCGGGCACGACCTCAACTACCAGGGCTGGGCAGGCCTGCTCGCCGACACCGCCCCGGCGCTTCCGCCGGTGCAGGTCGCTGACCTCGGCGCGGCCCTGCGCGCGGTCGCGCAGATCCTCGCCGCGCTGCTCGAGCGCGAGCGCACAGGACGTGGTCGGCACCTCGCCGTTTCGCTCACCCACGCTGCGCACGAGCTGGCCTCGCACCGCCTCGGCGGCGAGCCGCTCCCGCACCTCCTCACCGGCGGCCTCGCCTGCTACCGCATCTACGCGACCGCCGACGGCGGCCACCTGACCGTCGCGGCGCTCGAGCCGAAGTTCTTCCGCCGCCTCTGCGAGCTGATCGGCCGCCCGGCGCTGGCCGAACGCCAGTGGGACGGGGAGCAGGAGCCGCTCGCCGGGGAGCTCGCGGAGATCTTCGCCACGCACCCACTCGACACGTGGCTCGAGCTGTTCGAAGGCGAGGACGTCAGCGTCGGCCCGGTCGCGACGCTCGAGGAAGCCGCCGCCAGGCTCAGCCGCTAGGCCTTCTCGCCGCCCGCGTTGCCGCGCGGGAGCGCCTCGGCGAGCTGCCCGAGCGCCTGCGTGAACTCGCTCGGGATGATCCAGACCTTGTTCGACTCGCCCTGTGCGATCTGCGGAAGCATCTGCAGATATTGGTAGGCGAGCAGCTTCGGGTCGGCGTCGCCGTCGTGGATCGCCTTGAAGACGGTCTCGATCGCCTTCGACTGGCCCTCGGCCTGCAGCACGAGCGCCTGCCGCTGACCCTCGGCCTTGAGGATCGCGCCCTGTTTCTCGCCCTCCGCGGTGAGAATCTGCGACTGCTTCACACCCTCCGCCGTGAGGATCGCCGCGCGCTTGTCGCGGTCGGCCCGCATCTGTTTCTCCATCGCGTCCTTGATCGTCACGGGCGGGTCGATCGCCTTCAGCTCGACACGGTTGACGCGGATGCCCCACTTGCCCGTCGCCTCGTCGAGCACGCCGCGGAGCTGCGCGTTGATCTGGTCGCGCGAGGTGAGGGACTCCTCGAGCTCCATCCCGCCGATCACGTTGCGCAGCGTCGTGACCGTCAGCTGCTCGATCGCCTGGATGTAGTTCTGCACCTCGTACGTCGCCGACTTGGGGTCGGTGATCTGAAAGTAGAGGACCGTGTCGATGTTCACGACCAGGTTGTCCTCCGTGATCACGGGCTGCGGCTGGAACGAGACCACCTGCTCGCGCAGGTCGATCAGCGGGCGCAGCCGGTCGATGAACGGAACGAGGATCGCCACGCCCGCGTTGAGCGTGCGGCTGTAGCGGCCGAGCCGCTCCACGAGCCCCGCCTGCGCCTGCGGCACGATCCGAATCGTCTTCCAGAGCGTCACCACCACCACCAACGCCACGACTACGAGCACGATCAACGCAACCATCTGACTCTCCTCACTCACTGGTAGACGAGCGCCGTCGCGCCCTCGATCTTGACCACCTCGACCCGTGCGCCGGCCTCGTAGCTCTGGCCCTCCATGTACGGCCGCGCCGTCCACTCCTCGCCGCCGATCCGGACGAGCCCGCCGTCGGCGTCCACGCGCTGCAGGACGACCGCCTTCGCTCCGGTCAGCGCCGCGGTGCCCGTGCGCAGCGGCGCGGGCATGTGCAGGTGCGACTTCGCGATCGGCCGCACGAGCAGGACGGAGGCGATCGCGCCGGCGATGAAGATGATCAGCTGAAAGACCGCGCCGCCGCCGAGGACGTCCACGATCGCCGCGGCGACCGCCGCGAGCGCCACCGGGCCGAGGAAGAACATCCCCGGCGTGAAGATCTCGCCGACGACGAGCACGAGCGCCACGATCGACCAGATGACCCAGCCGGGCACACGGCGATCCTAACTCCGGTCAACGCGGAGGCCCAGAGCCGCCGGCAGCGCGAGCAGGTCCGGCAGCCGCTCCGGCACCTCGGGGTGGCGGCCTTCGCGGTCGAGCAGGAACGCCAGCGGGATGCCGGTCGCGCGCGCGCCGTCGATGTCGTCCTCCACGGAGTCGCCGACCATCGCAGCGTCGGCGGGCTCCACGCCCAGCCGTTCGAGCACGGCGCGGAAGATCGTCGGGTGCGGCTTCGTCCTGCCGAACGCGCCGGAGCCGAGCGCCGCGTCGACGTCGAGCCGGTGGTGCGCGACGAACTCGTCGAGGTTGCGGCCGGTGTTGGAGACGAGCCCCAGCTTCAGGTCGTGCGCCCGCAGCTCCTCCAGCGCGGGCAGCGCGTCCTCGTAGAGCTCGAAGTGCTCGGCGTGCTCCCAGGCCTGCGTCATCGCGACGGCGCACTCGTAGGCCGAGTCTGCGTCGCCGCCCATGCCGCGGATGATCCGCTCCGTGAAGGCGACCCAGATCTCCTCGTCGTGCTCCAGCTCGGGGTGGCGGCGGATGCCCTCGACCGCCTTCTCGCGAGCCTCGGCGTAGCGGGACGGGTCGAGCGCGAGCCCGAAGCGCCCGCCGAGACGCCGGTAACCCTCCGGCCCTAGCTCCGGCCCGGGGCGCGCAATGGTGAAGTCGACGTCGAAGAGGACCGCCCGTACCTTCATCGTTGGCATCCTGCCGAAGAACGTTCCGGACCGGTCATTTCAGACGGACACGGCCAAGCCCGCGCGTCCTAAGATCGGCATCGCAAGCGACGCCTCAGCCAGCTTCTAGCAGCCAGCGCGCGACCTCTGCATGGCCTCGCTGGTGCTCGCCGTCGAAGGCCCACGCGATCGTCTGGCCAATCGTCCAGCCGCGGGCGCGCTCGCGGTCGAGGCCGAGGTCCGAGGTGAGCCGGTCGAAGCGGTCGAGCACCTCGCGCCGCGAGTGGCCGAGCTCGCGCGAGCGGACGATCGGGGCGATCCCGAACTCTCGCTCCCCCGCGAGCGGCTTGGGGTCGATTGCCAGCCACGGCTCTCGCTGCGCCGCCAGGACGTTGTCGCCGTGGAGGTCCTGGTGGAGGAGCACCGCCGGGCCCTGCGCCTTCGGAAGCTCCTGCAGCCCCTCGAGCGCCGCGTCCAGGAGCTTGCGCTCGAACGGCCGCCCGAAGCGCTCCCAGGTGTCCTCCAGCGAGTCGGCCCACCACGCGGCCTCGGCCGCGAGGGTGCGGAACGACGCGGCCGCCGGCTTCCACAATCGCGGCAGCAGCCCGACGAACACGTCGAGCGCGGCCTCGGCACCTGCCGCGGAGAGCGGGGTGCCCGGCACGCACCGCTCGAGCAGCAGCGCATATTCCTCGGGCTCGTGGTCGAGCAGCCGGACCGCCCCCTCGCCGTCCCAGACCTGCAGCGCTTCGGCTTCGTGCTCGCTCTCCCGGTGCGGATCCTGCACCTTGAGCACGACCTCCCGGCCGTCCGCCGTGACCCCCGGCGCGACGAGCACCGACGCAGGGCCGCCCTCGAACGGCTCGCCCAGGACGAGCCCGTTGCGCTCGACTAAGCGGCTTCCGTACGAGGGGTTCACGGTCGCGCCTTTACCAACGTGGTCAGACGGCCATGCCACAAGCCGGCATACCTCTCGGCCGGCGTCGCAAGCGACGCCTCAGGCGGAAGCGGGCCAGCGGTACGCGTCTGCCTGGCGGTTCTTGAGCGACGGGAGCTTCTCGCGCACGTCGCGCAGCCGCAAGCGATCGAGCTCGGCCGTGATCACGGTCTCCTCGTCAGGCGCCTGCGCGAGCACGATCCCCCACGGGTCGACGATCAGCGACCGGCCGTACGCCGGCTTCCCCGTGAGCGTCTCCCCCACCTGTGCGGGCGCCGCGACGTAGTACTGGTTCTCGATCGCCCGCGCGCGCAGGAGCACGTGCCAGTGGTCCTTGCCGGTCGGCGTCGTGAAGTGCGCCGGCACCGTGACGAGTTCCGCGCCCTCGAGCGCGAGGATCCGGTACAGCTCGGGGAAGCGGACGTCGTAGCAGACGGTCAGGCCGATCGGCCACGCTTCGTCCTGGTCGCTCGGCTCCGCCTCGTTCCCGCGGCGGAAACCATGTTTCCCCCGCGTGACCCCTTCTTCTTCCAGGAGCGCGTGTCCTCCCGCGCCGCCCGGGTCGGCGCGGGATGACACGAGAGCCGAGCGGGAAACCTCCCGGTCTCGCGAGACCCTTCCCCACCGGCCGCCTACCGGCGCCCGGACCACGACCGGCTCGGAGCCCGGCTCCTCGGCCTCCGACTCGCGGTAGACGAAGCCGCCGACCTCGACGTCGAAGAGGTGGATCTTGCGGTAGATCGCGAGCAGCTCGCCGTCCGGCCCGAAGGCGAGCGAGGTGTTCGACAGCTTCTCGCGCCCGTCGCGCTTCTCCGAGATCGAGCCGCCGACGAGCGTGATCCCGTGCGTCCGCGCCCACCCGGCCATCGCGGCCACCGACTCGCCGCCCTCGAGCGGCTCCGCGGCGGCGTGCAGCTCCTCGACGGAGCCGATCGCGTTCCACTTCTCCGGGAGCGCGATCACGTCTGCGCCGGTCGCCGCCGCGCGCGTGACCAGCCGCTCCGCCTGCTCGAGGTTCACCGCCTTGTCGGCGCGGCTCGTCATCTGCACGCAGGCCACGCGAAGAAGGTCGGCCACGCGAGGAGGATAGCGTTCGTTTGATGGAGGCAAGCGCCGCCGCGCCCTCGCGCGCCCGCGTCCTGCAGGCGTTCCAGAGCCGCGATTTCCGCCTGCTCTGGACCGGCCAGGCGATCTCGCTGCTCGGCGACGCGGCCTTCATCGTCGCGCTCGGCTGGCGCACGTTCACGCTGACCGGCTCGGCCCGCTCGCTCGGTCTCGTGCTGACCTTCCAGGGCGTGGGCGTCCTCGCGACCGTGCTTGTCGGCGGCGCGCTCGCCGACCGCGCGGACCGCCGCACGCTGATGCTCGTCTCAGACGTCGCGCGCTTTGTCGTGGTCGGCGCGCTCGCCGTCGTCGACGCGACCGGCCACCTCAGCATCGCCTCGCTGGCGGCGATCGCGCTCGTCGAGGGCCTCGCGACCGGGTTCTTCACGCCGGCGCTCGGCGGGCTGATCCCGCTCGTCGTCGAGGAGCCGGGCCTCGGCTCGGCGAACGCCCTGATCGGCCTCGCGCGGCAGAGCAGCTTCCTGATCGGGCCGTCGGTCGCCTCGCTGCTGTACGGGTTCGCTGGGTCCACCGTCGTCTTCGCCTTCAACGCGGTCTCGTACCTCGTGTCGTTCGGCTTCGTGTACGCGACGCGGCCGCGGACGGCGGAGCGCGGCGCCGCCGAGGGAACGCTGCGCGAGATCGGCGCGGGGATCCGTTACGTGGCCGGGATCCCGTGGCTCTGGCTGACGATCAGCCTCTTCGCGTTCGTGCTGATGCTCCAGTGGGCCCCGATCCAGGTGCTGACGCCGAAGCTCGTCCGCGAGCACTTCGAGCTCGGCGTGGGCGCCTACGGGCTGATCTTCTCGATGATCGGCGCGGGCATGATCGTCGGCACCGTCCTGTTCGGCCAGCTGAATCCGACGCGCCGGCGCGGGCTGCTCTCGTACCTGATCTGGATGCTCAACAGCCTCCTCGTGATCGTGTTCGCACTCTCGCCGTGGTTCCCGCTCGCGGTTGGCGCAGCCTTCGTGCGGGGGATCTGCATCGGTTTCGGCGTGACCGTGTGGGAGACGATGCTGATGCAGCTCGTCCCGCAGCACATGCTCTCGCGCGTGGTCAGCCTCGACTGGTTCGGCTCGCTCGGCCTGACGCCATTCGGCCTGCTGCTCGTCGGCGCGATCTCCGGTCTCGCCGAGCCCGGGACGATCATCGCGCTCGGCGCCGGGATCTCGATCTGCATCATCGGCTGCGGTCTCTTCTCGAAGCAGATCAGGACGATCGATTGAGATCGCCGGAGCAGATCCTCGCCGAGGCGCGGACGATCGCGCTCGTCGGCGCCTCGCCGGAGCCGGAGCGGCCGAGCAACGGGGTGATGCGCTACCTGCTCGACGCCGGTTACCGCGTGATCCCGGTGCGGCCGGCCGACTGCGACGAGGTGCTCGGCGTGCCTTGCGTGACGTCGCTCGCCGAGATCCGGGAGCCGATCGACCTGGTCGACGTCTTCCGGCGACCCGAGTTCTGCGCCGGACACGCGCGAGAGGCCGTGGCCGCCGGCGCCGGGGCTCTCTGGCTGCAGCTCGGCATCGAGTCGGCGGAGGCACGCCGGATCGCCGAGGAAGCCGGCCTCGACTACGTCGAGAACGCGTGCACGAAAGTCGTCCACTCGCTCCACCTCGCCCGGTGAGCCCGGTCTACTGGAAGCCGAAGTACGGCACTCGCTCGTCGAGGCACCGCGCGTGGGCGAGGCAGGAGGCGAAGCGAGAGGCGGCTGCGAAGCGCCAACCGCGCAGGTCGCTGCGCGACCGGCTCCGCGCCGTGTTCAGGCGCCGGCGAACGTGATGCGACTCCTCCGGAGCCTCGTCGTGGCCGCCCTCGCCGGCGGCGTCCTCGTCGGCTCTGCCTCGCCGACGTCGGGCTCCGTGGCCTACACCCGGCGTGCGGGCCCGCGTCACGGCGGCGGCGGTCGTCGACCTCGCCCAAGCCCTGGGGGCTTACGCCGTCGTTGGCGGCCGGCCGGAGCCCTCAGCTGATCCGCTCCGCCAGCTCGACGATGATCCCCTCCGGGCCGCGGACGTAGCAGAGCCGATAGATGTCTTCGTACTGCTCCACCTCGCCGACGAGCTCCCCGCCGCGCGCTCGCACGCTGGCGACGGCGGCGTCGATATCGTCGACCGCGAATGTGAGATGCCGGATGCCCGGAGTGTTCGCGGGCGCGTGCCGGTCGCCGCCCGGGCCCGACGGGGCGTGAAACTTCGACAGCTCGAGCCGTCCGTGGCCATCAGGGGTCTCCAACATCGCGATCTCCGAGCGGACGCCCTCGAGACCCACCACGCGGTCCACCCAACCGCCCTCGACCGATCCCTCGCCCTGCAGCTTGAGCCCGAGCTCGACGAAGAACGCCGTCGCGGCGGCGAGGTCATCGACCACGATGCCCACGTGATCCATGCGTTGGATCGTCATGCGCTCGACGGTAGCGGAACGGGGGTCGTGATGAACGCCAGGCAAATGCTCAGTCGCGCGCGCAGCACAACCACGGGTACCGATCGCGACTACGAGATCGAACCGCCGTTCGAAGGATGGGAGATCGAGCGCCACTACCCCACGACTACCCCTCCGGGCGAATGCCCTAGCGGGCGGCGCGCTCCGGCGGCATAGCCGGTATTTCGTCAAGCCCCTCCTAGGCCTTCACGACCTCGTTCAGTTCGTCGAAGCTGATCGACGGCATCGGGCCACCCTCCGGGAACGCCGGCTTCACCGAAGTCTCGAACCACGCCTCGAAATCGGCTTGCGTGTCCCACATCTCGGTCACCCGCCAGCCGCCGGGGCTCGGGCCGTTCGCGTGGACGATGAACCCCTTCGCGCTCGTGATGAGATCGAGTACCGGCCGCATCCCGTCGATCATCTCCTTCGTCCCGCCTGGGATCTGCGCCGTCATCAAGACTGCCATCACTTCTCCTTCGATCGGTCGTGGGCTTCCGATCATGTCACTGCCGCCGCCCCCGCCCTGAAATTGGGCCTCCGGGCGCGACCATCGCCCCACGCGACACCCGCCCTCGGTAGCGAACCGACCACGCGCCACGCGTTGTTCGCGCCACGTGACACTCTGGTGACGTTCCGGCACGCTGGCCCACGCGGCGCTGGACGCACCGCGTGGGTAAACGAGGATCGGGTTGGGACACGATCCGAGTAGGGGCGATCCTCGAGCGCGGCGAGATTCGGCAGAACCTCCGCCCCGACTGCGAGGGCGCCGCCGGTGGACCGCGGTCGGCTACGCCCCGATCGCGTTAGTAACCTGCGTGACCGCGTTCTGGACGGCGGTGCCGAGGCCCGTGAAGGTGACGGTCAGCAGTATGCCCACAACGACCACGGCCAGGATCAGCGCATACTCGACGAAGGTTTGACCATCGTCGCTCCCGAGCTGACCCCTGAGCGTGGTCGCCCAGGCAGCGAGGCGATCCATCATGACTTTCTCCTCCCCTATCCCTGCGAGGACGACCATCGCCCTTGCACTCACTGAGAGTGTTAAGCAGGCGCGGCTGGGCCTGGATCGCCCGTCTGGCTGGTTCCGGCCACCCATCCGGTTGGCGGCACGCGCCGCCGAGCCACAGCGCGTTCGAGGTCTCGGCGAGACGGCAGACGCCGGCCCCAGCCACGGCTGGACCCGGTGTCCGGACCGCATTAGGAGGGGGCTCATGGGGGAACCAGGGGTTCCCCCATGCTTGATCGGGGTGCCCAGATTTGAACTGGGGACCTCTCCGACCCGAACGGAGCGCGCTACCAGGCTGCGCCACACCCCGAGCGGGTACAGATTAGCGGCTGTCCGCGAGGAACCCGCGGATCGCGTCGGCGCAGGCTTCCGGCCGCTCGGCGATCAGCAGGTGGCCGCAGTCGGCGATCACCCGCAACCGCGCGCGGAGCCGGCGCGCGTAGTCGAACGCGTCGGCGACGGGGAGCTGGTTGTCTCGCGCGCCCCAGAGCACGAGGCTCGGGCAGCGGACACGGTCGAGGTCCGGCCGCGGGTCGTCGCGGACGAGGGCCTTCGCGGCGCTGACGGTGTCGGTGTGGCGCGCCGGCCCGGCGAGGAACGCCTCGGCGAGCTCGGCCGGCAGGGCCGGTGGATCCGCCGCGCCCCACCGGCCGAAGACCATGAGCTTGAGCGTGTTCGAGCGGGCGATGCGCCGCCGGTGCGGCGCGAGCTTCCGGCCCGGCTTGACGATCCCGGTGATCGTCAGCGCATAGCGCGCGTTCCGCGTCCCCGACGAGATCCCCGCAGCCCCCGCGAGCACCAGCGCGCTCACGGCATCCGGACGGCGGATCGCGAGCCTCAGCCCGATCGCGCCGCCGAGCGAGTGGCCGACGATCGCGGCCGGAGCCGCACCCTCGTGCTCCAGCAGCAGCCCGAGGCGGTCGGCGTACGCGTTCAGCGACGGCGCCGCCGGCAGCGGCGAGGAGCCACCGTGACCGGGAAGCTCGGGGACGAGCAGGCGCCACCCGGGGAGCAACAGCGGGACGAGCGCGAGCCAGTTCGCCGCCGCGCCGCCGAGTCCGTGGACGAGCAGCAGCGGTTCTCCGTCACCTCCGGCGAGGTAGCGGAGCCCCGTGCCGCGGACCTCCGCGAATCGTTCCTCGAGCCCGGACAGCTCTGGTTTTGCGTCCGTCACCGAGTGCGATTATTGTTGGGTGTGATGGATCGTTCGGGGAGGCAGGACCCCTGATTCCTGCCGCACACCAGAGAGGATTGGTCGGCTGACCCGTCGGCGCTGAGAGCGCGGCGGGTTTTTTGTTGCCAAGGCGGCCGCTTGCGACGCCGACATGGAGGCCTCGCCGGTCTCCGCCGGCGAGGCCGTTCTAACAGAAAGGAGCCAGCAGACGATGGCAAACCACCTGACGCCGGAAGAGCTGTCGAAGGAGCTCGGCATCGATCGCACCGAAGTGATCCGCGTGTGCATGGAGGAGGGCGTGCCGATCTACCAGGGCAAGATCGACAAGACGCTCTTCCAGGCGCAGCTGCAGGCACTCGGCGCCGTGCCGCAGCCGCACTAGCGGCGGCCGAATCTACTTCCGGGCTGCGGCGCGCTTGCGCGGGGCGGCTTTCTTGGCCGGCTTCGCGCCGTCGCCACTGCCGCTCTTCGACGCGGCGACGCTCTTCTTGAGCGCCTCCATCAGGTCGACGATCGGAGCCTCTTCGACGGGCTCCGGGACCGTGATCTCCTCGCCGGCGAGCTTCGCCTCGAGCATCTCGCGCAGGTTCTGCCGGTACTCGCTCTGTAGGTCGGCGGGCTCCCAGTCGCCGACGAGGCTGTCGATCAGCTGACGGGCGAGATCGAGCTCCGGCTCGCTCACCTGGATACCTTCGACCGCCTCGTCGATCTCGGCCTGCGAGCGCACGTCCTCGGCGAGGAAGAGCGTCTCGAGCACGAGCGCGTCGCCTTTCGGCCGCACCAGGACGAGGTTCTCGTTGCCGCGAATGACCATCCGGCCGATCGCGCCCATCCCGGTCTCCTTCATCGCGTCCAGGAGCAGGACATACGGCTTGCGCTGAGCCTCGGCGGTCGACGGCGCCAGGAAGTAGGTGCGGTCGAAGAACATCGGGTCGACGTCGGCGAGCGGCACGAAGCGCGAGATCTCGATCGCGCGCGACGTATCGCGCTGCGCGATCGCCTCCAGGTCGGCGTCTTCGACGATCACGAACTGGCCCTTCGAGACCTCCCAGCCCTTGACGAGCTCTTCGCTCGGCACCTCGCGGTCGTGCACCGGGCACCAGCGCTTCTGCTTGATCGGCGTCTTGCACTCGCGGTGCAGCGTGCGGAAGGTGACATCCGAGGCACGGGCTTTCGGCGCCGTCGCGGGCGCGAGGCCGACCGGGATCGTGACCAGGCCGAAACTGAGGGATCCGTTCCAGGTAGTTCGCATGGGGCCGCTTTCTGTGGATAAGTCTAGTGGGACCGGGCAGATTCGCCGCCCCACCCGCCTTCCCTTCCACGCAAGCGGCAGGATTAAGCTGGCGCCATGAGCAGGACGATCGGGAGCCTGTGGCGCGACGCGACCTCGGCGGGCCGCAGCAACGCCGCCTACCTCGTCGAGCGCGAGGACGGCTGGCACGAGGTCTCGTGGGACGAGGCAGCGACTGCGGTCGACGAGCTGGCGAACGGGCTGCTCGCGCTCGGCGTGCGCAAGGGCGACGCGTTCGGGATCCTCGCCCAGACGAGCCTCGAGTGGGCACTGTTCGACTACGCGCTCGGCCGCATCGGCGCCGTCGGCGCGGCGATCTACGCGAACAGCGCGCCGGGCGACTGCCGGTACGTGCTCGCGCACTCGGACGCGGTCGGCGTGCTGGTCGAGGACGAGGCCCAGCGGGCCAAGGTCGCCGATCTCGGCCTCGCGCACGTCGTCTCGTTCGCCGAGCTCGACGACCTGCGCGC
>JBJMJY010000042.1:0-25529 GCA_045806105.1 Gaiellaceae bacterium | reverse complement strand
GCGAGACCGTCGGGTCGGTGATCGACGCCGTGAAGTTGAGCGCGCCGGCGGCGAAGACTCGGGCGCCGGAGCCGGTCTCGTAGTACGTCATCTCGGCGTCGTGGGAGCCGATCGCGTTCGGGATCCGCGCCAGCACCCGCGTCCCGGCCGGCGAGCTCGGCGCCCGCGCGTCGATCTCGATCCCGTAGCGCCCGAACGGCGATCCGTTCCGCAGCCCGGTCCCGGCGAACGCCCACGGCGAGGTGGTCGCGCCCTGCACGATGTACGGCGCCAGCGAGCCGCCGTACTTGGACGCCGTCCACTGCACGCCCACGAGCGCCGCCTCGGGCTTGCCGAGCGTGCGCCACCTCGCCACCCGCCTCAGCGTCTGGCCCGAGCGCGTCACCTTCCAGAAGAAGTTGTTGGCCGACAGGAACATCAGGTCGCCGCCGAGATTGCGGTAGCGGCTGACGACGTCATAGGCGTGACCGGCGACGTACTCCTCATGGCCGGGGAAGACGACCAGGTCGTACGCACGCCGCAAGGCGTCGCCGCTTGCCGCCCGCTCGAGGTCGTCGTCCGTGAGGAAGTCGGCCTGCTTACCGGTGCGGCTCAGCCAGGAGATGAAGCTCAGGTCCCAGTCGCGGAAGCGGGAGGGGACGCCGAAGTCGAGGAACGGGCGCCTCAGGTCGACCGTCGGGCTCGCGCCGCCGACGTACCAGCTGTCGCCCCAACCGTCGCCGTTGGCGTCGAGGTAGTTGTAGGCCTGCCAGGTGTTCGTCGAAAGCACCACGGCCACCTTGTGCTCGCCTAGCGTGCGCGGTCGCAGGATCAGTGGCGCGTAGCCGACCCGCCGGTCTGCCGAGGTCACGCGCAGGAAGTAGAGGCCGCTCTCGGCGATGCCGGCGGCGCTGATCTGTACGTAGTGGACGGTGCTGCCGCGTGTCGGCCAGGCGAGCTGCACTGCCGGCGCGACCGCCACGCCGCCGGTGCGCAGGTCGTGCACGGTCGGCTTCGGCAGGCTCGCGAACGAGAAGAGCTGCAGTCGCACGCGCTTCGCGTCGGTCGAGATGCCGACGGTCGCGGTCCCGCCCACCGGGTAGCTGCGGGCGAGGAAGCCGGCGTCGATTCCCTGGACGCGGACTACCAGCCCGCTCGTCAGCCGGTTCTGCCGCGGCGGCTCGAAGCCGTAGACGCGACGGCCGCCGTTCCGGCCGTTGACGACGAACCGGACGAGATAGGTGCGGTCGGCTGTCGATCGCGCCGGGCGCCAGACGAGCGTGTGCGGGCCGACCGGCAGCCGCCGCCGCATGCTCCAGACCGTTTGCACGGGGCGACGGATCTCGTCCGTAGCGACCACGCGCACCTGAACGGTGGCCGGGTCCTCGAGCTTGAAGCGGATCAGCGCCCGGTCGCGAAAGCCGTCGCCGTTCGGGCTGACCGTCGCCAGCCACGGCGTGTCGCCCGCGAAGGGCGTGCCGCCGTTCGAGATGCGCAGCCCGAGCAGCCGCGGCGGCCCCGTCTGAGCGGGCGCGGAGGCCGAGGCTCCAACCGCGATCCCCGTTGCCAGCCCCGCTATCGCCAAGCGTTTACGCATTCCTTACAACCCGCTGATCCCCAACTCACCTAGGGCGCCGATACTGTCGAGAGATGAGGCGGTTCCTCGGACTCACCCTGCTCCTGTTGGCCTTCACGGTACCGCTCGCGCTGGCTGCCGGCACCCCCACCGACGGGACACTCTCGGTCAAGCGCGGCCGCGGCACGGTGACGCTCAAGGTCACCGGCACGATCATCGGCCACGTGAACAACGGCCGCATCCAGATACGCGACTTCCGGCCGTATGACACCAGCATCCCGCAGTGGAGCTGCAAGCGGCACCGCATCTCGCGCCAGGTGAGCTACTGCAACGGCCGCAACCTCGGCTTCCGGGTCGACGACGGCCGCTTCACCGTCAACGTCAAGGGCAGCGGGATCTCGATTTCGGCCGTGGCGCACGGACAGGTGGACATCGACGGCGCGGGCGACACCGGCGTCACCGACGGCGTGATGTCGATCGACGACGCGCCCTACCAGTCGCTGCCGGACTTCCTGACGACGTTCTACCTCGGGCCGCCGCCGCCCGCGAGCTGACGCCGTCTTTATCCTGAGGCCATGACAGCCCAGGCGCAGACGGTGTTGGTAGTCGAGGACGAGTCCTCGATCGCGTCGTTCGTCGCGCTCTACTTGAAGAACGCCGGCTACTCGGTTCGCACCGTCGCCACCGGCGCGGATGCGCTCACGCAGGCCGAGGCGGAGCGACCCGACCTGATCGTGCTCGACCTGATGCTCCCGGACGTGGACGGGATCGAAGTCTGCCGGCGGCTCCGCAAGGACTCGGATGTGCCGATCTTGATGCTGACCGCGCGCGACGAGGACGTGGACAAGATCATCGGGCTCGAGGTCGGCGCGGACGACTACCTGACGAAGCCGTTCAACCCGCGCGAGCTCGTCGCGCGCGTGAAGTCGATCCTGCGCCGCGCGGTGCCGGACCGGCGCGAGACGGAGTCGAAGCAGATCAAGCACGGCGATCTCGAGATCGACGCGGGGCGCCGCGAGGCGCGCGTAGCGGGCAAGGAGGTGCAGCTCGCGCCGAAGGAGTTCGACCTGCTCTGGGAGCTGCTCGACCACAAGGGCCTGGTGCTGACGCGCGACCAGCTGCTCGAGCGCGTCTGGGGCTACACGTTCGCGGGCGACACGCGCACCGTCGACGTGCACGTGCGCCAGCTCCGCCGGAAGCTTGGCGAGGCGTCCCCGATCGTCACGGTCTGGGGGGTCGGGTACAAGGTCGCCCCCTCCAGGGACGCGGCCGTGAGCGCCTAACCGCGGCGGGGCCGCGATGCTGCGGTCGCTCCGCTTCCAGCTCCCGGCGCTGTTCCTGCTGGCGGTGGTGATCTCCGGTCTCGTCTCCGCCGCGATCGCGCTGCGGCTGTTCCGCGAGTACGCGCAGAACCGCGCGCGGGCGCAGGCCTACGCGGAGCTGAAGAAGGAGTCGCAGGGCCTGTCGCAGCTCTACGGCCGGCAGTCAGGGTTCAAGCTGCTCTCGGCCAGGCGTCTCGAGCTGGCCACGGGCGACAAGATCTTCTACCAGCCCCGGGCCCGGGGCCTCGACCTCTTTCCGGGCCAGGGCTCCGCCTTCACGACGCTCCCGAAGGGCGTGCTCAACCCGCGCGCGCCGATCCCGAAGCGCGGCCTCACCTTCGTCTTCCGTCCGCCCGGCGAGAAGAACAAGCTGCTGGCCGCTGCACGACCGCTCACCGTTGGCGAGACGGTGTTCGGGACGATCGTCGTTACGAAACCGGAGACGGTTCTGCAGCAGCGCTGGGTTGCGCTGATCGAGCGGTTGCTGCTCGCGTTCGCCGGCGGCGTCGTGGTTGCCGGCGCTTTCGGGTGGTACCTCTCGCGCCGCATCACGACGCCGGTGCTGCAGCTCTCGCACGCCGCCGACGAGGTCGCGCGCGGGAACTACGACGTCGACGTTCCAAGCCGCGGGGCAGGCGAGATCGGGCTGCTTGCCGACCGCTTCGGCGAGATGGCCTCTCGGCTGACGGAGTCCGAGGCGCTCGAGCGGAACTTCCTGATGACCGTGACGCACGAGCTGCGCACGCCGCTCACGGCGATCCGCGGCCACGTCGAGGCGCTCCGGGAGGGCGTGGTCGCCGACGAGGAGACGCGCCGGGCGTCGCTGGCGGTGATTGCCGCCGAGGCCGACCGGCTCGAGCGCCTCGTGGGAGACGTGCTCGACCTGGCGAAGCTCGATGCGCACCGCTTCACCGTGCTGCAGGAGGAAGTCGACATGGAGCGGCTCGTCGACCGTGCCTACACGGCGTTCGCCGAGGAGGCGCGGCGGCGTGGGATCGAGTACCGCTGCGAGCTCGAAGCGAAGCCCGTGATCGTCTCGGACGGCGACCGCGTGCTGCAGATCATCTCGAACCTGCTCGCGAATGCCTTCCGCTGGACGCCGGACGGCGGCACCGTCGGGCTCGAGCTTTCCGCGACCGACGGCAGCGTCTATGTCGCCGTCGCCGACAGCGGCCCGGGCATCGCACCGTCCGAGCGGGAGCGGATCTTCCGGCCGTTCTGGTCGCGCGGCGGTGGAGGAACCGGCCTCGGGCTCGCGATCGCCCGCGAGCTCGCGGCGGCGCTCGGCGGGCGGATCAGCCTCGAAAGCTCGGCCGAGCGCGGCAGCCGCTTCGAGCTCGTCCTGCCCGTTCGCGCTCGCTAGCGGCAGAATCCCGCAGTGGCCGCCGCTCCCGAGCTCGTCCCGCTGCCGCGCCGCCGGTCGCCCGCTCGGGCGCTGCTCGTCGCTCTGCGCCCCCGCCAGTGGTCGAAGAACCTGCTCGTCTTCGCCGGGCTCGTCTTCGCGGCAAAGCTCGGCGAGCCGTGGCGCTGGCTCGACGCCTGCGTGTGCTTCGTCGCCTACTGCGCGATCTCGAGCGCGGCCTACCTCGCCAACGACGTGCGCGATCGCGAGGACGATCGGCTGCACCCGGTCAAGCGCTCGCGGCCGATCGCACGCGGCGAGTTGTCGCCGCGGGCAGCGCTGACCATTGCGGGCGCCCTCGCGCTGCTCGCGCCGCTGCTCGTCGCGCCGCTCGGGATCGAGTCGGTGCTGCTGATCGCAGCCTTCGCCGTGCTGCAGGCGGGGTACACGCTGCGGCTGAAGCACGTCGCGCTGCTCGACGTCAGTGCGATCGCCGCGCTCTTCGTGGTCCGCGCGGCCGCAGGAGCGGAGGCGGTCCACGTCCCGATCTCCGGCTGGCTCCTGCTGTGCACCGCGCTGCTCGCGCTCTTCCTCGCGCTCGCCAAGCGGCGCGGCGAGCTCGTCCTCGTGGGCGCCGGCCGCACGCCGGGCCGGCCCGTGCTCGACGGCTACTCGCTCGAGCTCGTCGACCAGCTGACCGCGATCGTCGCGTCGGCAACCGTCATTGCGTATGCGATCTACACGCTCACCGGGGACCACTCCCGCGTCCTGCTCGCGACCGTGCCGTTCGTCGTCTTCGGCGTCTTCCGCTACCTGCTGCTGATGCACCGCGACGACATCGGCGAGGAGCCCGAGCAGGTGCTCCTCACCGACGTGCCGATTCTGCTCGCCGTCGCCGGCTGGATCGTGACCGCGGCGGCGATCCTGGCGCTCGGCTAAGGCGTCGCTTGCGATGCCGCCTTCAGGACGGGCGCGCTTGGCGCGCGCGTCCGTCTGAACTGACCGGTCCGAACCTCTGGAGGTCACCACGACGGCCGTGAGATCGCTCGTCCTCGTCGTCGTCCTGGTGGTCGCGGTCGTGCTCGGCCTCGGTCTGTACGCCGACTTCGGCAAGCTGGGCGAGGAGCTGGCGAGCTTCCGCTGGGAGCTGTTCCCGCTCGCGCTCGCGTTCACGGCGCTCAACTACCTGCTCCGGTTCTGGCGCTGGCAGCGCTACCTCGACCGGGTCGACGTCCACGTGCCGTGGGGGGGCAGCCTCGCCATCTTCACCGCGGGGCTGACGATGACGATCACGCCCGCGAAGCTCGGTGAGCTGCTCAAATGCGCGCTGCTGCACCGCTCCTACGACGTGCCGGTGCGCCGGTCGGCTCCGGTTGTGCTCGCCGAGCGCGTCACCGACGCGAGCGGCGTCGTCGTGCTCGCGCTCGTCGCCGGCGCGGGGACGCGCAGCTGGCCGCTGCTGGTCGCGGCGTTCGTCGGCGTGCTGGGCGTCGTCGCGGTCGTCCGCAGCCCGCTGCTCGAGCGCTTCGCGTTCTTCGGCGAGGCGACCGAGGCCTCGCGCGCGCTGCTGACGACGCCGCTGCTCGTCACGATGACGCTGCTCTCGGCGGTCTCGTGGTTCTGCGAGTGCCTGGCGGCCTACGTGTGCGTGCGGGGCCTGAGCCTCGACCTCTCGCTCGCCGACACGGTGATCGTCTTCTCGCTCGGCAGCCTCGCGGGCGCGGCGTCGCTCCTTCCGGGCGGCCTCGGCGTCGCCGAGACGAGCATGACGGGGCTGATCCACGTCCTCGGCGACACTTCGAAGGCCGCCGCCGCGGCGGCCACGGTGCTGATCCGGCTCGCGACCCTGTGGTTCGCGGTCGTGCTCGGGTTGATCGGGCTGGCGGTGGAGGCGCGGGCGAGCAGGCGGGCTCAGCCGGTGCGGCGCTCGTCCATGCGGTAGACGATCGCGCCTTCGCCGGTCTCGATCTTCCGCTCGAGAGCCGACAGCCGGCGCTCGACCGACTTCCAGCTCGAGGTGATCAGGTCGACGAGCAGGCCGAGGTCGTCGACGCGTGCGTGCCGCTCCGAGAGGAGGTCGCCCTCCACGCGCTCGAGCCGCCGGATCACCTGGTTCATCAGCCCGCGGATCTCCGCGAGGTTGCGCCCGACCGGGCGAACCTGCTCGGCGAGGCCGTCGCTGACGGCGTGCTCGACCTTCGCGGGGATCGTCGACTCGAGCTCGGCCGCCGTCTGGGCCAGCTCCTCGACCTGGGCCCGCGCCCGCTCGAGCACCGCATCCACCGCGGCCGCGTCCGGGCGGCCCTCGGCGGCCTCCCGGAGCCGCTCGCGGGCCTTCTCGATCGCGTCGTCCGTCATCGGCGTGAGAGCGTAGAGGCGCCGTCGGATGGCACTCTTACCGGCGGTGGGGATGCGGGAGCGCCATCAGGTCGCCGTCGAGGCCGAGACGTGGCCGGCCGCGTACGAGGCGCTGCTCGAGCTCGAGTGAGGGCTGCCGAGCTCGACTACGAGCTGCCGCGGGAGCTGATCGCGCAGCACCCGCTCGAGCGCCGCGACCGCTCGCGCCTCCTCGTCCACGACCGCGCGACCCGAGAGACGCGCCACCGCCGCTTCGACGATCTTCCGGCGGAGCTTCCGCGGGGCACGCTCGTCGTCGTCAACGACACGCGCGTCCTACCGGCGCGACTGCGGCTGGAGCGGCCGGGCGGGGGAGAGGCCGAGGTGCTGCTGCTGGAGCGACTGGGCGAGAACGGCACCTGGGAGGGACTCGCCCGCCCGTCGAGGAAGCTGCGGCCCGGCCAGCGGCTCGGGCCCGTGGAGCTGCTGGAGCCGCTCGGCGAGGGCCGCTGGCGGCTGCGGCTCGAAGGCGAGCCGGCGGGCGAGGCGCCGCTGCCGCCCTACATCCACGAGCCGCTCGCCGATCCGGAGCGCTACCAGACGGTCTACGCGGAGGCCGAGGGCTCGGCGGCTGCTCCGACGGCGGGGCTGCACTTCACGCCTGAGCTGCTCGCACGGCTCGACGTGGAGCGCGTGACGCTGCACGTCGGCCTCGACACCTTCCGTCCGGTGGCGGCGGAGCTGGTCGAGGAGCACCCGCTGCACAGCGAGCGCTACGAGGTCGCTCCCGAGGCGTGGGAGCGGATCCGCGACGCCGAACGCGTGCTCGCGGTGGGGACGACGACGGTGCGCGTGCTGGAGTCGCTTGCCCGCGGCGCGCCGCTCGCCGGGCGCACGGAGCTGTTCGTAACGCCCGGGTTCGAGTTCCGGCGGATCGACGCGCTGCTGACGAACTTCCACCTGCCGCGCTCGACGCTGCTTGCGCTGGTGATGGCCTTTGCGGGCGTGGAGGAGACGCGGCGACTGTACCGGCTGGCGATCGAGGAGCGGTACCGGTTCTACTCCTTCGGCGACGCGATGCTGCTGCTGTGAGCCGGGTGGAAGTGAGGCAGGCGACCGCGGAGGACGTCGGCGAGATCGTCGACATCCTGTCGGAGGCAGCTCGTTGGCTCCTCGCCCGCGGGATCGAGCAGTGGCCGGACCCCTTTCCGCGCGACCGGGTCGAGGCCTTGGCGCGGCGCGGGGAATTCCACGTCGCCTCCATCGGGGGCGACACCGCCGCGGTCTTCGCGTTGCTGTGGAGCGATTCGACGTTCTGGGGCGAGCGGCCCGACGATGCGGGGTACGTGCACGCCCTCGCCGTACGGCGCGCCTACGCCGGCACCGGCCTCGGCGAGCGCCTGCTCGAGTGGGTCGAGCTCGAGGTGGCCGCACGCGGTCGCCCGTATGTGCGCCTCGACTGCCGCGCGGACAATGACGCATTGCGCCGGTACTACGAGCGGCTGGGGTTCGAGCCGCGCGGGGAGGTCGAGGTGGATGACTTCGTCGCGATGCGCTTCGAGCGCCGCTGCCGCACCGCCGCTCGGGCGGCCTCGCCGGCCGGTGGAAACATCGTCATGCACTCGGCACCGACCTGTCACGGACACGCGCAACTCCCGGCGATACGCTCGCAGCGGGAGCGAGGGTGGCCCACGGACCCCACCCAGGAGGGAGGGGGCGCGCTTCGTGGCTGAGGGCTCCGCGGCGATGGGCGCTCGCGAGTGGCGGGAGTTCTGGCAGGTGCGCGGGATGCGCGAGCTGCGGCTCGTGCTCTGGACGTGCTGGGACGCGATCGGCGGCACGTCTCCCGACGAGTACGACGCCTACGCGTTCCGGGTCGCGTCGCTGCTCGGCAGCCGCGCCTCCCGGGAGGCGCTCGCCGAGGAGCTCGGCCGCATCCGCCGGGACGAGCTGAGGGCGGAGCCGAGCCCGGAGGAGGACGCCCGCGCCGCCGAGAAGATCGGCGACTGGTTCGACCACTCCGCCGGGACGTGCAACGGGTGAACCCGTTCACGATCGAGGCAGCCGACGGCGAGGCGCGCACGGGTGTCCTCCGCACCGCGCGCGGTGAGCTGCGGACACCCGCGTTCATGCCCGTCGGCACGAAGGCCACGGTCAAGGCGGTCGATCCTGACGAGCTCCGCGACCTCGGCGCGGAGATCCTGCTCTGCAACACCTACCACCTGCACTTCCGCCCCGGCGCCGACCTCATCGCCGAGCTCGGCGGCCTGCACGAGTTCATGGCGTGGGACGGCCCGATCCTGACCGACTCCGGCGGCTTCCAGGTCTTTTCGCTGCGGCACACGATCCTCCGCCAGGACGACGAGGGCGTCACCTTCCGCTCGGTCTACGACGGCGACAAGGCCCGGTTCACCCCGGAGCTCGCCGCACGGATCCAGGCGCAGCTCGGCTCCGATATCGCGATGTGCCTCGACGTCGTCCCGCCGCCCGGCACCCCGAAGCACGAGCTAGGCGAGGCGGTCCGCCGGACGACCCTCTGGGCGCAGCGCCAGCAGCAGGCCGAACGCGCCCCGGGCCAGCTGCTCTTCGGCATCGTGCAGGGCGGCACCGACCGCGAGCTCCGGCGACGCAGCGCGGAGGAGATCGGCGAGCTCGGCTTCGACGGCAACGCGCTCGGCGGCCTCGCGATCGGTGAGTCCCGGGAGGAGATGCTCGACACCACGGGCTGGGCGACGCAGCTCCTGCCCTCGGACCGGCCGCGTTACTTCATGGGGATCGGCGACCCCGTCGGGATCCTGGAGGTGATCGAGCGCGGCATCGACATGTTCGACTGCGTGCTGCCGACGAGAAACGCGCGCACCGGCAGCGCACTCACCTGGGAGGGCCAGCTGAACATCAAGGCCGCGCGGTTCGCCCGCGACCCGCGCCCGCTCGACGAAGGGTGCCGCTGCCCCGCGTGCGCCAGGTTCACGCGCGCCTACGTGAGGCACCTGCTCAACCAGCAGGAGATTCTCGGCCTGCGCCTCCTCAGCCTGCATAATTTGCGCTTCGTGCTCGACCTCGTCGCCGGCGCCCGCGCCGCGATCGAGCGCGGGGAGCTGCGGACGTACAAAGAGGACGCGCTGGCGAGACTCCAGCGCTCCGGGGAGGCAGAGTGGGCGGCTACGTGATCATCCTCATCGCCGTGTTCGCGCTGATGTGGCTGCTGCTGATCAGGCCGCAGCGCAAACGGCAGCTCGAGCAGGCGCGGATGCAGGAAGCGATCCACGTCGGGGACGACGTCCTCACCGCGGGCGGCATTCACGGGATCGTGCGCGAGCTCGAGGGAGAGATCGTCCACGTCGAGATCGCACCGGGAACGACCGTTCGCCTCGACCGGCGAGCCGTCGCCGGGGTTGCGCAGGAACCCGAGCCCGAAGCCGAAAGGATGGCCAGTCCGGAGCACACCGCCCCGGGCGACGGAAGCTAATCTGTTCCGACTCTTTGCGTGGCTAATCGTCGTTCACACCTGATTCTCGTCGGCTTGATCGTGGCCGCCCTGGTCGGCGTCGCGCTGCTTGCCATCCCGAGCTCGCCCGCGCACAAGAAGGTCACGCTCGGCCTCGATCTGCAGGGCGGGCTCGAGGTCGTCCTCAAGGCGGTGCCGCCGAAGGGCAAGACCTGCGACGCCGCCTGCATGGACCGCTCGATCTCGATCATGCGCAGCCGCATCGACAAGCTCGGCGTGTCCGAGCCCGAGATCCGCAAGCAGGGCTCGAACCAGATCGTGATCCAGCTGGCCGGCGTCCACGACGTGAACAAGGCGGCGCAGATCATCGGCACGACCGCGCAGCTGCAGTTCTACGACTTCGAGAACGACCTCACAGGCCCGTCGAACAACGGCGGCCAGCCCGTCGCCTCGGGGAGCCTGTTCAAGCTGCTGAAGGCGGTCGAGAAGGACACCAAGAAGGGCACGCCGACCGCGTACTACCTCTTCAACAAGAAGAAGCAGGTGATCGCCGGGCCCGAGGACACGGTCAAGAAGCTGCTCGACACCCCGAAGCTGGACGGGAAGCAGCCGAAGGGATCGACGATCCTCGCGGTCCCGCACAAGACGACGGTCGTCAGCTGCGACGCGACGACCGGCTGTCTCGGCCAGCAGCAGGCGGACGCGGCGGCGCGGACGCTCTACTACCTCTTCAAGTACGACCCCGAGAACCCGACCAACCCGGTCCCCGAGGCGAAGGGCGACGACCTGAAGCTGTCGTCGATCCGGGCCGACATCAGCACGCAGGGCCAGGGCAACGTCGTGCAGCTCGGCTTCACCGGCGAGGGCGCGAAGAAGTTCCACGACATCACGCGCCTGGAGGCCCAGCGCGGTGCCCAGGCGGCGAGCGCCGCCGGCCAGACCGGGAACGACCCCGCGACGGTGCAGCAGTTCGCCCAGCACTTCGCGATCGTGCTCGACAACGAGCTGCGCTCCACGCCATACATCGACTACAAGCAGAACCCCGACGGGATCGACCCGAGCGTCAACGGCGCCGAGATCTCGAACATCAACAGCTTCACCGAGGCGAAGGACCTCGCGCTCGTGCTCCAGACCGGCGCGCTGCCGGTCGAGTTCCAGCAGATCGAGCGCACCGACGTCTCGGCGACGCTCGGGAAGGACTCGCTGAAGGAGGCGAAGACCGCGGCCCTGATCGGCCTGCTCGTCGTCGCCCTGTTCCTGCTGATCCTCTACCGCTTCCTCGGCGTCGTCGCCGTGATCGGCCTCGGCATCTACGCCGCCTTCCTCTATGCGGCGATCCTGATCTTCGGCGTCACGCTGACGCTCCCCGGCTTCGCGGGCCTGGTCCTGACGATCGGTGTCGCAGCCGACGCGAACGTGGTCATCTTCGAACGGATCAAGGAAGAAGTGCGCGCGGGGAAGTCCGTCCGCGCCGCGATCTCGGCCGGCTACGCCAAGGGCTTCCACACGATCATCGACGCCAACGTCGTAACGGTGATCACCGCGATGGTGCTCTTCGCCGTCGCGACCGCCGGCGTGAAGGGCTTCGCCCTGATGCTGATGATCGGCGTGGTGATCTCGCTGATCACCGCCGTCGCGGCGACGCGCGCGATGCTCGGCCTGCTCGCCGGCTTCCGCTGGTTCGAAAACCCGCGCTTCATGGGCGCCGCGGCCGAGCAGCACGGGAAGTGGCTGCAGATCGACTTCATGCGCCGGCGCTTCCTCTGGTTGGCAATCTCGGGCGCCGTCGTCGTGATCTCGATCGGCGCGCTCGCGGTGAAGGGCCTCAACCTGGGGATCGACTTCAAGGGCGGCACGCAGGTCTCGTTCACCACGCCGCAGCCGACCTCGCTGTCGGCAGTGCGCGGGCAGACGACCAAGTTCGGCAAGGAGCCGGTCGTCCAGGGCCGGGGCAAGAGCTTCGGCGGGGACGAGTACAAGAGCTTCCAGCTCCGCCTCCGCACGCTCGACGGACCGCAGACGAGCGCGCTCAAGGACGCGATCGCGAAGCAGTTCCACACGACGAAGATCCAGATCCAGACGGTCTCGGCGAGCTTCGGGAGACAGATCGCGCGAGGGGCGATCATCGCGATCCTCTTCTCGCTGCTGCTGATCATCCTCTACATCGCGATCCGGTTCGATTTCAAGTTCGCGGTGCCGGTGATCATCGCCCTCGTCCACGACATCGTGATCACGGTCGGCGTCTACGCGCTCCTCGGGCGGGAGGTCTCGAACTCGACGGTGGCTGCGGTCCTGACCGTGCTCGGCTACTCGATCTACGACACGATCATCATCTTCGACCGCATCCGGGAGAACATCCCGCTGATGCGGCGGGCGCCGTTCGCGACGATCGCGAACGTCTCGCTCTGGGAGACGATCCGCCGCTCGCTGGCGACGACGTTCATCACGCTGCTGCCGGTGCTCTCGCTGCTGCTCTTCGGCGGCGCGACGCTGCAGGACTTCGCCTTCGCGCTGCTGGTCGGCATCGCGTCCGGCGCCTACTCGTCGATCTTCATCGCGGCTCCGCTGCTGACGATGTGGAAGGAGCGCGAGCCGGAGTACGCGCGCCGCATCGATCAGGGGCCGCCGAGCGGCGACGGCGTCGCGGAGCTCGAAGCGGCGGAGGCGGCTGCGGCCGCGGAGCCGACGCCCGACCTCTCGCCGGTCGGCGCGGTCGAGCGCACGGCGACGGCGAACCAGGCAAAGCGCGAGCGGCGACGGCAGCGACGGCGGGCGAGGCCACATGGCCGCGCCCGCTGACCAGGGCACCCCGGAGACGGGAGGATCGTCTGTGGCTGAGGCGACGCGCGACCTGCGCGAGCTCGCGGAGAAGCTCGTCCTCGCCGGCGTAGGCGCAGTGGCGCTGACGGCGGAGCGTGCGGACGCGCTCGCCGAGGAGATGGCCGCCCGCGGCACGATGGGCCGCGCCGACGCACGCGCCCTGGTCGAAGAGCTTGCGGGGCGCTGGCGCAGCGAGGGGGTGCGGCTCGGCGAGCGCACCGGCGCCGGGCTGGCCGGCGTCTTCCGCGAGCTCGGCCTCGTCACGCGGGACGAGCTCGAAGAGCTCGAGCTGCGGGTTGCCCAGCTCGAGCACCGGCTGCGGCTGCTCGAAGGTTGAGCGCGCTCTCGTCGCTGCGCAGCGTCGACACGGCGTGGTGGTTCGGCCGCCGCGTGGCGCCCCGCGTGGCGGTGACGCTCGCACCCGCCGCGGGCTACGGCGTCGAGCGGGTCCCGCGCGAGGGCGGGGCGGTCGTCGCCGCGAACCACTTCTCCGCGATCGACCACCCGCTGATCGGAGCCTTTTCCCCCCGGACGCTTCACTTCCTGGCGAAGGCAGAGCTGTTCGAGATCGCGGGGCTCGGCGCGCTGCTGCGCTGGCTAGGAGTCTTCGCCGTGCGGCGCGGCGAGGGCGACCGCGAGGCGCTGCGGCGCGCCCGCGAGCTCGTGCGCGAGGGCTCGCTCGTGTGCGTCCACGTCGAGGGCACGCGTCAGCGCTTCGGCCATCCTGGGCCGCTCCACCCGGGCGGGTTGATGATCGCGATGCAGGAGGGCGTGCCGGTGATTCCGCTCGGGCTCGACACCTTCCGCTGGTCGGTGCGCAACCGCCGCCGCTGCGCGGTCGTCTGGGGAGAGCCGCTGAGCGTGGACGACCTGCCGCGCAACCGAAAGGGCTATGCCGAGGCGGCCGACCGTGTCGGCGCGGAGATCGTGCGCCTGTGGCGCCAGGCCGTGGCAGCATCGGCCGCGGGCCTACCGCCGGAGCTCCCGGACGGCGCCCGCCGCAGCGGCATCAACCCTCGGCCGTAGGTCCGGTCCAGACCGACGCCCACCGCCGCACGGCCTCGTGGACGACCGGCCGCTCGGGCTCGGTGAGGCGGTAGTAGAGGACGGTCAGGACGTGCGCGCTGAACGGCGCCGTGATGGAGCTCCAGGCCAGCCCGGCGGCGAAGCGGACGCCCGCGTCGAGGTCGGCAAAGGCAATGGGCCAGAAGACCGCGTTCGTGAGTACGAACGTGACGATGACGATCAGCGCGACGGTCGCCGTCCGTCCGCGAACGAGCTCGGTTGACCGCTCACGCGCGGGCTGGACCCATTGGCCCTCGAGCATGATCAGCGGGGCGAGCAGACACCACCGGGCCGCGACGATCAGCCCCGGCACGACGAGCAGGAGTAGGCCCACGATCACGCCGAGGCCGTACAGGATCGACGCCCCGAGCAGCGACCAGAACCTCCGGCCCGCCTCGCGGACGAGTTCCGCGATGCGCTCGGGAGCGCGGCCCTCGTGCACGTTGCGCACGATCTGGACGAGCGCGCCCTGCACGACGACGGGGCCGGAGAACACGAGCACGAACGAGAGAAGCCCGAGGACGACACGTGCCGCCGTGGAGTCGGGAAGCCCGCGCGCCGCGTTCACCGCGTCGACCCCCGCGAAGACGAGAAACGCGGTCAGGATCGACCGGCGCATCAGCAGGCGGTAGAGGTCCCATGCCTCGCGGTAGACGCCTCCGAGCGTGAGCGGCATTGGTGCGAGGCTAACCGGCCGTCCGGCGGCGCGCCCGTGACCGCGGATGCAACACTGAGCCGATGGCGAGTACCGGCACGCGGAACCTGGGCCGGATCTCCGAGATCGCCCAGGTCGCGGTCAGGCACGGGTTCGGTTACTTCTTCGAGACCCACCGGCTGACCGACCTCCTCCCGGGGCGACCGAAGCTCGACGAGGCCATGCCGCCCTCCCAGCGCGGCCAGCACCTGCGCGAGATGCTCGACGAGCTCGGCCCGACGTTCGTCAAGTTCGGCCAGCTCCTCTCGACGCGTCCCGATGTCGTCCCGCCGGACATCGTGGGCGAGCTGCAGAAGCTCCAGGACGACGTGCGGCCGGTGCCGTACGACGACGTCGAGCGCGTGATCCGGGAGGAGCTCGAGCTCTCGGTCGAGCAACTCTTCACCGAGTTCGAGACGAGGCCCGTCGCCGCGGCCTCGATCGGCCAGGTCCACCGTGCGACGCTCCCGAACGGCCGCCGCGTCGCCGTCAAGGTCCAGCGCCCGAACGCGCCGAGGCAGATCGAGGCCGACCTCGCGCTCCTCTACCAGGCGGCGCGCCTGATCAAGGAGCGCGTGCGTGCGCTGGAGTTCATCGACCCGCGCCAGCTCGTCGACGAGTTCGCGCGCTCGATCCGCCAGGAGCTCGACTACCGCCTCGAGGCCCGCAACGCCGAGGCCTTCCACCACCGTTTCTCCGGCCACCCGCACGTGCACATCCCGCGCGTCTACTGGAGCTACACGCGCACACGCGTGCTCACCCTGGAGCTGCTCGAGGGCGTGCAGCTCGCCGACCTTCCACTCGACGCGTGGGAGATGGAGGAGCGCCGCCGCCTTGCGTACCTGATGGCGGAGACGTGGATGACGATGATCTTCCGCCACGGGTTCTTCCACGGCGACCCGCACCCCGCGAACATCTTCGTGCTCGGCGACCCGGACCACATCGGCCTCGTCGACTTCGGCCAGGTCGGGAAGCTGACCGACCAGGACATGTCGAAGCTGACGCGGCTCTTCATCGACGCCGCGAACGAGCGCATCGAGGCGCTGCCGCGCCGACTCGCCGAGCTCGGCGTCCGCTACCCGAAGGAGCGCGAGGACGAGTTCGTCGCGGAGCTGCGCGAGATGTACGCGCGCTACTACGGCGCGAGCCTCTCCGAGATCGACCCGCTGCAGGTGATCCGCGAGGCCTTCCAGCTGATCTACCGGCTCAACCTCCGGCTGCCGACCCGCTTCGTGATGCTCGACAAGGCGATCGCGACGCTCGGCTCCGTCGGCGTCGAGCTCTACCCCGACTTCAACGTCTTCGAGCTCGCGAAGCCGTATGCGCGCGGCCTGATGCTCGAGCGCTACACGCCGCAGCGGGTGCTGAAGCGCGCGCAGTCGGAGGGGATCGAGCTCGCCCGCGTCGTGCGCGACATGCCGTACCAGGTGCACGACTTCCTCGAGGAGGTGCGCGACGGGCAGATCGAGGTCGGCTTCGTGCACAAGGGCCTCGACGAGTTCATGCGCAAGCTCGACGTCGCGTTCAACCGGCTCGTGATCGCGCTGGTGACCGTGGGAGGCCTGATCGGCTCGAGCCTGATCGGCATCTTCTCGACGAAGGGGCCGCAGATCGCCGGCGTGAACTTCCTCTCGTTCGTCGGCTTCGTCCTGTCGGCCGTCCTCGGTCTCTGGCTCCTGTGGGGCGTCCTGCGCTCCGGCCGGCTGTAGGCCTGTCACAGGCCGCCTCGCTCGCTCGTTCAGAGAGCGTGGGCGGACTCTCCGACGCCGAGGCGCTCCGCCGCCTGCGGCGCGACCCGGATGCGATCGTCGCGCTCTACGACCGTCACGTTGCGCGGCTCGTCGCGGCACTCGCGGCGGCGAGCGGGGACCGCGAGCTCGCCTTCGACCTGGCGCAGGAGACGTTCGCCGGCCTGCTCGAGTGCGGCCACCGGCTCAGGGTTCCGGCCGACGGCTCCGCCTGGCCATGGCTGTGGACGGTGGCGCGAAACCTGCTCCGCGACCGGCAGCGGCGCGACGCCGTGGACCGGAGCGCGCGGCGCCGCCTCGGCATCGCGACGATCTCGTACGACGAGGAGGCGGTCGACGATCTGATCAGGCGCCTCGATGCCGAGGGACTGCACCAGGCGCTCGGCGAGGCCCTTGACGAGCTGCCGGCCGAGCAGCGAGACGCCGTGGTCGGCCGTGTCGTTCTCGGCCGGGACTACCGGCTGCTCGCTGGCGCCTCGACGAAGGAAGCCGCGGTGCGCGCCCGCGTCTCGCGCGGGTTGCGGGCTCTGCACACTCGACTTTCGGGAGGACGACCATGAGCACGATCGCCGATCCGATCTCCGCTTACCGGGCCGAGCTGCGCGCGGCGGCAACACGCTGCGCTCGCGCTCGCCGCCGGCGCGTGCTCATCGGCGTTGCAGTCGCAGTCGTCAGCATCCTCACGGGAAGCCTCGCGATCGCCGCGACGACGGCCGGCTGGCTTACGGGCGAGCCCGCGCCGCCGCAGGCGATCGAAGGCTTCCGGCAGTACACGCCGCAGCTCGGTTTCCACCCGCAGGCCGGAAAGGCGCAGTTCGTCGCGCAGGACGGGCCGATCAAGCTGTACGCGACGGCGAACCGTGAGGGCGGCATCTGCTACCTCGTCGACGAACCCTGGAAGCCGGCTAATGCCGGCGATGGCGGCACGTGCGCGAGCCGCGAGAAGGCAGCGGTGCCGATCAGCGCCGGGCTGCTTGGCGGCTCCGCCGACGTGTGGGTCGTAGGCGGCCGCGTTGCCGACGAGCGGGCGCGATCCGTCAACTTTGCGACGCCAGCCGGCAAGCCGATCGTGAGGCCGCTCGGGGCCGCCGGCTTCTACGTGGCGCAGGTGCCATGGCCCGGCCGGTGTCCGAAGAAGAACTGGATCCCGACGTTCGTCGGGCTCGATGCCAATGGGACACGCGTTGCGGTTGCGCAGATCCAGCTCATTCACTCCGACTACGACGCGAAAGGGCGCGTGCTCGCGTGTGGCGGAAGCGTCACCCCGATCGGCCCGGAGCCGCAGCTGCCTGGCCCATAGCTGTAGAGATCTCGGCGCAGATTCGCGCGAAAGGACATCTGGCGGGGCGGCGCGGCGGCCGTTAGCTTCGGCTCCATGTCGCAGGCGCTGCTCCTCGCCGAGGCTGAGCCGGGAACCAGGGAGTTTCTCGAGCGGCACCTCGCGAGCGACGGCTTCGCGGTGCTCGGCGCGGACGCGGGGCGTGAGGCGCTGGAGCTGGTCGAGCGCGAGCGGCCCGACCTCGTCCTCGTCGGCACCCTCCCTGATGCGCCGGCGCTCGAGGTCTGCCGCCTCCTCCGCGAGGGCGAGCCGGGCCGCTCCTGGGACCGGGACGTGCCGCTCATCGTCGTCGGCGACGCGCGGGCCGATGCGGTCGACCGTGTCCACGCCTTCGAGCGCGGCTGCGACGACTTCGTGCCGAGGCCGTTCCACTACGAGGAGCTCGTCGCGCGGATCCACGCCGTCCTGCGGCGGACACAGCCTGGCCTGCGCGAGCGCCTCGCCGCCGGCCCGCTCGCGATCGACCGCGCGACCCGTCGGGTGACCGCGCGCGGGCTGCCGGTCGCGCTCGCGGCGAAGGAGTACGAGCTGCTGGTCAAGCTCGCCACGCAGCCGACGCGGGTGTTCACGAAGGACGAGCTGCTGCGCGACGTCTGGGGCTTCCGGTCGCTCGGCCGCACGCGCACCCTCGACTCGCACGCGTCGCGGCTGCGGCGGAAGCTCGCTGGCGCCGGAGCCGACGACTGCGTCCTCAACGTCTGGGGCGTGGGCTACCGGCTGCTGGCCGACTACGAGGAGGTGCGGCGCACGGCGTGAGTCGAGTGGCTAGGCTCGCGCCGTGGAGATCGAGGTCGCTCGCGTCACGACGGTGCAGGGGGAGCCCGAGGCGGAGGCCTTCTGCGGCCTGCTGCGCGCAAACGGGATCAAGTGCGGCCACCGGCTCACCCAGGAGACCGACTCGGCGTTCGAGAACTTCGGGGGCGACGGGATGCGCGAGATCCTCGTCGCTCCGGCCGATCTCGACGCCGCGCGCGAGCTCCTGAGCGAGCAGTAGCCGTCCGAGCTAGCGCCCCAGGGCGAAGAGCTGCCCGAACACGTAACCGGGCGACCTCGGCAGGCTCATGAAGCTCGGCGCCGCCGCTCCGCCGCTCGGCTTGAAGAGATCGAGCAGCGCCGCCAGCACCGACGTCGTCGGCGGGTTCTGGTTGTGCGCGCGCACGACCTCGAGCGCCGAGCAGGCCTGGAAGTCATTCACCGCCGTCTGCGCTCCGAAGTAGGCCGGCAGCGCATGTGCGCCGAAGTAGCCGTTCAGGCCGGTGTACGTGTCTTGGAGCGTGTCGGCGGTGACCGCCGTGGAGCAGGCGCCGTACGCCAGCGAGACGACCGCGATGTCCTGCGCCAGCGCCGTCTTCTTCTTCAGCGCCTTCACCTGCTTTTGCAAGGACGTGATCTGTGCCTGCAGCGAGCGGAGCGTCGGCGCCTTCGTCGAGCCCGCCCCCGCCGCAGGCACCGCGGCCAGCGATGCGACGGCCGCGATTGCGAGTGCCTTTCTCATACTGCCTCCCCGTAGTCCCCGATGTGTGAGGCGGTCATACTCCGGAGCCGCACACGAGTCAAGCACCGGGCAGGAGCGCACCCTCCAGCTCGAGCAGCGTCCGCTTGCGGTCGAGGCCGCCCGCGTAGCCGACCAGGGACCCCGTCGAGCCGACGACGCGGTGGCAGGGCAGCACGATCGGCACCGGGTTGCGGTTCATCACCGTGCCGACGGCCCTCGCGGCACGCGGCCTTCCCGCGCGCGCGGCCAGCGTTCCGTACGTGGTGAGCTCGCCGAACGGCACGCGGGCGAGCTGCTCGAGCACGGCGCGCCCGAACTCCTGCGCCGACCGCAGGTCGACTTCGAGGTCGAACTCGCGCCGCTCCCCGGCGAAGTACTCGTCGAGCTGATGACGCGCGTCGTCCGTCGGCCGCGGCGAGCGCAGCACCCGGACGCCGAAGAGGCGCGCGAGCCGCTCGGCCTCCTCGTCCGGGTCGGCGTCGTAGTGGATCTCGCAGACGCCGCGCTCGGTGACGGCGATCAGCAGCCGCCCAACGGGGGTGTCGTGTAGCTCGTAGGCGACGTCGAGCAGCCCCTCGGCGGCGGCGGCATCGCGGAAGCGGCGGTCGAGGTCGGCGGAAACGGTCATGAGAGCTCCTTCTTCCTGAGGCGGCGGACACCGGAGGACGCGGCCTGGCGGGCGGCCTCGGCCGACGAGCCGAGCGCTTCGCCGATGTCCTCGTAGCTGAGGTCGTAGCCGTAGCGGAGGAAGACCGCGGCGCGCTCCTTCTCCGGCAGCTCGGCGGTAAGGCGGCGGATCTCCTCGTACGGGAGTGGCTCGTCGACCGATTCGAGGTCCGGCACGTCGGCCGAGGTGGCGCGGCGCCTCCGCAGCACGTCGACCGCGACGTTGCGGGCGATCGCGAGCACCCAGGCGCGCAGGTGCCGTCCGTGCTTCAACGTGGAGTAGGCCCGCAGCGCCCGGAGAAAGGTCTCCTGGAACGCGTCCTCCGCGGCGTCGCGGCCGAGCATTCCTCGCAGCTGCGCGAGCACGGGCCCCTGCTGCTCCTCGTAGAACCGCTCGAAGGGTGGCACGCGCACGGCTTCCATCATCGCTACAAACGCGCCACTGCGGACCCGTGTGAGATGGCTGCGATGCTTCCGGGATCGACGTGACCCGCAACCGGCAGGGCCTGGCCATGCGCCGATCCGTGGTCGCCGCCCTCGCCGGCGCCGTCGTGCTGGTAGGCGCGCTCCTGGCCGGTGCGGAGTGGCCGGTCGCCGTCTCGGCTGGGTGGGGGACGACGGCTCTCGTGATCGTGCTGCTGGTCTGGTACCCGATCCTGCGGATGGACGCGGCGGCGACGAAGGCACATGCGCGCGCGGAGGACTTCTCGCGCCCTCTGACCGACTTCGCGGTGCTCACCGCCAGCCTCGTGAGTCTCGTCGCCGTTGGTTACCTGCTCGTGCGGGCAGGCAACCAGGTGGGCTTCGACAAGGCGCTCCTCATCCTGCTCGCGCTCTCTGTGGTCGCGATCTCCTGGACGACCGTGCACACGCTCTACACGGTGAGGTACGGCGACCTCTTCTACGGCGACCCGATCGGCGGCATCGACTTCAACGAGGACGGGCCGCCGGACTACCTCGACTTCGCCTACCTCGCCTTCACGATCGGGATGACGTTCCAGGTCTCGGACACGAGCCTCACCTCGAAGCAAATGCGGCGGACCGCGATCCGCCACGCCCTGCTCTCGTTCGTGTTCGTGGCGGTAATCATCGCGCTCGCGATCAACGGCGTCGCCTCGCTGCTCCGGTAGGCCCCGCAAACAGGTGGGGCCCACGGGTTGCCAAGTGGGTGATCGTGGGTTAAAGTGGGGCGCAGTGGAGCATGCTGCTAGGTGAGTTCGAGCATACGATCGATGACAAGAACCGCCTCACGCTACCGGCCAAGTTTCGCCAAGCGCTTTCCGGCGGTCTCGTCATCACGCGCGGTATGGACGGGTGTCTCTACTGCTATCCCGCGGCGGACTGGCAGCGGCTGGTGGAGAGCCGGCTTGCCGGCCTCGACCCCCTCAGCAAGGAGGGGCGGCTGATGCAGCGCTTCTTCTACTCGGGCGCGTCGGAGGCCGAGCCCGACAAGCAGGGCCGCGTGATGCTGCCGGCAACGCTTGCCAAGAACGCAGAGATCGGCCGTGAGGTCGTGGTCGCGGGCGTCGGCGACCATCTGGAGATCTGGGATCGCGTGGCCTGGCGCGACCACGTCAAGGAGCTCGAAGGGAGTGCGGAAGATGTTGCCGAACGTCTTGCATCCCAACGCGACTGACCACGTTCCCGTTCTCGCCGACGAGGTGCGGGAGGCGCTCGCCGTGCAGCCGGGCGAGACGGTCGTGGACGCCACCTTCGGCGCCGGCGGCCACTCGGAGCTGCTCGCGGCGGACCTGCGCGGCAGCGGCAAGCTGATCGCGATCGACCGCGATCCGTCCGTTCGGCCGTACTTCGACCGGGTACGCAAGCGCACCGGCGTCCAGGGCCGCTTCCTGCGCGGTGAGTTTTCAGACGTGCTTGCGCAGCTTGCGGCAAACGGCGTGCGCGCCGATGCGGTGCTCTTCGACCTCGGCGTCTCGTCCATGCAGATCGACCGGCCCGAGCGCGGGTTCTCGTACAGGACCGACGCGCCGCTGGACATGCGCATGGACCCGGCCGCCGACCCATCCGCCCGCGACCTCGTGAACGAGGAGGGCGAGCGCGAGCTGACGAGGATCTTCCGCGAGTACGGCGAGGAGCGGTACGCGCGGGCGATTGCGCGCGCGATCGTGCGCCGCCGCCGCGAGCAGCCGTTCGAGCGCACGGGCGAGCTCGTCGACACGATCAAGTCCGCGATCCCGGCGCCGGCCCGGTTCGGCGACGGGCACCCGGCCAAGCGCGTGTTCCAGGCGCTGCGAATCGCCGTGAACGACGAGCTCGGCTCGCTCGAGGCGGCGCTCCCGTCGGCGCTCCAGATGCTGCGACCCGGTGGCCGCCTCGCGGTGATCAGCTTCCACTCGCTCGAGGACCGGCTCGTGAAGCGCTTCCTGCGCGCGCAGGAGAAGGGCTGCACGTGTCCGCCCGACTTCCCCGTCTGCGTGTGCGGCCACGAGCCGGCGGTGCGAGCGCTGTCGCGTCGCCCGATCAAGCCCTCGCCCGGCGAGCTCGCCGCGAACCCGCGCGCTTCCTCGGCGCGCCTGCGCGCCGCCGTCAAGACCGGAGACGACGAGTAGCTCTATGGCCTCCTGGACCGACGCCGCCCCGACGCTTCCCGCATCGCGACCGCACTCGCGTCCGCGGCCACGGCCGAAGCCCGCGCCGAAGCGCCGGCCGCAGGCTCGCCGCGGCGTGGCCGGCGGCGTCGTCTGGATCGCGGCCGTCGCCGTGCTGCTCGCCGGCGTCGTCGCCCTGAACGTCGCCGTGCTCCGGCTCAATGTCCAGCGCGACAAGCTCGACACCCAGCGCACGCAGCTGCGCGCGGAGAAGCAGGCGCTCGCCTCGCAGCTCTCGATGGCCGCGGCCGCGCCGCGGATCCAGCTGCGGGCGCAGAAGCGGTTCGGGCTCGTGCTCGCCGACCCCGCCGAGACGACGTACGTACGGCTGGGGCCACGGGCTCGATGAGCGCCAGGGCCGCGAACCGCAGGATCCGGCTCCTGCTCGCGGTCTTCGTGATCGCGTTCGGGATCGCGTTCCTTCGCGCTGCGTGGCTGCAGGGCGTGCGCGCCTCGTCGTTCGGGCGCCTCGCATCGAGCCAGCACAGCGAGGACGTCGTGATCCCGGCCGCGCGCGGGACGATCTACGACCGCGGCGGCGTGCAGCTCGCGATCGGCGAGCAGGCGCAGACCGTCTTCGCCGACCCGCGTCGCGTCACCGACCCCAAGGGCGAGGCGGCGACGATCGCGAGGATCATGCGCCTCGACCCGAACGAGGTCTCCCGGACGCTAACCGATCGCACGCGAGGCTTCGTCTACGTCGCGCGGAAGGCCGATCCGGCGCTCGCCGCGAAGCTCGCACGCAAAGGCCTGCCGGGCCTCGGCTTCTATCCCGAGGAGCGGCGGTTCTACCCGCAGCTGAACCTCGCGGCACAGGTGCTCGGCTACGCGGGCGTCGACAACCGCGGGCTCGCCGGCCTGGAGCTCTCGCTCGACAAACAGCTCGCCGGCCGGCCTGGCCGCGAGCGGATCGTCAAGGACGCGTCCGGCCAGGCCATCGACACGGTCGTCTCGCGCGTCGAGCGCGACGGCCAGGACGTCTACACCACGCTCGACCACACCATCCAGGCGAACGCCCAGGCTGTGCTCCACGACACGGTGCTGAAGTGGCACGCGCGCAGCGCGACGGCGATCGTGCTCGACCCCGCCACCGGCGCTGTGCGCGCGATGGCGGTCGCGCCGGGCTTCGACGCGAACAACTACCCGCAGGTATGGCGCGCGCTCCAGCGGAACCGCGGCGTGACCGACACATTCGAGCCGGGGTCGACGTTCAAGCTGGTCACGGTCGCCGGCGTGCTCTCGGATCGGATCGTCTCCCCGTCGACGCGCTTCATCCTCCCGTACCAGATCCAGGTGGCCGACCGGAAGATCCACGACGCCGAGCCGCGCGGGACCGAGACGATGAGTGTCTCGCAGATCCTCTCGCGCTCGTCCAACGTCGGCGCGATCACGCTCGCCCAGAGGCTGACCCAGCACCGCCTCGCGCAGTGGATCCAGCGCTTCGGCTTCGGCCGCCGCACCGGCATCGACTTCCCCGGCGAGAGCCCCGGGATCATGCTCCCCGAGCACAAGTGGTCCGGGTCGTCGATCGGGAACATCCCGATCGGGCAGGGCATCGCGGTCACGCCGATCCAGATGGCCGCCGCCTACGCGGCCATCGCAAACCGCGGGAGCTGGGTGCAGCCGCACCTGGTCGACCACGTCGGCGACGGGCGCACGATGCGGCCGAACCGGCGGCGCGTCGTCTCGCCCTGGGTCGCCTCGCAGCTGATCGCGATGCTGAAGAACGTGGTCGCCGAGGGAACGGGCACGCTCGCCGTGGTGCCGGGCTACCAGGTCGCCGGCAAGACCGGGACCGCCGCGAAGCCGGATTCCCAGGGCGGCTACTCGGACACCCGCTACGTGGCATCGTTCGTCGGAGTCGTGCCCGCGTCGCGGCCGCGGCTCGTGATCCTGGTCTCGGTGGACGAGCCGAAGGGCGCGATCTGGGGCGGCGTCGTCGCGGCACCCGCCTTCGCGCAGATTGCGAAGTTCGACCTCCAGTACCTCGACGGCGGCGTACCTCCGGACGCGCCCACGACCACGACCGCCGCGACCCCGTAGCGCCCCTAGGTACGGTTCGCCCGGCCTCCTCCCCGAGGCGAGCGTATCGAGAATGGGCGCATGTGTCTCTCACGGAAGTGTCACAAAAGTGCTGCAAATCGCGTCTTCTGCGGTGAGCGTGGGCGGCCGCTTCGGCCACGGCCCGCGGTAGACTCGCGCCCCGATGGACCTCGAGCTCCTGATCGACGCGCTCACGCCCGTCGAGGTGGTCGGCCGCGCGCCGGTCGACATCGCCGATGTCGTCTACGACGCGCGGGAAGCCGGGCCCGGCAGCCTCTACTTCTGCGTCCCCGGATCGCGCGCCGACGGACACGACTTCGCCCCGGACGCCGTCGCGAGCGGCGCGGCCGCGCTCGTGGTCGAGCGGCCGCTCAAGCTCCCGGTCCCGCAGCTCGTCGTCGAGGACGCACGCCGTGCGATGCCGATCGCGGCCGACGAGTTCTTCGGACGGCCGACCGAGCAGCTCGAGGTCGCCGGCGTCACGGGCACAAACGGCAAGACGACGACCGCCTTCCTGCTCTACGCGATCCTCGCCGCTGCGGGCCGGCGCCCCGGGTTGCTCGGGACGATCGAGAGCCGGGTCGGCGGAGAGCGGCGGCCGGCGATTCGCACCACACCCGAGGCGATCGACCTCCAGGCCACCCTCAGGCGCATGCTGGACGCCGGCGACGAGGCCGTGTCGATGGAGGTCTCCTCGCACGCGATCGAGCTGGGGCGCGTATCCGGCATCCGCTACGCCGTGAAGCTGTTCACCAACCTCACACAGGACCACCTCGACTTCCACGGGACGATGGAGGCGTACTACGCGGCGAAGCGGCGCCTCTTCGACGAGCCGGGCATCGCCGTCGTGAACAGCGACGACGAGCACGGCCGCCGCATCGCGTCCGAGGTCGAGGCCACCACCTTCGGGATCGACTCGCACGCCGACTACCGCGCTCGCGAGATCGACTTCGACTTCGCCGGCTCGCACTTCCTGCTCGACACGCCGGGCGGCACGATCGAGGTCGAGTCGCCGCTGCCCGGCCTGTTCAACGTGCTGAACGTGA
>JBJMJY010000041.1:0-16983 GCA_045806105.1 Gaiellaceae bacterium | reverse complement strand
TGCTCCAGGTCGCGAATGAGCACGATGTGCCCGAGCCCGAGGCCGATCCAGGCTGCCCCGAGCAGCGTCGCGCCCATCGACACGGTCGCCGGCTGGCTCGTGCCGGTGAGCCCCTGCATGACGAACGTCAGCAGCACGGTGGCGAGCAGGCCCGCGAGCAGCCATCGGCTGCCGCCGAGCGAAGCGCCGGCGACCATCGCCGCGGCGCCGAGGTAGGCCGCGAGCACGAGCGGGCGGAGCGGCCGCACGAGCTCGGCGTACTCGTGGACGGCGAGCAGCGCGGCCACCAGCGCGAGCCCGAGCAGCGCCCACCCGCCCAGGTAGACCACTCCCAGGACGAGCGGAAGCGCGAGGATCGAGACGACGACGCGGTTGACGAGCTGGCTCATCGTCCGCCGAAGCGGCGGCGGCGGCGCGCGTAGTCCTCGAGCGCGGAGCGCAGCTGCTCCTCGCCGAAGTCCGGCCACAGCGTGTCGACGAAGACGAGCTCGGCATACGCGAGCTGCCAGAGGAGGAAGTTCGAGATGCGCAGCTCGCCGCTCGTCCGGATCAGCAGGTCCGGGTCGGGGAGCTCCGGCGCGTAGAGGTTCGCGCGCAGTGCTTCCTCGTCGATCTCCTCGGCCGTCGCGCCGGCCTTGACCAGTCTGCGTGCGGCCTCGACGATGTCGGCGCGTCCCCCGTAGTCGAAGGCGACCCAGAGGTTGAGGCGGTCGTTCTGCGCCGTCTCGCGCTCGAGATGTTCGATCTGCTCGCGCAGCTCGTCGGGGGCACGGTCGCGCCGGCCCATGAAGCGGGTGCGCACGCCCTGCCTGGCGAGGTCCGGCAGTTCGCGCTCGATCGTCTCGCCGAAGATCTCCATCAGCGACTCGACCTCGGTCTCCGGGCGCGACCAGTTCTCGGTCGAGAAGGCGTAGACGGCGAGCGTCTCTACGCCGAGGTCGATCCCCGCCTCGACGGAGCGCCGCAGCGCGCGCGTGCCCGCGCGGTGGCCCTCGGCGACCGGCAGGCCCTGCCGCTCGGCCCAGCGGCCGTTGCCGTCCATGATGATGGCGACGGTCCGAGCTAGGTCGTCGCGCTGCTCGTCGTCCACCACGAGGGGGTCCGGCGCACGCAGTGCGTCAGACCTCCATGATCTCCGCTTCCTTGCGCTTCAGCAGCTCGTCGATCTCATGGACGTGGTCGTCGGTGAGCTTCTGGACGCGCTCCTCGGCGCGGTGCTCCTCGTCGCTGCCCACCTCGCCGTTGTCGACGAGCTCCTTCAGGTGGTGGATCGCGTCGCGGCGCACGTTGCGGACGGCCACCCTCCCCTCCTCCGCCATGTGGCGCACGACCTTGACGAGCTCCTTGCGCCGCTCCTCGGTCAGCTGCGGGATCGGGAGGCGGATCAGCTTGCCGTCGTTGGACGGCGTCAGGCCGAGGTCGGACTCCTGGATCGCGCGCTCGATCGTCGAGACGGAGTTCGGGTCGAACGGCTGGATCGTCAGCATCCGCGGCTCCGGCGCGCTGATCGTGGCCAGCTGCTTGAGCGGCGTCTGCTGCCCGTAGTAGTCGATCTGCACGCGATCGAGCAGGGCGGGCGAGGCGCGACCGGTGCGCAGGGTGGAGAACTCAGCCTGCGCCGCCTCGACGGACTTGTCCATCCGCCGGGTCGCGTCCTGAACCAGGTCATCGATCGCCATCTGGCCTCCTCTCCGTCAGGGGGTCGAGACGATGGTGCCGACCCGCTCGCCGTGCACGACTCTACGGATGTTTCCGCCTTCGAGCGCGAAGACGTAGATCGGCAGCCGGTTGTCCATGCACAGCGAGAGCGCGGTCGTGTCCATCACCTTCAGGCCCCGCTCGATCGCCTCCAGATGCGTCAGCTCGGGGAGGAGCTCCGCGTCCGGATCGATGCGCGGATCGTTGTCGAGGACCCCCTCGACCGCGTTCTTCACCATCAGGATCGCCTCCGCGTTGATCTCGAGCGCCCGCAGCGCCGCGGCCGTGTCGGTCGTGAAGAACGGGTTGCCGGTGCCGGCGGCGAAGATGACGATGCGGCCCTTCTCGAGGTGGCGGATCGCGCGGCGGCGGATGTACGGCTCGGCGACCTCGGCGGCCGCGAGCGCCGAGAGGATGCGCGTGTCCGCGCCGCGGCCCTCGAGCGCGTCCTGCAGCGCGAGCGCGTTCAGCAGTGTCGCGAGCATCCCCGCGTAGTCGGCCGTCGCGCGGTCCATGCCGTCGGCCGCCGCCTCGATTCCGCGGTAGATGTTCCCGGCCCCGATCACGATCGAGAGCTCGAGACCCTCCTCCTGCACCTCGACGATCTCGCCCGCGAGGGCTGCGAGCGCCTTCCGGTCGAGGCCGTATTGCTGCTCGCCCATCAGCGCCTCGCCGGAGAGCTTCAGGAGCACCCGGTGGAAGGCCGCGCCCGTCGGCCGCTCGGTTCTCGCCGGAGCCGCCTCGGTCACTCGGCGAGCGCGTAGCGCACGAACTCGACGACCTCGAGCCCTGCCTCTGCGAGGGCCTTGCCGGCGGTCTGCGAGGGGTCGTGAATCCACGACTGCTCGCTCAGGGCGACCCCGGACAGGAACTCCTTGCGCAGCCGCCCCTCGACGATCTTCGCGCGGACCTCCTCGGGCTTCGACTGCACGTCGGGCTGGTTCTCGTAGATCGCCCGCTCGTTCGCGAGCTCGTCCTCCGGGACCTCGTCCACGCTGCGGTACCGCGGCGCCGCGAAAGAGATGTGCATCGCGAGCCGCCGCGCGGCGGCGGGTTCGCCGCCCTTGACGCGGACGAGCACGCCGATCTTGTTGGCCGGCGGGTGGACGTACTCGGCGAGCAACTCGCCCTCGCCCGCCTCCAGGCGCGCGGCGCCGACGACCTCGACGTTCTCGCCGAGCAGCCCGATCAGCTCCGATCGCTTTTCGTCGAGCCCGGAGACGCCGTCGGGGCCGCCGGCCTCGACGGCCTCCAGCACCGCCTCGGCGAAGGCGAGGAACTTCTCGTTCTTCGAGACCGGCTCGGTCTCGCAGCCGACGGCGACGAGCGCGCCGACGCTCCCCGAGACGGTCGCGATGACCTCGCCTTCGGTGGTGGCACGGCCGGCCTTCTTGCCGGCCGCCGCCATGCCCTGCTCGCGCAGCAGGCGCTGCGCCGCCTCGACGTCGCCGTCGGTCTCCTCGAGCGCGCGCTTGGCCGCCATCATCCCCGCGCCCGTGCGGTCGCGGAGCTCCTTGACGAGGCTCGCCGAGATCTGCACCTGGCTCACGAGGCCTCCTCGGGCGGCGTGTCGGGGACCGGGACCGGCTCGGGCTGCTCCGCCGCGGCCTCTGGCTCCTGCGCGGCAGCCTCCGGCTCCTGGGCCGTTGCCTCGGTCTCGGCGGCGGCCCCCTCGGCAGCTTCCGGCTCCTGTGCCGTTGCCTCGGCATCGGCGGCCGGTTCCTCGGCAGCTTCCGGCTGTTCCTGGGCAGCCTCCGGCTGGGACTCTTCCTCGGCGGGGGAAGCGAAGTCGGCCGGCGTCGCGCGCTGCTTGCCCTCGGCGATTGCGTCGCCGATCGCGCGCACGACGAGGCTGCACGAGCGGATCGCGTCGTCGTTCCCCGGGATGACGAAGTCGGCCTCGTCCGGATCGCAGTTGGTATCTACGAGCGCGATCACGGGCAGCCCCAGCCGCCGCGCCTCGCGCACGGCCAGCTGCTCCTTACGCAGGTCGACGATGAAGACCGCGTCGGGCTGCTTGCGCATGTCGGCGACCCCGCCGAGGTTCGCCTCGAGCTTCTCGAGCTCGCCCTGCATCGAGATCCGCTCCTTGGGCGGCAGCAGGTCGAGCTGGCCCTCGTCGCGCAGGCGCCGCAGCTCGTGCAGGTGCTCGATGCGCTCGGAGATCGTGCGCCAGTTGGTGAGCAGGCCGCCGAGCCAGCGGTGGTTCACGTACGGCATGCCGGTCCGCCTCGCCTCCTCCTTGACCGAGTCCTGAGCCTGCTTCTTGGTGCCGACGAAGAGCACAGTGCCGCTGCGCTCACCGAGGTTGCGGACGAAGCTCTGTGCCTCCCCGATGCTCTCGAGGGTCTTCTGCAGGTCGATGATGTAGATGCCGCCGCGCTCGCCGAAGATGAAACGCCGCATCTTCGGGTTCCAGCGGCGCGTCTGGTGGCCGAAATGGACGCCGGCCTCCAGGAGCTCTCGCATGCTCACTGCCATGGGATTTCCTCTCTGCTGGTTGGTGCGGTTCGCCGGCGGGAGTCAGGTGGAACCGGCGCTCGGAGACGCCGGCACCGCCACCTGCCCGGGTCGCCGGGTAGGGGACGAAAAAGCGCCGCAAGTGTACCCGGGCGGGCTCAGGCTTGGGTGTCCGCAGGCCGATCCATCATGGAGCCGTGGAGATTCGCGAATCCCTGCCCGCGCTCGAGCAGCTCGCCGCCGACATCCAGGCTTCGGCCTGGGAGCTCGCGCTCGCGACCGTCGAGGAGGGCCTCCTCGACGACCAGATCCCGTCGCTGCAGCGCCTCGGCCGCCTCGGGCAGCTCGGGGACATGCCGACCTTCATCGCCGAGCTCGCGCGGGAGCTGGCCGACCCTCAGCCTGAGCGCGTCCGGCGCGGCGGCGCGCTCGCCGCACAGGCCCGGGAGCACGCCCGCCAGCGCGAGGCCTTCGGCTTCGCGCCGCGCGAGATCGTCAGCGAGTTCCTGCTCCTGCGACGGGTCCTCTGGCGCTTCGTCGCCGCGCGCGCCGCCGAGCTGGAGCCGGAGGACGTCCTGGCCGCGGAGGAGCGGCTGAACGCGGCCGTCGACCGGCTCGTGACCGAGTGCGTGGTCGCGTACTTCGACCGCGCGACCTCGGAGCTCGCCCACGAGGCGCGCCACGACCAGCTCACGGGCCTCCTCCACCACCAGGCGTTCGTGCAGGAGCTGGAGCTGGAGCTGGAGCGCGCCCGCCGCTACGGGCACGGGGTCGCGCTCGTCTTCCTCGACCTCGACCGCTTCAAGGAGCTGAACGACACGCTCGGCCACCCCGAGGGCGACCGCGCGCTGAGGCGCTTCGCCGAGTTGCTGCGCGACTCGTTGCGCGGCTCCGACCTCGCCGGCCGGATGGGCGGCGACGAGTTCGCGGCGTACCTCGTCGAGGCCGACGAGGAGGCCGGCTCGCGGCTACTGGAGCGCCTCGCCGACCGGGTCGACGAGCTCGTCGGCGCGGCTGAACTGCCCGAGGGCTGCGCGTTCAGCGCCGGGCTGGCGCACTTCCCGGCCGAGGCGGGAGACGCCGACGCGCTCTTCCGCGCCGCCGATCAGCGCCTCTACGAGGCGAAGCGCGCCAGCGCCGCCTGAAGGTCCGGCGGCAGCGGCGACTCGACCTCGACCCGCTCGTCCCGTAACGGGTGCGGGAACGCGAGCCGCCACGCGTGCAGGAACTGGCGCTTGAGCCGCTCGTCGGGGATGCCGTAGACCGGGTCTCCAACGACCGGCAGGCCGATTGCGGCCAGGTGGACACGGATCTGGTGGGTGCGGCCGGTCTCGAGGCGCACGTCGAGGAGCGCGTGGCGGTCGAGCAGGCGCTCGACCCCGAAGTGCGTGACGGCCTCGCGCGGCGTGTCGGTGTCGAGCGAGTGGCGCGTCGGCTCGTGGCGATCGCGCCCGATCGGCGCCTCGATCCGCCCCGTCCAGGAGCGCGGACGGCCACGGACGAGCGCCTTGTAGCGCCGCTCCAGCTCGCGCGCACGGACGAGCTCCTGGAGCCGTGCGTACGCCTCGTCGCTGCGCGCCACGACGAGCAGGCCCGAGGTGTCCCGGTCGAGGCGGTGGACGATCCCCGGCCGCTCCTCGTCCTCCCCACCCGCCGCGAGGCCGACCAGCCCGTGCACGAGCGTGCCGGAGGCATGGCCCGGCGACGGGTGCACGACGACGCCCGCCGGCTTGTCGACGACCAGCAGGTCCTCGTCCTCGTACGCGATCCGCAGCGGGACCTCCTCGTGCCGCAGGCCCGGCGCCGCTACCTTGGGGACGGTCAACTCGACCTGCTCGCCGCCCTCGAGCCGGTGGCTCTTCGGCAGCACCGCCCCGTTCACGAGCGCAGCGCCGTCGCTCAGCAGCCGCTCGGCGGTTGCGCGGGAGCCGACCTCGGGCAGCGAGGCGAGGAACCGGTCCAGCCGCTCGCCCGCGGCCTCTGCGGGGACGGCGACGCGGAGCGCTGTCAGCGGGCCCGCGTCTCGCCGATCAGCAGCGCGAGGAAGAGGATCGAGACGCCGACCACGATGAAGCTGTCGGCGAGGTTGAACGCCGGCCAGTAGCGCAGGTCGAGGAAGTCGGTCACGTGGCCGAGGCGAATGCGGTCGATCAGGTTCGAGGTCGAGCCGCCGATCAACAGGCCGAGCGCGACGGGCAGGACCGGATGTCTGGCACCCGAGCGCGCGAAGAAGACGAGCATCCAGCCCACCGCGAACGCCGTCAGCGCCGTCACGACGGCCGTCGCGCTCGAGAAGAGCCCGAAGGCGATGCCCGAGTTCTGCACGTGGTGGATCGCGAACGGCCCGAGCACGTGCACCGACTCGTCGAAGGCGAGCTGCGAGGACACGATCAGCTTCGTGAGCTGGTCGGCCGCGATGGCCGCGAGCACGACGGCTGCGAGCCCCGCCCACTGCGGCGCCCGCGCGGCAAGCGACCGCTCGGCGACCGACACCGGCGTGAGCGCGTCCGTACTGGAGCCGACGCGCACGTCGAGGATCCGCGGCGCCGGTTCGCTCATAGGCCGGCCTCTCGGCCTATGAGCTTGTGGAGGGGGTCCTCGGAGGAACCGGGAGGTTCCCCCGGCTCTATCGAGAAGGGGGCTCGCGAGGGAAACAGGGTTGCCCCCGCGGGAGCGAGCCGAAGGCGAGCGACGCTCAACCGCGCTCCTCGCGGCGCTTGCAGTCGATGCACTGCGTGGTCCACGGTCTTGCCTCGAGCCGCTCCGCGCCGATCGGCTGCCCGCAGCTCTGGCAGATGCCGTAGGTGCCGTTCTCGATCCGCTGCAGCGCGGCGTCGATCGCCTGGAGCAGCCGCTCCTCGTTTCCCTCGAGGGTCGCGTCGAGCTCGCGGTCGAAGGTCGACGTCGCCATGTCGCCCGGATGGTTGTCGCTCGGGATCTCCTCCCGCTCGTCCTCGAGCTGGCCGCGGTTCTCCTCGTGGATGTAGTCGAGCGCCTCCTTGGCGCGCCGGCGCTCCTCGAGCAGGCGTTGCTTGAAATGCTCGGTGTCGATCGTTGCGCTCATGAGGCGCGGTCCAGCCTCCGCTCGGTCTCCGCTGGCCCGATGCCCTCCATCAGCACGACCTTTTCCCGCCCCCCGTGGCCGGAAACGATCGAGAGTGAGCGGCGGGGGAGCTCGAGCGTCTCGGCGAGCAGGTCGAGCACCGCCTCGTTGGCGCGGCCGCGCTCGGGCGGCGCGCTCACGCGGACCTTCCAGCCGTCGCCGTGGCGTCCGGCGAGCTCGCTCCGGCGCGCCCCCGGAGAGACGCGGAGCCGCACGCGCGTCGAGGCCTTCGCCATGAGGCCAGTATAAGTTCGGCCGCCCGGGGTCAGGCCGCCTGCACGTCGGCCTCAGCGTCGTCGCCGGCGGCGGCGTCATCGACCGCGTCCAGCGCCGCCTCGAGCAGCGCCCGCACCTTGCGCGTCTCGGCGAGCAGGCGCTCCCGCTCGGCCGCGGCTGCACGCGTGACCGCCCGCGCCTCCGCGTGCGCCTCCTCGAGGATGAGCCCTGCCTCGCGCCTCGCCTGGTCCTTCTGCTCGTGCGCCGAGCGCTCCGCGGAGACGAGGGTCGTGCGCAACAGCGTCTCGAGGTCGCGGTGCCGAGCGAGCTCGCCCTCGAGCTGCTCGATCCGGTCTGCGAAGTCGGCGCGCTCGCGCCAGACGTCCTCGAACGACCTCGCGATGTCCTCGATCAGCTCGTCGACCGGCTTGCAGCGGTAGCCACGCAGGCCCCGCCTGAGGTCTATGTGGTGGAGCTCCACCGGCGTGATCGTCATTGACGTCCTCCTCAGGAGTAGTGGGCGAAGAGCGCGTCGACCACGCGCATCAGCGCGATCAGCGCGAGCATGGCCACCACCGGCGACAGGTCGAGCGGGCCGAGCGGTGGCAGGATCCGCCGGAAGATCCGCAGGTACGGCTCGCAGACGTCGCGCAGGAAGTCCGCGATCCGCCGCACCCAGACCGAGTAGGGAAGCTGCACCCACGACGTCAGCACGTAGACGAAGATCAGCAGGATGTAGACCCACAGGAACACGTCGATGAAGGTGTTCACCTTCGTCGCGGCATCTGCGAGCAACGCAAGCGTGGCCATCAGGCGTGACTTCTGCTCGTCACGCCTGATTCCTCGGCGCTAGTTCGGCCGTACGGGCAGAGCCCGCACGTCCTGATGCAGCGTCGCAAGCGGCGCCTTAGGCCTGGTTGAAGAAGCCGCGCTCGAGCAGGCGGGCGCGCTCCTCCGCCGAGACCTGCACGTTCCGCGGCGTGAGCAGAAACACCTTGTCCGCGACGCGCTGCATGCCGCCCTCCAGCGCGTACGTGAGGCCACTCGTGAAGTCGATAAGTCGTTTCGAGAGCTCCTGGTCGGCGCCCTGCAGGTTGAGGATCACCGGGATCCCCTCCTTGAACTTGTCGGCGATCTGCTGGGCGTCGTTGAAACTACGCGGCACGACGAGGTGGACCTGCACCGACGGCACCGCGCGCACCGGGGCCGCGGCGTCGTACGGCGCGCGGCGGTTGTTCCCGCGAGGGCGCAGGGCGGTCGCTTGCGCCGCCTCCTCCGGGTCGGGATCGGTCCAGTCGTCGAAATCCTGCTGTCGGCCCCTCGGGGTCAGCCTGCGGACGTTCGGCCGCTCGCTGTAGGTGCGGCCCAGCTCCTCCTCGGTGAGGTACCCGTCCTCGTCCCAGTCGTCCTCCTCCTCCGCGATGCCGAAGTAGACGAGCGTCCGGTTCCAAACGTCTGCAAATCCCATGGTTTGCGGATGTTAGACGCTTCGTCGGCGGGAGGAAACGCGCTCCTCGTAGAGCACGGAGCCCAGCCGCACCATCGTGGCGCCCTCGTCGGCTGCCACGCGGTAGTCCTGGCTCGTCCCCATGGAGAGCTCACGGAGGCCGTTTCGCTCGGCGAGCTCCCACAGTCGGCGGAAGTACGGGCGCGAATCCTCCGGGTCTTCAGCGAACGGCGGCATCGTCATCAGCCCGACGACGTTCGCGTAGACGCCGAGGAACTCCTCCAGCTCGCGTTCCGGGATCCCGGACTTCGATTCCTCGCCGGAGAGATTGACCTCCACGAGCGCGGGGATCGTGAGGCGCCGCGCGGCCGACTCGCTCGCGAGCGAATGGCAGAGCTCGCAGAGCTCGTTCACGGTCTTCGCCTTGCGGCTCTGCAGGTGGCCGATGAAGTGCCAGCGGAACACGTCGCCGTGGCGCGCGTGCTTCGCCTCGAGGTCCTGCGCGCGGTTCTCGCCTACGACCTCGATCCCGGCCTCGGCCAGGGCGGCCAGATCGTCGACGTCCACGTACTTCGTCGCCGCGACGACCGTGACCGCCGCTCCGAGCTCGCCGCGGATGCGCTCGTAGCTGGCGCGGACGGTCTCAGCCGATAAGGGCAATGACACCTTGCCGGCCGGTGACGCCGTCGTCGCGCCGGTGCGAGAAGAAGCGCTCAGGGTTGCACGCGGTGCAGACGTCGGCGCGGTCGACCCGCGCGCAACCCGCGGCCCGCAGCGCGCGCTCGGCGGCCGACCAGAGGTCGAGCTTGCCCTCCCGCACGACGTCGAGCCCGAAGGCGCGGCGGAACGGGGCCGCCACCTCCTCCCCCACGTCGTAGCAGCACGGCCCGATTCCGGGGCCGATCGCTGCGGACACGGGGCCGCCTCCGAGCGCGGCGACGCCGTTGGAGACGATGCCGCCGAGCAGGCCGCGCCAGCCCGCGTGCAGCACCGCCACAGCGGGCTTCGAGCCGTTCGCGCGCGCGAGCGCGATCGGTAGGCAGTCGGCGGCGAGCGCGAGCAGCGGCAGGCCGCGCTCGTCCGTCCAGAGGCCGTCGGCTCGGTCGCCGCGGGCGCCCGCCCGCGCCTGCAGCACATCTGCCGAGTGGTGCTGGTAGTTGAGCGTGAGCGCGTCGGGATCGGCGCCCACCTCCGAGCAGAGCCGACGGCGGTTCTCGTCCACCCGCTCCGGCTCGTCCGGGGTCGCCCGGCCGAGGTTCAGCGAGGCGAACGGCCCCTCGCTGACGCCGCCCTCGCGCGTGGAGAAGACGACCTCGTACGGCGCCGGCGCGTCGTCCCAGCGGATCACTGCGCGATCAACTCCCGCGCCGCCGCGAGCTCGGAGTCGCGGCCGTCGAGCTCCCCGTTCAGCTTCCGTCGCCGCAGCTCCGCGAGCACCTCGCCGACGCGCGGCGACTCCACGAGGCCGAGCTCGGCGAGGTCGGAGCCGCTGACCTCGAGATGGACGTCGCGCAGCCGCTCGAAGTAGGCGTGCAACTGCGGAAGGTCGCCGAGCGCGAGCGCGAACAGCGGCGCGTCGGGCGCGTAGGGGTCGGCGAGCGCCACCACGTCGGCCGGGTCGGTCGCCTCGCGCAGCCGCTCGACGAGCCGCGGGCCGACGGTCGCGGCGGCCGCGATCGCGTCGGCGTCGCGGCGGCGCACCTTCAAGCGCTGGAGCCAGTCGTAGGCCTCGTCGGCGGGCAGCTTTCGCGCGAGCGCCGCGAGCCCGAGCCGCCACGACGGCACCGCGAGGCCGTAGTGGTCGCGCAGCTCACGCAGGCGCCCGAACAGCTGGACGGCCTCCTCGTCCGCAGCCAGGTGTGGGTGGATCGCCTTGTCCGCGCCGAGCTCGGCGAGCCGCAGGATCGAGTGCTCGACCTCGCCCTCCTCGAGCAGCGCGACGAGCTCGTCGCGCAGCCGCGCCGACGACAGGTCGCCGACGAGCCCCATCTCGATCGTGCCGCGAGCGAGGCGCAGCGTGTGCTCGTCCATCCGGAAGCCGTAGCGGTTCTCGTAGCGGATCCCACGGAAGATCCGGGTCGGGTCGTCGATGAAGGAGAGGTTGTGCAGGACACGGATACGCCGTGCCTCGAGGTCGCGGCGGCCGCCGAAGGGATCGACGAGCCGGCCGAGGTCCTCGCCCTTGAGCGAGACCGCCATCGCGTTGATCGTGAAGTCGCGCCGGAAGAGGTCCTCGCGGATCGAGGCGTGCTCGACCGTCGGCAGCGCCGCGGGCGCGTCGTAGAACTCGGTTCGGGCGGTGACGACGTCGACGCGGCCGTCGTCGCCGTAGAGCACGACCGCGGTGCCGAACTTCTCGTGCGGGCGGACGCGGCCGCCGAGCACGTCGGCGAGTGCCTGTGCAAGCGCGATCGCGTCACCCTCCACTGCGATGTCCACGTCGAAGCTCCGCTCGCCGAGCAGGATGTCGCGAACGGTGCCGCCGACGAGGTAGACGCCCTCGAACGGCTCCGATACGGCCGCAACCGCGTCGAAGACGGGTTGCAGCCGTTCCAGCCGCCGCAGCTCGTCCGTGAGCAGCGGTCCCGGCGCCCGCTCCGCCTCAGCCTGCTGCCCGAGCGCGCGCAGGACGTCGCTGCGCGTGACGACTCCGACGACGCGCTCGTTGTGCAGGACGGCGACGCGGTCCCCACCCGCGGTGAGCAGGCGCTGCAGCTCGCCGAGCGGCGTCGACTCGTCGCAGGTCGCGACGCGCGCGCTCATGATCCCCTTGACGGGCGCGTGCGAAAGGCCGTGGGCGACCGCGCGGTCAAGATCCTCACGGCCGACGACGCCGTCGAGGCGGCCGTCCGTCTCGACGAGGATGCCGCTCTGGCCGTAGCGCTGGCACGTCACAAGGGCGCGCGCCACCGTCTCGTCGGGCGAGACCGTCCGCGCCGGGCTCGACATGATCTGCTCCGCGGCCGGCAGCTCCCGGACCGCGACCTCGAGGCCAGCGAGCAGGCGCTCCTTCGCGTCCTCGAGGGTCCCCTTGAAGATCGCGGAGGCCGCCTCCGGGTGCCCGCCGCCGCCGAGCGCGCCCGCGAGGCGCGACGCGTCGAGCTCGGGCGTCCGGCTACGCGTGACACAGAAGACGCGCTCGTCCATCTCGACCAGCAGCGCGAGCGCCTTGGTGTCGGTCAGGTCGACGACCTTGTGCGCGAGGTTCGAGACGCCGTCCACGTACCGCGCCCACCTGACGGCGCCGACGAGCAGCTCGATCCCGGCCACCCGCTGCGGCTTGAGCGCGTCGAGCAGGGCGCCCAGCAGCTCGCGCTCGTCCTCGGTCAACGGCGAGTGCAGGAACTGCGCGAGCAGCTCCTGCCGTGCGCCGTGGCGCAGGCACCAGGCGAGCGCCTCGGCGTCGCGCTGCGTGGCGCTCGCGTAGGTGAGCGAGCCCGTGTCCTCGTGGATACCGAGCGCGAATGCCGTGGCCTCCAGCGGGGTGACGGCGATCTCCCGCTCGGCCAGCACGCCGACGAGGGTCGTCGTCAGGGCGCCGTCGGCGGACAGGATGGTGTGCTCCGCCCCGGCCCACTCCGGCGGTTTGCCGCCATGGTGGTCGAAGACGATGGCGTCGACGTTCGGGTCGAGCGCGACGCCTTCGAGTTCGCCGAGGCGGCTCGCGTGCGTCGTCTCGACGACGATCAGCCGGCGGATCGCGTCCGTCTCGAGCCGCGCCGCCTCGACGAGCCCGAGTTCGTCCGCGTGCAGGCGGTAGAACTCGCGCACGTTGCGGTTGAGCGAGCCCGAGAGGCAGACGACGCCGTCCGGGTACAGGCGCCTGGCGGCGAGCATCGCCGCGAACGCGTCGAAGTCGGTGTTGCCGTGGGTCGCGATGACGGTCTCGGCCCTCATGCGTGCCATTCTGCCTCCCACCCCGAGAGGAAGCGGCGCAATTCCGGCACCTTCACGGCACAGACACGTGCGTCCACACCGGATACGCTCGCCTCGGGGAGGAGGCCGGGCGAACCGTCCCTAGGAGCGATTTGGCGAACTCGGCGCGGCCGGTGTTTCGTCAAGCCTTCCTACCAGACCAGCGCGGATGCTCAGCCGGCGAGCGCGATTGCCTCGATCTCGATCTTCGCGCCCGACGGCAGCGCCGCGACCTCGATCGTCGCCCGCGCGGGCGGACTCTCGCCCACGTGGCGGGAGTAGACCTCGTTCATCTCGGCGAAGTCGCTCAGGTCGGCGAGGTAGACCGTCGTCTTCACCAGCCGGTCGAGGCTGCTGCCGGCCTCCTCGAGGATCGCCCGCAGGTTCGCGAAGACCTGCTCGGTCTGCTCGGCGATCGAGTCGCCCACGATCTCCGCGTGATCCGGCCGCAGCGCCAGCTGCCCCGAGACGAACACGAGCCCGTCCACCCGGATCGCCTGCGAGTACGGCGCGCCCTGGAAGGGCGCGGGTGCGTGCTCGGTCCGGACGACGTTCTTCTCCGCCATCAGTCCTCCCTTCGCCGCTTGCGGCAGCTCTGCGCGAGGGCGACGCCCAGCGCCTTGAAGATCGCCTCGAGGACGTGTTCCGGCTCCGACCCTTCGATCAGGCGCACGTGCAGCGTCAGCCCGCCGCCCTCCGCGAGGGCGTGCAGGAACGTGGCCACGATGTCGTGGCCCATCCCCGCCACCCGTGCGTCGCTGAGGTCGACGTTCGACACTACGAGCGGCCGGCCCGAGACCTCCACGACGACGTGCGCGAGCGCCTCGTCCGTGGGCACGACCGCGGAGCCGTGACGCCTGGAGCCCTCCGCCTCGAACGCGCCGGCGAGCGCCTGCCCGAGCGCGCGCCCCGCCGCCTCGACCTCGGCCTCGGCGGCTCCCGGCGCGACCTCGAGCGCGAGGTCGAACGACGCGTACTGCGCGAGCAGCGAGAGCAGGTGGTCGAGCACGGGGACGCCGGTCGCAACGCTTGCCTCACCGCTGCCTGCGACGTCGACCCGCGCGTGCATCCGCCCCGCTTCGTCGGCGCGTCCCAGGCGCGGCATCAGCCCTCGACGCGCTCGATGTGGGCGCCGAGCCCGCGAAGGCGCTCGTCGATCCGTTCGTACCCCCGGTCGATCTCGCCGATGTTCCCGATCGTCGACGTGCCCTCGGCGCAGAGCGCGGCGAGCAGCATCGCCATCCCGGCGCGGATGTCGGGGCTCGACATCTGCTGGCCGTAGAGCTTCGCAGGCCCTGTCACGACCGCCCGGTGCGGGTCGCAGAGGATGATGCGCGCGCCCATCGAGACCAGCTTGTCCACGAAGAACAGGCGGCTCTCGAACATCTTCTCGAAGATCAGCACAGTTCCCCGCCCCTGCGTGGCGACGATCACGGCGATCGACGTGAGGTCGGCGGGGAACGCAGGCCACGGGCCGTCCTCGACCTTCGGGATCTGGCCGCCGAGGTCGTCGCGGATGACGAGCTCCTGGTTCGGCGGCACGCGCAGCGTCGTGCCCTCGACCTCGACGTGCACGCCGAGCCGTCCGAGCGTCGGCAGGATCGCGCCGAGGTCCTTCGGCTCGACGTCGTCGATGGTGATGTCCGCCCCGCTCACGGCCGCGAGCCCGATGAAGCTCCCGACCTCGATGTGCTCGGGACAGATGCGCCACTCACCGCCGCCGAGCCGCTCGACACCCTGGATGCGGAGCACGTTCGACTCGATTCCCTCGATCTGCGCGCCCAGCGAGACGAGAAAGCGGCAGAGATCCTGGATGTGCGGTTCGCAGGCGGCGTTGCCGATCACCGTCTCGCCCTGGGTCAGCGCGGCCGCCATGACCGCGTTCTCCGTGGCCATCACGCTCGCCTCGTCGAGGAAGATGTGTCTGCCCCGGAGGCCGTCGGTGCGCAGCTCGAAGCGCGCGCCGATGTCGATCTCCGCGCCGAGCTCGGCGAACGCGTGGATGTGCGGGTCGAGGCGGCGCCGGCCGATCACGTCCCCGCCCGGAGGCGGCACGCTGGCGCGGCCGACCCGCGCGAGCAGCGGGCCTGCGAGCAGGAACGACGCGCGGATCCGGCGCGCGAGCTCCGCGTCGAGCTCATGCGAGGAGACGTCCGCAGCGTGGACGCGGACCTCGTTCTCGCCGATCCACTCCGTGTCGGCGCCGAGGCCCGCGATGAGCGCCATCATCGTCTCGACGTCGCGGATGCGCGGCACGTTGTGCAGCACCACCGGCTCGCCCGTGAGCAGGCAGGCGGCGAGAATGGGCAGCGCGGCGTTCTTGTTTCCCGCGGCGCGGATCCGGCCGCCGAGCGGCTGTCCGCCCTCGATCACGAAGGACTCCGAGAGCACGTCTGTGACGGCGGTCTGGGCCATGCCGAGGGGCTATCGTAACCGCCTCGTGGAAGCCACTCGTGAGTCCGCTTGGGAGACCCTGAACCGCTACACGAAGAGCGAGGCGCTGCTGCGCCACGCGCTCGCCGTCGAGGCCGCCGTGGGCGCCTATGCGCGCACGTTCGGCGAGGACGAGGAGCTCTGGCGGGCGACGGCGCTCCTGCACGACTTCGACTACGAGATGCACCCGACGCTCGACAAGCACCCACAGGACGGCGCGCCGATCCTGCGCGAGGAGGGCTGGCCGGAGGATGTCGTCGAGGGCGTCCTCTCGCACGCGTCGCACCTCGAGCTGCCCCGCGACACGCCGCTCAAGAAGACGCTCTTCGCCTGCGACGAGCTCGCCGGGTTCGTCCACGCCTGCGGTCTGGTCCGGCCGGACGGGATCGAGACGCTCGAGCCGAAGTCGGTGAAGAAGAAGCTGAAGCAGCCGTCGTTTGCCTCGGGCGTTCATCGCGAGGACGTCTACAAGGGCGCGGAAGAGCTCGGCGTCGACCTCGACGATCACATCCGCACGGTGGTCGAGGCGCTGCAGCCGATTGCGAAAGAGCTCGGCCTGCCTGCGTGAGGCTCGAGCTGCATCACGTGTCGATCCCGATGCCCGCCGATGGGCACGAGCGGGCACGTGCGTTCTACGGCGGGGTGCTCGGGCTCGAGGAGCGCGACGTGCCCCCGAAGCTCGATGCGTCGCAGCTCGTCTGGTTCCGTGCCGGCGGCGACGGCGAGGTGCACGTGTTCGCGTCGGACGGGTCGGCGCTTCGTGCGCAGCACTTCTGCCTGCGCGTCGATGAGGGCCTCGCGGAGTTGCGGCGCCGGATCGAGGACGCCGGCTTCGACGTCGCGGACACGACCGAGATCGTCGGCCGTCCGCGCTTCATGTGCCGCGACCCGTTCGGGAACCGGGTCGAGCTCACGCAGTTCTAGCCGGCGAGCCCGGCCGCGAGACGCTGCAGGTCGTCCTCGTTCGTCCACCAGCCGCACGACGCGCGCACGAGATTGCGCCCGGGCAGCTCGCGGACGATGACGCCCTGCTCCTGCAGTGACACCACGAGCTCCGTCGGGTCGCGGTCCGGCCTGAACGAGACGAGCGTCGACTGCCCCGGCGGGGTGACGATCTCGACGTGCGGCTCGAGGAGCTCGCGGCACCGCGCAGCCATCAGCGCAGCCTGCTCGTAGCGCCACTCGGGATGCGTCCCGAGCGCCGCGATCAGCCCGACGAGATTCGGGACGCCGATCCAGCCGGCGTCGAAGCGCGCGCTCGTCGCGCGCGCGACGAATGCACCCGACAGCTCGTACGACTCCTGCGAGAAGTACGAAGGCGACTTGACGCGGACGAGCTCCGGGTCGCGGACGTAGAGCGCGCCGGACGGATCCGGCCCGCACAGCCACTTCTGCGCAGAGACCGTGTAGAAGTCGAGCTCGCCGAGCTCGACGGGTATCGCTCCGGCCGACTGGGCCCCGTCGATCAGCACCGGCACGCGCCCCTCGCGGCGGAGGCGATGGACATCGAGCCGCCGCCCCGTCGTCCACAAGACGTGCGATGTGGCGATCAGGCGCGTGCGCACCGAGACAGCGGCGAGGATCGCGTCTTCGTCCGCGTCGACGATGACGATCCGGGCGCCGGTCGCGTACAGCGGGCCCGTGAGGCCGAAGTGCTCCTGGTCGGTCGTGATCACCTCGTCCTCGCCGCTCAGCCCGAGCCCGGCGAGCA
>JBJMJY010000040.1:0-20877 GCA_045806105.1 Gaiellaceae bacterium | reverse complement strand
AACATGCTCTTCAAGCTGCTCGCCGACTACCGCCCGAGGGGCGTGGCGGTAGCCTGGGACACGCGGCCGGTGCACCGGACCGAGCAGCTCGAGACGTACAAGATCGAGCGCAAGCCGATGCCGGACCTGCTGCGGGAGCAGTTCCCGTACTTTCGGCCGATCGTCGAGGCCTTCGGCTACCGCAACCTCGAGTTCGAGGGCTGGGAGGCTGACGACGTGATCGCCACGCTCGCCCATCGCGCCGACGAGGCCGGGATCAAGACGACGGTCGTCTCGACCGACCGCGACGCCTTCCAGCTCGTGAGCGACAACGTCGCGCTGATGATGACCCCGCGCGGCGTCTCCGACGTCCACGTCTACACGCCCGAGCGGGTCGAGCTTCGGCTCGGGATCAAGCCCGAGCAGGTGCCGGACTTCATCGGCCTGAAGGGTGATGCCTCCGACAACATCCCCGGCGTTCCGGGGATCGGCGACAAGACGGCTGGCCAGCTGATCGCCCAGTACGGCTCGCTGGAGGAGGTGCTCGAGCACGTGGACGAGCTGACGCCGGCCCGCTCGAAGTCGATCCGCGAGCACGCCGACCAGGCCGCCGCCGCGAAGGAGCTGGCGACGATGCGGCGTGACCTCGACCTCGACTTCGACCCGGCCGAGGTCGTGCTCTCGCCGCCCGACCGCTCGCAGCTGAAGGAGATGTTCCGGCGCTTCGAGTTCCGCAACCTCTTGAACCGCGTGGACGAGCTCGACGAGGCGCTGCCGGCCGCGGCCAGCCTCGTTCCGACCGGCGTCGAGGTGCCCTGGCGCGAGGAACTGGCTCCGGTGCTCCCTCGTGGGCCGGTCGGCATCGCCGCCGACGCCGACCGGATCGCCGTCGCGGACGGGAACGAGGTCGTCGTCTTGCCGAGGCCCGAGCGGCTCGAGGGCGAGCTGGTCGCGCACGACGCCAAGTCGCTGCGGGTCGAGGCCGCCGACGACACGATGATCCTGGCGTACCTGATCGCGCCCGGTCGCGCCGAGTACGAGCTCGACGACCTGGCAGCCGAGTACGGCGTCGAGCTCCTGCCCGTGCCCGAGGCCGAGGAGGAGACGGCGACGCTCGTCCGCCATGCGGCCGCGACGCTGCGGCTGCGCGAGCCGTTGCTCGAGCGCGTCCGCGAGCGCGGGGCCGAGTCCCTCTACGGCGAGATCGAGCTGCCGCTGACCGAGGTGCTCGCCGCGATGGAGTCCGCCGGCGTCAAGGTCGACACCTACCGGATGGGCGAGATCACCGCCCGCCTCGCCGACCGCGTCGAGGAGCTCGAAGCGAAGGCGTACGAGCTGGCGGGCGAGGAGTTCATGCTCGGCTCGACCCAGCAGGTGGCCCGGATCCTGTTCGAGAAGCTGGAATTGACGCCCGGCCGCAAGGGCAAGACCGGCTACTCGACCGACACGCGGGTGCTGCGCTCGATCCGCGGCGAGCACGAGATCGTCGGCGTGATCGAGGAGTGGCGCGAGTACTCGAAGCTGCTCAACACCTACCTCGGCCCGCTGCCGACGCTGATCGGCGAGGACGGACGCCTCCACACGACGTTCAACCAGACCGTCGCCGCGACCGGCCGGCTCTCGACCACCAGCCCGAACCTGCAGGCGATCCCGATCCGCACCGAGCTAGGCCGCGAGATCCGCTCAGCTTTCGTCGCCGAGCCCGGGCACAAGCTGCTCTCGGCCGACTACTCGCAGGTCGAGCTGCGCATCCTCGCCCACGTCTCGGGCGAGCCGAAGCTGCGCGAGGCGTTCGAGGCCGGCGAGGACATCCACGCGGCGACGGCGGCCGAGGTGCTCGGCAAGGAGCGCTCGACCCTGACGAAGGACGAGCGCAACGTCGCGAAGATGGTCAACTTCGGGATCATCTACGGCATCTCGTCGTTCGGCCTCTCGGAGAACCTCGAGATCCCGCGGGAGGAGGCGCAGGCCTACATCGACGCCTACCTCGCGCGCTTCCCGCACGTCCAGGACTTCATCCAGCGGACGATCGAACAGGCCTCGCGCGACGGCCACGTCACCACGCTGCTCGGCCGGCGACGCCCGGTGCCCGAGATCCGCGCCTCGAACCGCCAGACGCGCTCGCTCGGCGAGCGGCTCGCGGTGAACTCGGTCATGCAGGGAACCGCGGCCGACGTGATCAAGAAGGCGATGGCCTCGATCCACCGCCGGCTGCGCGACGAGGGGCGGGGCGCGCGCCTCGTGCTGCAGGTCCACGACGAGCTGCTGCTGGAGGTGCCGGAGGCCGAGGTCTCGGCGGTGAAGGAGCTGGTGCACGCCGAGATGTGCGGCGCCTACCCGCTCGACCCGCCGCTCGAGGTCGACATCGGCGTCGGCGACGACTGGCACGACGCTAAACGGTGAAAGTCCGGCGGGCTTCGCCGGCCATGACGACTTTCACGACGAGCTAGACCAGTTCTCAGCGCCGCGGACGAGAAGCATCACGATCGCGATCGCGAGGAGCGCCACCGACGCGATTCCTGCTCGCACGTGTCGCTCAGTCGGCGTTGTCGACCGGCGGCGGCCGGAGCGCGACGACGGTGGCGGTGCCGCCGCGGCGGTCGAGCGCGCGGAACAGCGCCTCGACGCAGTCGCCGTCGAACTGGCTGCCGACCCCGTCACTGAGCTCGCGGCGCGCGTCGGCTGCGGCAAGGGCCTTGCGGTACGGCCGGTCCTCGGTCATCGCGCGATAGGCGTCGCAGACCGCCACGATCCGCGCGCCGAGCGGAATCGCGCGCCCGACGAGCCGGTCCGGGTAGCCGGTGCCGTCCCAGCGTTCGTGGTGGTGTCGGACGATCGGCAGGATCCCCTGCAGCGACTGGATCGGCTGCAGGATCCGCTCGCCCACCTCAGGGTGTGTCCGCATGACCGTCCATTCCTCCTCGGTCAGCGGGCCCGGCTTGTTCAGGATCGCCTCCGGGACGCGGACTTTGCCGATGTCGTGCAGGACCGCTCCCAGCTCGACGTTGCGGACCGCCTCGAGCTCGAGGTCGAGCTCGGCGGCGACGGCCACGGCCAGCCGGACGACCTCCTCGGTGTGCTCGCTGGTGACCGCGTCCTTGGCCTCGAGCGCGTTGGAGAGCGACGCGAGCGTCTCGCGGTAGAGCCGCTGCGCGCGCTCCTCGTGCTCGAAGGCCGCGAGGAGCCCGCCGATCTGCGCCGCCGCGAGCTCCGCGACGTGCCGCTCGAGGGCCGGGAAGGCGCGCGGGCGCGCGTCGTAGACCTCGATCAGGCCCCACGTCTGCCCGGCCACGACCAGCGGCACGAGCAGCACGGCCTGCATCTCCATCTCGCGCAGGACGAAGAGCTCGGCGGGATCGGCGCCCGCGTCGCCCGCCGAGATCGAGCTCGGCCGGCGCGACTCGAGCACCGCCGCGGTCGCGGGATAGTCGGCGAGGTAATAGCTCAGCCCGCGCGCGACCTGGCGCTCCGAGCGAGCGTGGTCTGCGACCTCGCGCAGCAGGCCCTCCTCGAGCTGCGAGATCAGACAGGCCTCCGCGTCGAGGAGCTGCGTCAGCTCGCGGCTCGCTACGCGCAGCATGCGCTGCGAGACCTGCTCGCCCGCGATGGCGCGCGAGAGCGAGACCAGCCGCGAGAGCCGCTCGGAGCCGGCTGCGAGCCCGACGGGCCGCTCGGCCGGCGCGGGCCGGCTGGGCGTCGGCTCGACGCTCACGCCGCGACCTCCACTCGGGTGCCGGACCGCTTCGCTTCGTACATCGCCTCGTCAGCGATTCGCAGCAGCTCCTCGGGCTCCTGCGCGCCTTCGCTCGGCGCGATGCCGAAGCTCGCGCTCAGCGTGCGCACGAGCGGGTCGATGTTGGACTCGACCGCGGCGACGATGCGCGCCACTACCTCGCGCGCCTCGTGCTCGCCCGCGCCGCGCAGGAGCAGCGCGAACTCGTCCCCGCCGACGCGGAAGGCGTCGTCGCCGCTGCGCACCAGCTCGACGAGCAGCGACGCGAACCGCACGAGCACCCGGTCGCCGGTGGCGTGGCCGTGGCCGTCGTTCACATCCTTGAAGTTGTCGACGTCGAGGAAGACCAGCGCCAGCGGCCGCTCCTTGTCAGCCGCGGCCGCCAGCTCCCGCAGCAGGGCGCGCCGGTTCAGCAGGCGCGTCAGCGGGTCGTGGTCGGCCAGGAAGCGTGTCTCCTCGAGCTGCGTCGCGACGGCGAGCGCCTCCATCGCATGGTTGGCGAAGATGCGGAGCGCCTGCAGGACGTGCTCGCTCGGCAGCAGCCGCGACTGCGGCTCGTCCGCCCAGAGCACGCCGCGCACGGCGCCGTTCGCGTCGCGCAGCGGGACGACGAGCCAGTGGTGGTTCCACGCGTGCGGGCCGCGCCCGTTCATCGTCGAGCGGTACACGACCTGGCTCGCCCCGACGCGCTGCGCGGCCTCCTCGCGCGGCACGAGGTAGCAGCCCGCGACCTCGAAGGTGGGCTCGAACAGGCGCGAGATCCGGTCGAGCTCGAGCGCCCCCGACGCTGCGACCTCCTCCTCGGCGAAGCCCGCCGCCGCGACCGGCAGCAGCCTGCCCGTCTCCGCCTCGACGAGCTGGATCAGCACCTTGTCGAACCCCAGCGCGTCCGAGATCGCCTCGCAGACCGAGGTCAGCATCGCCTCGGTCGAGATCGTCTGCGGCAGCTGCGAGGTCACGTGCAGCAGCTGCTCGAGCCCGTCCTGGTGGCGCTGCGAGCGCGCGCGCTCCTGGGCGGCCTCGAGTGCAAGTGCGGCATGCGACGCGAGCGCCACGGCGATCGCGAGCTGCCCGTCGTCGGGCCGGCGGCCGTCGACGGGGTCGCCGAACGACATGATCCCGGCCATCTTCCCGTCGGCGTGCTCGAGCGGCACGAACAGCTCGTCGTTCGGATGCCAGCCTTCGGGCCCGGCGATAGCCGGCTCGCCGGCGGGGACGAACCGGTTGCCGAGGTCCTGCGACCAGTCGAAGGCGTCGTTCGGGATGAAGTACGCACCCGCGCGCGCGAACCTGTCGTCCAGGAGCGGCGTCCAGCTGCTCCAGTCGTAGACGGAGCCGAGCAGCGCGTCCCGCACCGGGTCGTTGCCGTGGACGGTCGCGACGTAGAAGTCGTCCCACTCCGGCCGGTAGACATTCAACACGACGGTCTGGAAGCCCAGCGTCTCGCCGACGACGCGCGCGATCGCGTCGACCACGGAGTCGACGTCTGCGCCGCTGCGGACCGCCTTCGTGATCTCCAGCAGGGAGCGCAGTGAGGAGGTGAAGTCGCGCGCCGCGACGCCCGCGCCGGGAGGGCGCGCCTCGTTGTCGTGAGCGTGTGTCTCGTTCATGGCCGCAGCTCTGCTGCTCAGACTCACAGCATCGAGTTTTCGTGCGGTGCTCACATCACCCGACCGGGGGACAGAGGCCGGTTTCCGGCGCAGGGCGGAACACCGACACGCGGCTATACTGAGCGACTTCTCGATGGCCAGTGAGACCGTGAACAGAGAGGGCACGCAGCTCGACGACGCCTCCGTCTGGACGACGACGGAGGACGGCGAGCGCGTCCCGAACTACGAGGCGACCTTCCCGACGATCAACGAGGGCGAGGTCGTCCACGGCACCGTGGTCCGCGTGGACAAGGACGAGGTGCTCGTCGACATCGGCTACAAGTCCGAGGGCGTGATCCCGGTCGCCGAGCTCTCGATCAGGCGCTCGGTGAACCCCGCGGACGAGGTCAGCCTCGGCGACGAGATCGACGCCCTCGTGCTCACCAAGGAGGACGCCGAGGGACGGCTGATCCTCTCGAAGAAGCGGGCGCGCTTCGAGTTGGCGTGGAAGGCGATCGAGCGGGCGGCCGAGTCCGAGGAGCCGGTCAACGGCAAGGTGATCGAGGTCGTGAAGGGCGGCCTGATCCTCGATCTCGGCGTGCGCGGCTTCCTGCCTGCGTCGCTGGTCGACATCCGGCGCGTGCAGGACCTCGACGAGTTCCTCGGCCAGGAGTTGCGCGCGAAGGTGATCGAGCTCAACCGCTCGCGCAACAACGTCGTGCTCTCGCGCCGGGCCGTGCTCGAGGACGAGCGCAAGGAGATGCGGCAGGCGATCCTCGACCGGCTCAACCCGGGCGACGTCGTCGACGGCCAGATCTCGAACATCGTCGACTTCGGCGCCTTCGTCGACCTCGACGGCATGGACGGCCTGATCCATATCTCCGAGCTGTCGTGGTCGCACGTGAACCATCCCTCGGAGGTGCTCGAGATCGGCCAGGACGTGAAGGTGAAGGTGCTCGACATCGATCGCGACCGCCAGCGGATCTCACTCGGCCTGAAGCAGACGCAGAGCGACCCGTGGCAGCAGGTGCTGGACACCTACCATGAGGGCGACGAGGTCGAAGGACGCGTGACGAAGGTCGTGACCTTCGGCGCCTTCGTCGAGATCATGCCCGGTGTCGAAGGGCTCGTTCACATCTCCGAGCTCGCGCAGCACCACGTCGAGAACCCGCGCGAGGTGGTCTCCCAGGGCGACCTCGTGCGCGCGAAGATCATCGAGGTCGACGCCGAGCGGCGACGCCTCTCGCTCTCGCTGAAGCGAGTCGAGGGCGACGCTGTGCAGCAGCGCGCCGACGACGCCGAGGCGGTGGAGGGCACGCCGAACCTCGATCTCTCGGAAGAGGTCTTCCCCGAGGCGTCCGCGCCGGTCGCGGAGGCGGAGGCCGAGCAGCCGGAAGGCTCCGAGCCGACCGAGCTCCCGGCGGCCGAGCCCGAGCCCGCCGAGGTCGCTGAGCCCGAGGCCGCCGAGGAGCCGGAGGCCGCGGCCGAGGCCGAGCCCGCCGCCGAGGAGCCGGAAGCCGCGGCCGAGGCCGAGCCTCCCGCAGCCGAGGAGCCGGAGGCCCAGCCCGACCCCGCCGCCGAGGCCGAGCCTCCCGCCGAAGAGCCCGAGTAGCGTTGGCTCGCCCGATCGCCGTCGCCATCACCGGCGGCATCGGGGCCGGGAAGAGCGAGGCGCTGGCCGCCTTCGCGCGCCACGGCGCGGCCACCATCTCGAGCGACGACATCGTCCACCGCCTGCTCGGGGAGGACGACGAGGTGCGCCACGCCGTGGTCGAGCACTTCGGGGACCGCGTGCTCGACCCGCGCGGCGAGATCGACCGCGGCGCGATCGCGGAGATCGTATTCGCCGACCGGGAGACGCTCGAGTGGCTGGAGGGCCTCCTGCACCCGCGCGTGGTGCAGGAGTACATGAGCTGGCGCGAGCAGCTCGCCGAGCAGGACGATCCGCCGGCCGTGACCGCAACGGAGGTTCCGCTCCTGTACGAGGTCGGCGGGGAGGACCGGTTCGACGCGGTCGTCGTCGTCACGGCACCGCCGCACGTGCGGGCCGGGCGGACGGAGGTCGACGCCGCCGAGCGCGAGCCGCGCCTGCTGCCAGACTCGGTGAAGGTGGCCCAGGCCGACTTCGCCTATGTGAACGACGGTTCGCTCGAGAAGCTCGACGACTTCGTGCAAGGCGTCCTCCGGGAGCTCACCTCCTGAGAAAGGTGCTCGCGCTGCTCGTCGTGGGCGCCGCGCTGGGAGCGGCCTTCGCGTACGTCAACGCAACCGAGCCCGCCTGGTACGTCCGGCTCCGCTATCCGCTCCACTACCAGGCGATCGTCCGAGGCCATGCGCGGAACTACCGGCTCGACCCGGCGCTGCTCGCCGGCGTGATCTACCAGGAGAGCAAGTTTGACGCGCACGCACGCTCGAGCTCTGGCGCAATCGGCCTGATGCAGCTGCTGCCGGACACGGCGAGGGGTATCGCCGTGCACACCGGCGGGTCGAAGTTCCGGGTCGCGGACCTCGACGACCCCGAGATCAACGTTCGCTACGGCTCCTGGTACCTGCGGCACCTGCTCGACAGGTACGGCGACGAGGCGGCGGCGCTCGCGGCCTACAACGCGGGCCAGGAGAACGTCGACACCTGGCGCCGCGAGGGGAAGGGGATCGCCTTCGCGGAGACGCGCCACTACGTCTCGCGCGTCGAGCACCTGAAGACGCTCTACCGGCGTGGCTACAGGGATCAGCTCTATGCGTCAGGGTGACATCGGAAACTGACGCTTGACAGATGCCATTCATGATGTCATAGTGACATCACGATGCAGCTACAGAGATACGTAGACGCGCTCAAGGCCGACCTGACGGCGGTCGCGGAGCTGGGGGACGACGCGACGGCCGACGCGGCCGGGCGCCTCGTCGTCACGCTCCAGGCCTCGGTCGGCCTGCGCCTGCTCGACGCGCTCTCCGAAGCGGCGCTCGAGCTGAACGAGAAGCTTCCGGCCGGCCACATCGAGGTGCGGCTGACCGGCCAGGACCCGGAGCTCGTGTACGTGGGCGACGAGCCGGAGGCGCCCGCGGCGGCGGCCGACGAGGCCTACACCGCGCGCATCACGCTCCGCCTGCCCGAGGGCCTCAAGGGCGACGTCGAGAAGTCGGCGGCCCGGGAAGGCGTCTCGGTCAACACGTGGATCGTCCGTGCGCTGTCGCGTGCGGGCTCGGCGGCTCCGGCCCAGCAGTCAGGCAACCGGCTCACGGGCTACGCCCGTGGCTAGGAGGGGAGGAACGATGGTGCGCTACTACCCGATCCCGATCGGCTACGTCGAGGTCCGCGTCGACCGGCGCCCGCAGCGCCCGCCGCACGTGCCCGCCGGGAGGCGTGGGCGGTGAGGACGGAGACGTTCTCGACGCCGGGCGACGTTCGGCTCGACCTCCGGCTCGGCGCCGGCGAGGTGCGGCTCGAGACCGCAGACGTGCAGGAGACGACGGTCGTGCTCGAGCCGCTCCGCGACAACGACGCGAGCACGGCCGCCGTCGCGAACGCGCGGGTCGAGCTGCGCGAGCGCGGCGGCGGCCACGAGGTCGTCGTCGACGCACGCGACCGCGGCCGCGGCATCTTCCGCAACGCCGAGGTGCTCGTCGCCGTGACGTGCCCGGAGGGAACGAGCGTCGAGACGAAGACCGGCTCCGCCGACGTGAACGGCCGCGGCCGTTTCGGCTCGGTCGAGGCCGAGTCGGGCTCCGGCGATGTCGAGTTCGGCGAGATCGCGGGCGAGGCCCGGGTCAACGCGGCCAGCGGCGACGTCCAGCTCGGCGCGGTCGGCGGCGACGCGCGCGTGAATACTGCCTCAGGGGACGTGCAGGCCAAGTCCGTCGGCGGCGACGCCAAGGTCAACTCGGCGTCCGGCGACGTGATGGTCCGCGAGGTCGGCGGCGAGCTCTCCGTCAACACCGCCTCAGGGGACGTGCTCGTTCGCGAGGTGGCGGGCTCGGTCAGCGTGAACACCGCCTCCGGCGACGCCGAGATCGGCAGCGTCGGGAGCGGCAAGGTAACGCTCAAGTCCGCGTCGGGCGACCTGAAGATCGGCATCCGCGAAGGCTCGACCCTCTGGGTCGACGCCCGCTCGCGCAGCGGCGAGGTCTCGTCGGCGCTGCCGGTGTCGGAGCTTCCGCCCGAGGGCGAGGGCCCCACCGTCGAGCTCCGCGCAACGACCATGAGCGGCGACGTCGAGATCGTCCGGGCGTGAACCCGAACGACCCGACCACGGGCGCGGCCGTCGCGCCGGCTCCGCGACGCCTCGTACGGTTCCCGGCCGTCCTGCAGGGGCGCGATTTCCGCCGGTTCTGGGCCGGCGAGACCGTCTCGCTGCTCGGCGACCAGATCACGATGATCGCCCTGCCGCTCGTCGGCGTGCTCGCCCTGGACGCGAGCGCGGCCGAGATGGGCTACCTCGGCGCCGCCGGCCTCTTCCCGGCCCTGCTCTTCTCGCTGCACGCGGGCGCGTGGGTCGACAGGCGCGGCCGCCGCAGGCAGACCATGATCTTCACGGCGCTCGGACGGGCGGTGCTGATCGCGACGCTCCCGCTTGCCTACGCCTTCGACGCCCTGACGCTCACGCAGCTGTACGTCGTCAGCTTCCTGATCGGGACGCTCAGCGTCGTCTTCTTCGTCGCCTACAGCACGCTCTTCGTCTCGCTCGTGCCGCGCGAGCAATACGTGGAGGCCAACTCGCTCCTGAACGGCAGCCGCGCACTCTCCTACGTCGCGGGGCCGAGCATCGGCGGCCTGCTCGTGCAGGTCTTCTCCGCGCCCGGCGCGCTCATCGCGGACGCGTGCTCGTTCCTTGCCTCCGCCTTCGCGATGAGCTCGATCTCGCCGGTCGAGCCGCCGACCGAGCGGGCCGAGCGCGGCCACATCAAGGCCGGCGTCCGCTACATGTGGGGCTCGCCGATCATTCGGGCCTCGCTGCTCGCGACCGCGACGATCAACTTCTTCAACTTCGTCTTCTGGGCGCTGTTCATCCTCTTCGCGACGAAGACGCTGGGGGTGAGCGCCGGGCTGCTGGGGCTCGTGCTGGGAGCGGCCTCGATCGGCGGCGTGCTGGGCTCGCTCGTGACGGGACGGATCGGCCGCCGCATCGGGATCGGCCCGGCCTTCGTCCTCGGCTGCGTGCTGTTCCCGGCACCGCTCGTGCTCGTGCCGCTCGCCCGGGGCTCGGACGTGACGATCCTCGCGTGCCTGTTCTTCGCCGAGCTGCTCTCGGGCTTCGGCGTGATGATCCTCGACATCGCGGGCGGCTCGATCAAGGCCGCACTCGTCCCGGACCGCCTGCGGGCGCGCGTCTCGGGCGCGTACATGGTCGTCAACTACGGCGTGCGGCCGCTCGGCGCCCTCGTCGGCGGCGGGCTCGGAACCTGGATCGGCCTGCGCCCGACGCTCTGGATCGCGTCGCTCGGGGCGATGCTCGGCGTGCTCTGGCTGCTGCCCTCCCCGCTCATGCGGCTGCGCGAGCTCCCGGAGATGGAGGAATGAGTCGGTCCGAGCTGCTCCGCGACCGTTCGATCGTCGCGCTGCTCGCCGCCGAGGTGATCTCGACGACGGGCGGCCAGATGACCTGGCTGGCGCTGCCCTGGTTCGTGCTCGTCACGAGCGGCTCGGCGACGCGCACGACCTTCGTTGTCGCGGCCGAGGTGATCGGCCTGGCGCTGCTCGGCCTCCCGGGCGGCCGCGTGCTCGGCCGGCTGGGCGCGCGACGGACGATGATGGCCTGCGACGCCGCCCGTGCGCCGGTGATGCTCGTGATTCCGGTGCTGCACTGGACCGGCGGGCTCTCGTTTCCGATCCTGCTCGCCGTCGCATTCTCCCTCGGCGCCCTGACGGCTCCGTACTTCGCGGCGCAGAAGGTGATCGTCCCAGAGCTGATCGGCGAGGACGAGCACCGCGTCGGCGAGGCCAACGCGCTCTTCCAGGCGGCGACCCGGGTGACGATGCTCGCCGGCCCGGCATTCGCGGGCCTGCTGATCGGCGCGATCGGCGCCACGCCGGTGCTCGTCATCGACGCCGCCACGTATCTCGTCTCGCTCCTCCTCGTCGCGGCCTTCGTGCCGCGCCGGCCGCCTGCGCCGCAGGAGGAGGAGCACCGCAGCCTCCGCGCGGGGATCCGCTTCATCGCGCAGGACCGGCTGCTCCGGGTGTGGTGGCCGACCTTTGCGCTCGGGGACGCGGCCTGGACGGCGTTCTTCATCGCCGTGCCGGTCCTCGTCCTCGACCGGTTCGGCCACCACGCCTCGATCGCCGGCCTTCTGATCGCCTCCTTCGGCGTGGGCGCGGTGATCGGGAACGCGATCTCCTTCCGCTACCTCACGCGCCGCTTCGCCGGACTCGCGATCGTCGCCACCTTCGCCATGGGCCAGGCCGTCCCGCTGTGGCTGCTGTGGCTGCCGCTCCCGGCGCTCGCGCTCGCGGGGCTGATCCTCGCCTCCGGGATCGCGAACGGCCTGGTCAACCCGAGCCTGCACACGATCACGACGCTGCGCGTGCCCGTGCCGCTGCGCCCGAACGTGCTCACCACGGCGATGGTCGGCTGGGCGCTCGTCAATCCGCTCGGCCTGTTCGTCGCCGGGCCGGTGCTCGACGCCTTCGGCACGACCCCGGTGTTGGTCGGCTTCGCCGCCGTCCAGACGGCGATGATGGCCGTCGTCGCGACCTCGTCCGCCCGCGAGCTCGGGCGGCAGCGGCTCGAGCCGGCTCCCGCTAGCTGAGCTCGTTCGCCTTTCCGCTGAGCGCCGTGAAGCCGGCCTGCAGGAAATCGTTCGCGGCGGCGGCGCCGAACGACCACGTCAGCAGGCGGCCGAAGCGCGGCGCGATCACCTGCGTCACGGCGAGGCCGGCCGCGACCCACGTGCCGGCACAGCGCGAGCACGTCACGAGCTCGCCGATCGCCTGCTCCAGCCCGCCTTCGACCGGCTCCTCGCTCTCGCCGGAATGCGCGCGGCCGCGCACGAACGGCTCACGAAGGAAGCTCGTGACCTCGTCGTGCGAGAGCGTCCGCGCCGCCTTGAACGACGCCGCGCCGAGGACGACGAAATCGAGCGCGGTGTGGCACTGCGGGTCGCGGTCGAGCGCCCGCGCGATTGCGCCGGCCGCCGCCAGCCCCGCCGCGAAGGTGCCCATGATCGCGGCGTAGGCGCCGTAGGGCGGCCGTTCGGTCGCGGAATCCATGGCGGTACCCTTGGCTCGATGGCGGAGTTCAAAACCTCACAGGCCTACCGGCCGACCGGCGACCAGCCGCAGGCGATCGCCGAGCTCTCGGCCGGGCTGGACGCCGGCGAGCGCTACCAGACCCTGCTCGGCGCGACCGGGACCGGCAAGACGGCGACGATGGCCTGGATCGTGGAACAGGTGGAGAGGCCGACGCTCCTGATCGCGCACAACAAGACGCTTGCGGCCCAGCTCTGCAACGAGTTGCGGGAGTTCTTCCCCGACAACGCCGTCGAGTACTTCGTCTCCTACTACGACTACTACCAGCCCGAGGCGTACGTCCCGCAGGCCGACCTCTACATCGAGAAGGACTCCTCGCGGAACGACGACATCGACCGGCTGCGCCACGCCGCCACCGCCGCGCTGCTCTCGCGCCGCGACGTGATCATCGTCGCCTCGGTCTCGTGCATCTACGGCCTCGGCTCGCCGGAGGAGTACGAGAAGCGCGTGGTGCTGCTCGCGCAGGGCGAGGAGCACGACCGCGACCTCGTCCTGCGCAAGCTCGTCGACATCCAGTACGCGCGCAACGACACGTTGATCGGGCGCGGCCGCTTCCGGGTCAAGGGCGACGTCGTCGAGGTGCAGCCGGCCCACATGGAGTCCGCCTACCGGATCTCCTTCTTCGGCGACGAGGTCGAGCAGATCACGCACTTCGACCCGCTCACGGGCGAGGTCTACGCGAAGCTCGAGCATCTCGCGCTCTTCCCGGCGACGCAGTACGTCACCTCGAAGCCGACGGTCGAGCGGGCCGCCGAGCAGATCCGGCACGAGCTCGCCGAGCAGGTCAAGCAGTTCGAGGCCGACGGCAAGATGCTCGAGGCGCACCGGATCCGCCAGCGCACCGAGTACGACCTCGAGATGATGCAGGAGCTCGGCTTCTGCAATGGGATCGAGAACTACTCGCGCCACCTCGACGGCCGGCCGCCGGGCTCGGCGCCGCACACGCTGCTCGACTTCTTCCCGTCCGACTTCGTCGTCTTCGTGGACGAGTCGCACCAGACCGTGCCGCAGCTCGGCGGGATGTACGAGGGCGACCGCTCGCGCAAGGAGACGCTGGTCGAGCACGGCTTCCGGCTGCCATCCGCACTCGACAACCGGCCGCTGCGCTTCGACGAGTTCCTCGGCAAGGTGCCCCAGCTCGTATTCGTCTCGGCGACTCCCGGCCCGTACGAGCTGCGCCACTCGACGCGGATCGCCGAGCAGCTGATCCGCCCGACCGGGATCGTCGACCCGGAGGTCGAGCTGCGCGCGACGAAGAACCAGATCGACGACCTGCTGAACGAGATCCGCCGCCGCGAGGAGGTCGGCGAGCGCGTGCTCGTGACCACCCTGACCAAGAAGATGGCCGAGGACCTGACCGACTACCTGCTCGAGTCCGGCGTGAAGGCGCGCTACCTGCACTCGGAGGTCGACACGCTGGAGCGGATCCAGATCATCCGCGAGCTGCGGCTCGGCGAGTACGACGTGCTCGTCGGCGTCAACCTCCTGCGCGAGGGGCTCGACCTGCCCGAGGTCTCGCTCGTCGCGATCCTCGACGCCGACAAGGAAGGCTTCCTGCGCGGTCAGACCGCGCTGATCCAGACGATTGGGCGCGCGGCGCGCAACGTCAACGGCAAGGTGCTGATGTACGCCGACAAGCACACGGAGGCGATCAAGTTCGCGCTCGACGAGACCGACCGCCGCCGCGCCAAGCAGCTCACGTACAACGAGGAGCACGGGATCACGCCGGAGTCGATCGTCAAGGGCGTCTCCGACATCGCCGAGTTCCTGGCACTCGAGTCGCCGACGGTGCCCGGCCGCCGCCGCAAGGGCCGCGCCGAGGTCGAGGGCATGTCGCCGGCCGAGCTGGAGAAGCTCGTCATCCAGCTCGAGGAGGAGATGTTCGCGGCGGCCGAGGAGCTGCGGTTCGAGTACGCGGCGAAGCTGCGCGACGAGATCAAGGACCTGCGCCGCGAGCTGCAGGCGGCTGCAGAGGTTGCCTAGCCCCCGCAGAGGGTAGGTTTGCCGCCGTGCTCGGCGCGATCATCCAGGTCCTGATCTCGGGCTTCATCATCGGCGCGCTTGCGCGTTGGGCGGTGCCCGGGCCGGACCCGATGTCGGTGCCGATGACGATCGTGCTCGGCGTCTTCGGCTCGTTCCTCGGCGGCGGGATCGCGGCCGCGCTCTTCGGCGCGCAGCAAGACTCCGGCAGCGTCTTCGCGATCCTGATCGGCTCGATCGTCGCCTCGATGGTGCTGCTGATCGGCTACCGCCGGTTTGTCCAGAAGCGTCCCATCACCGGGCCCGAAGCGCGTCGGCCGCCGAGCCGGCGGCCGCAGCTCGGCACCCTCCTCGGGGCCCCGGGCGGGCGGCCCGCGCCGGGCAACGATGTCGCCGACCAGCTTCGCAAGCTCTCCGAGCTCCACCGAGACGGCGTCCTCACCGACGAGGAGTTCGAGGCGAAGAAGGCCGAGCTGCTCGCGCGTTCGTAGAGGTTTGCGGCCGCACTCCGAGGGGACCACCATCGCCATGCACTGGATATGGCTGATACTCGTTGGTGCGCTTGTCGGCGCCCTCGGCCGCCTGCTTCATCCGGGGCGGGACCCGATGGGCTGGATCGTCACGATCCTGATCGGCATCGCATCGTTGGTGATCGCAGGCCTGATCTTCAGCGGCTTCTGGGAGTTCGTCATCGGCGTGATCGTCGCGATCGCGCTGGTAGCGCTCGTCGGCCGGTTCTTCGGCGAGCGTCGCGGCAGACTCGTAGGCGCCTAGGCAGGCTCTGTCTGTAGCGGCTGACGGCCGCGCGGGAACGTCCGCGCGGCCGTGAGTCCCCAATCGTCCTCGCGCCAGACGTAGGTCTGGACGAGCAGCGACTCGGCGCTCGCCTCGTAGACGTGCAGCCCGCGGGCCTCGCCGCGGCGGTTCGGCCGCGGCTGGCCGAGGCCCGGCGCGACCGAGACCGTCACGCCGCGCAGGCCGTTGCGCTCGACCTCGAACTCGTGCCGCTCGCTCACCGCGGCCTGGTGGATGTGGCCGGCCAGGATCAGCTCCGCGCCCGCGTCGACGAGCCCCGCGAGGACCTCGGAGCGGCGCGAGACCGGCCGCTTCCGCGAGCGCCACGGCGCGCCGATCAGGTGGTGGTGGAGGCAGACGACCCGCAGCGCGCCGGTGGGCGCGCTCGCCAGCAGCTCGCGTGCGCGATCGACCTGGGCGGCGCGAATGCCCCCGGACTGGTGCCGCCAGGGCCGCACCGAGTTGAGGCCGACCACCACGAGTTCCTCCGAGCGGAAGACGGGCTCGACCGTCTCCCACTGGCGCTCGAACTCCGCCCACGGGCGCGTGAAGCGGGTCGGGAAGGCGTATGGGATGTCGTGGTTGCCGGGGATCACTAGCAGCGGCCGTTCGAGACCTCGCAGAAACGCCGCGGCCCGCTCGTGCTCGCGCCGGCGGCCGCGGTGCGCGAGGTCGCCGGTGACCGCGATCAGCTCGGGCGAGACGCGCTCTATCAGCGGCTCCAGGCTGCGCTCGACTGCGGTTTCCTCGACGCTGCCGGCGTGCAGGTCGGAGATGTGGAGGAGCCGCACGGCCAACGCCGAACTCACGCTATTACACTGAGTTCCGTGGCCGACGACTCGACTGAGATCTTCGACGACCTCTACCTTGGGCTGAGGGCGGGCGGCGCGCTGCGCAAGCAGCGCAGGGGTGAGCCACTCACGACCGCGGACCGCGAGGCGATCGGGCGCTGGGAACGGCTCTCGTCCTGGCGCAAGGCGGTCGCGATCGGCGCCTTTGCGCTGGGGACGTTCGGCCTCGGATTCACGCTAGGCGGCCTGATCTTCGGGCGCTGGCGTAAGGCCTAGCCGCGGGACTCCTTCGCGAAGAGCACCGTCGGGACCTCTTCCTCGGCGGGATCCTTGTCGCGCACGAGCACGTCGAGCAGCGTGACCAGCACCGCGACGAGCGGCGTCGCCAGCAGGACGTAGAAGCCGCCGAACAGCAGGCCGATGGCGCTCACGCCGACCAGCACGAGCAGGGGTGAGAGGCCCGTCACGTGGCCCATCACGCGCGGGATCACGACGTAGTCCTCGATCTGCCGGACGACGAGCACCGCGATGCCCGCCGCGAGCGCCACGTGCCACGACGCGGTCAGCCCGACCAGGACGGCGACGACGCCCGCGACGAGGGGCCCGATCACCGGCACGATCTCGACGATCCCGGCGAAGATCCCGAGCAGCAGCCAGAAGGGCACGCCGATCGCCCAGAACGCGAGCGAGAGCACCGTCGCCACGAAGGCGATCAGCAGCAGCTGGCCGCGCACGAATGCGCCGAGCTTCGCGTCGATCAGCTCCCACGTGTCGCGGACCATGCGTCTGCGTCTCTTCGCGACGAGTGAGTTGACGAACCCAATCGCCCGGTCGCGCTCGAAGATCCAGTACGCGGCAGTCGCGAAGACGAAGAAGATGCCGACCAGGACCTCCAGGGCCTTCGTCCCGACCGTCACCGACATGTGGACGACGCTTCCGGCGGAGGGCAGCTTCCGCAGGCGCTTGTTCAGGCCGGCGAAGAACTCGTGCTTGATCCCGGTGGAGTGCTTCGCCTTCTGGCTGAGCTCCTGCCGCGAGGTGGGGAGGCCGCCGAGCGCCTGGTCGACCTGGTCGATCGCCCGCGGCACGACGAGCCAGAGGAGGAACGCGACCACGGCGACGATCGCGAGGTAGTGGAGCATCACCCCGACCACCCGCGGGACGCGCCAGGCGGCCAGCCGCTCCACCGTCGGGCGCATCGCCGACGCGATGATCAGCCCGAGGAAGACAAGCGCGATCACGATCCGGACCTTCCAGAGCGCGAGGGCGAGGGCGATCACGGCCACGCCGACCAGCGTCGCCACGAAGGCCTTGCGGGCGGTGTCGGTCATTCCAACGCGGTTTCTCGCCGGGTTGCGGACGCTGCAAACGCAGGAGTGAAGCCGGATCCGCCGAACCGGGTCGCGCGATGCTCTCCGACGACGAGCAGGTCTGCTTCGACGCGCGCCGACACGGCGTCGTGCTCGCGCGCCCGCTCGCACAGGCGGCTGCTCTCGCAGCGGGGGGCGCGGCGCTGCTGGTGCAGCCGTGGCCTCCGCTCGTGGTCCCCGGCGCGGTGCTCATCGTCCTCGCCGCCGCCGTGTGCCTGCGCGCGGTGTGGCGCTGGGAGCGCACGCGGCTCGTGGTCACGACGGAGAAGGTCTGCGTGATCGACGGCACGGTGCGCCGCCGCAGCTCCGCCGTCCGGCTGCGGTCGGTCGAGAACCTCGAGCTCGAGCAGAGCCTGCCGGGGCGCCTGCTCGGCTACGGAACCCTCGTGGCCGGGCCGCTCGAGATCGAGCACGTGCCCCACCCGCGCAGCGTCTACCGGCTCGTGGAGCGCCTGGCCGGCTGATGACGGATGTGCCGCCGGTCGAGGTCCGCGAGCTGACAAAGCGCTACGGCTCGACCGTCGCGGTCGACCGGCTGAGCTTCTCGATCGGGCCCGGCCGCATCACGGGATTCCTCGGACCGAACGGCGCCGGCAAGTCCACCACGTTGCGCGCGCTGCTCGGGCTGGTGCGGCCGACCTCCGGCGAGACTCGCGTAGAGGGGCAACCCTACGCGAGGCTGCGCGACCCGCTCGGGACGGTCGGGGCGGTGCTCGAGGCGGAGAACTTCCATCCTGCACGATCCGGACGGAACCACCTGCGCGTCCTGGCCGCAGCCGCGGGGATCCCGTGGGAGCGGGCGGACGATGTGCTCGAGCAGGTCGAGCTCTCGGGAGCGTCCCGTCGGCGCGTCGGCGGCTACTCGCTCGGGATGCGTCAGCGGCTGAGCGTCGCGGGGGCGCTGCTCGGCCGGCCGCAGCTGCTCGTCCTGGACGAGCCGGCCAACGGGCTCGACCCGGAGGGGATCCGCTGGCTGCGCGAGTTCCTGCGCTCGTTCGCCGCAGGCGGCGGCACCGTGCTCATCTCGAGCCACGTGCTCGGGGAGGTTGCCCAGCTCGCGGACGAGGTCGTGATCATCCACCGCGGCCGGCTGGTCGCGCAGGAGCCGCTCGACCGGCTCACGGCGCGCACGGCCGGGGCGGCAGTGGCGCGGAGCCCCGACGCGGAGCGGCTCGAGGCGGAGCTGCGCCGCGCGGGTCTCGAGGTGACCGCCGCGGAGGGGGGCGAGCTGCTCATCGCGGCAGCGCCCGCGCGCGTGGGCGAGGTCGCGGCGGCCGCGGGCGTCGTCCTCCACGAGCTTCGTCCGCAGGGGGAGAGCCTCGAGGAGGTTTTCCTCGAGCTGACCACGGGGGAGCCGGAATGACGAGGCTCCTGCGCGCGGAGCTGCTGAAGCTCGTGACCACGCGGCTGCTGCTCTGGCTCGGGCTGCTGATCCTCGCGCTCGAAGTGCTCGTGATCGCGCTGCACGTCTCGCAGGACTCGCTCGCCTCGCTGGCGGAGCCTCGCAACCAGCGCGACGTGATCTCGATCGCCGCGGTCTCCGCGCTGGTCTCGCTGATCGTCGGCGTCGTCTCGTCGGCGGGCGAGTACGGCCACGGGACGATCAGTCACACGCTCCTCGTCGCGCCGGTGCGGGAGCGCGTGGTCGCGGCGAAGCTGCTCGCCGGCGCGCTCGCCGGCGCCGGGCTCGCGGCGTTCGCGGGCGTCGTCGCCTGGGTGCTCGCGGGGCTGCTGCTCTCCGCCCGCTCGGTGCCGGTGCATCTGGCCTCGGCCGCCGTGATGCGCCCGCTGTTCGGGACGCTCGCAGCGGCGGCGATCACCGGCGCGTTCGGCGTCGGCTTCGGCTTCGTCCTCCGCCGCCAGACGGCGGCGGTTGTCGTGATCTTCGTCTGGCTGCTCGTCGCGGAGCCGCTGCTCGCGATCGCCAACGTCGACCGGTACGGCCCCGGCCATGCCGTGGCGAGCGTCGTCGAGGCCGGCGTGCAGAGCTCGGGCCTGCTCGCCTTCTGGCCGGGGCTCCTGCTCGCGCTCGCCTACGCAGCCGGATTCGGGGTCGTGGGGGCGATCTTCGTCAGGCGAACCGACGTCGCCTGAGTAGTTAAAACCGAACACTTGTTCGCGTCCCCTGGCCCGGCTAAACTTGCTCGGTTATGGCCCAGGAAGAGCTGGTCGTCCACGGCGCGCGGGAGCACAACCTCAAGGACATCACCGTCCGGCTGCCGCGGCATGCGCTGATCTGCGTCACCGGCCTGAGCGGCTCCGGGAAGTCCAGCCTCGCGTTCGACACGATCTACGCCGAGGGCCAGCGCCGCTACGTCGAGAGCCTCTCGGCCTACGCGCGCCAGTTCCTGCAGATGATGGAGAAACCGGACGTCGACTCGATCGACGGTCTCTCGCCGGCGATCTCGATCGACCAGAAGACGACGTCGCGCAACCCGCGCTCGACCGTTGGCACCGTCACCGAGATCTACGACTACCTGCGCCTGCTCTACGCGCGGATCGGCAAGCCGCACTGCCCCGTCTGCGGCCGCCCGATCGCGGGCCAGAGCCAGGAGGCGATCGTCGACCAGATCCTGCAGCTGCCCGGCGGCACGAAGTTCACCGTCAACGCGCCGGTCGTCCGCGACCGCAAGGGCGAGTACAAGGACGTCTTCGAGGAGCTCCGCGCGGAGGGGTTCACACGCGTGAAGGTGGACGGCGAGCAGCGCCTGCTCGAGGAGGAGATCGTCCTCGACAAGAAGTTCAAGCACACGATCGAGGTGGTCGTCGACCGGTTGGTGATGAAGGCCGACCTTCGGCAGCGACTGGCTCAGTCGGTCGAGACCGCCGCGCAGCTTGCCGAAGGCCTCGTCGTGGTCGACGTGCTCGACGGCGAGCCGATGACCTTTTCCGAGAACTTCGCCTGCCCCGAGCACGGCGTCGGGCTGCCGGAGCTCGAGCCGCGCATCTTCTCGTTCAACTCGCCGCACGGCGCCTGCCCGCGCTGCACCGGTCTGGGCTCGCAGCAGGAGATCGATCCGGACCTCGTCGTCCCGGACCCGTCGCTCTCGATCGCCGAGGGCGCGCTCGTGCCGTGGTCGGTCGGCTCGACGAGCTTCTACGAGGCGGTCATCCAGGGTGTCGCCGACCGCTACGAGATCGACCTCGACACGCCCTGGCAGGACCTCTCGCAGGAGAATCAGGACCGGTTCCTCACCGGCACCGACGGCGACCGAGTCTACGTCCAGTACCGCAACCGGATGGGCCGGCGGCGCTCGTACATGCTCGCCTTCGAGGGCATCGTCGAGAACCTCAAGCGCCGCTACAAGGAGACCGACTCGTCGCAGATGCGGGAGCGGATCGAGGAATACATGAGCTTCCGCCCGTGCCCGGTCTGCAAGGGCGCACGCCTGAAGCC
>JBJMJY010000039.1:0-24592 GCA_045806105.1 Gaiellaceae bacterium | reverse complement strand
GGGAACGCCGCCGAAGCGCTCGCCGGCGCCGCCTACGTGCTACCTGTGCCGAAGCCCCCCTCGCCGCTGCTCTCCCCGCTGCTCTCGGTGGTGCCGGGCCAGCTCTTCGCTCTTGCGCTCGCGCAGGCGAAGGGGCTCGACCCCGACCACCCGGCCGGGCTGAGCAAGGTCACCTTTGCCCGGTGAGGTGTTCTTCGCCGTCGACGTCGGTGCGACCTGGGTCAAGTCGGGGCTCGTCGCCGGCGGCCGTGCCGAGAACGTCGCTCGGGAGCCGGTAGCCCGCGGCCTCGAAGCGCTCGTCGCCCAGATTGCCCGGTTGCGCGACGCAGCCGGGGCCGACGCCTGGGGCCTCTGCGTCGCCGGGCTTGTCGACGCCGAGGCCGGGAGGCTGCGCTACTCGGCAAACCTCGACCTGCGGGAGGCGCCCCTGGTCGAGCTCGTGGCCGCGACCGGCCCCGCGCCGACGGTCTTCGCCAACGACCTCGACGCGGCCGCGATCGGCGAGGCGGACGGCGGCACCCTCGCGCTGCTGCAGGTCGGCACCGGGATCGCGGGCCGCTACGTCGTCGACGCCCGGGTCGTCCCCTCGGCCTCGGGCCACGGCGGCGAGGTCGGCCACCTGCGCTTCCGCGAGGGAGGTCTCGCCTGCAGCTGCGGCAACCGCGGCTGTGCCGAGGCCTACGGCAGCTGGGGCGGCATCACGCGGCGCGACCCGGGGGCGACCGACCCGACCGCGTTGCCCGCAGGCGTCGTTGCCGAGGCCCACGAGGCGATCGGATTCGCGGCGGCGGTGCTCGTCGCGACGTGCGACCCCGGCACGCTTCGGATCGGCGGCGGGCTCGCGGCCGCCTGGGGCGAGGAGCTGCTCGAAGCCGTTCGGAGAGAGCTGAGCGCGCGCGTCCTAGCCGACGTCGCCGCGGCGACGTCCGTCGAGCGCGCACGGCTCGGCGACTCTGCCCCGCTCGTCGGGCTGGCTAGAAGTGCGAGGTGACGCCGGCCGGGTCCTCGTCGGCGTCAGCGGCTGAGGGCGTCCGCTCCTCGAGCCACGAGTAGGCGTACTGCCCGTCGTCGAGTCCCTTGGCGAGCGTCGTCAGGCGGAGCGGGTGGAAGGTGTCGCACATCACGGCCAGCTCGTGCGTCTCGGTCTGGCCGATCGACTTCTCCGCCAGGCCCGGGTGCGGGCCGTGCGGGATGCCCGACGGATGCAACGTGACCGACCCGACCTCGATCCCTCGGCGTGAGCCGAAATTCCCGGAGACGTAATAGATCATCTCCTCGGAGTTCAGGTTCGAGTGGTGGTACGGGATCGGGATCGCGAGTGGGTCGAAGTCGAGCTTCCGCGGGCAGAAGGAGCAGATCACGAAGTTGCGGCCCTCGAAGGTCTGGTGGGAAGGCGGCGGCATGTGGATGCGCCCGGTGATCGGCTCGAAGTCGTGGATCGAGAACGTCCACGGGTAGACGTAGCCGTCCCAACCGACCACGTCGAACGGGTGGTAGTCGAGCTGGTAGGTCTGGTAGCCGTCGCGGATCCGCACCTTGACCTGGAACTCGCCGCGCTCGCGGTGCGTCTGCAGCTCGGTCGGCGGGTGGATGTCGCGGTGGTAGAAGGGCGCGTGCTCGAGCAGCTGCCCGTACTCGTTGCGGTAGCGCCGCGGGATCTCGATCAGTCCGGGCGACTCGAAGACGAGATAGCGCTGGTCGCCCTCGGGGCGGAAGCGGTACGTCGTGCCGCGCGGGACGACGACGTAGTCGCCCTCCTTGTAGGGCAGCTCCCCGAAGATCGTCTCCAGCGTGCCCGAGCCCTCGTGGACGAAGATCACCTCGTCGCCTTCGCCGTTGCGGAAGAAGTAGTCCATCTCCGCGTCCGGGCGGCAGAGCGAGATCTCGACGTCCTGGTTCCACATCAGCAGGCGCCGGCCGCTGATCGCGTCGCCCTCGGGCTCGAGGCCCATGGTCGCGAAGTGCCGGTGCTGGTGCCCGTCCGGGACCCACTCGTCGCGCTCGATCGGCTCGAACTCGTCGACCTTCGTGACGCGGCAGGGCGAGGTCAGGTGGTAGAGGATCGACTCGTTCCCCGAAAACCCCTCGAGGCCCATGACCTCCTCGGTCAGCAGCCGCCCGTTGTCGCGGAACTGCACGTGCCGCTTGCGCGGAACCTCGCCTCGGACCTGGTACGTGGGCACGACGGAAGGATACTTCTGACCGGCCGGCGCAGCGGTCCTCAGCGCCTACGATCTGCCGATGAGCCGAGGCTTCGCGTTCGCCGCGGTCGCCGGTGTCGTGATGAGCACCGGCTGCGCGACGAGGCATGACTCCGTGACGCTGCGGTCGGCTCCCTCCCACCGGGTGTTCCGGATCGTCTCGTCGTCGATGGAACCGACGCTCCACTGCGCCCGGCCCACGCCGGGCTGCGGCGCGACGGCAAACGGCTCGACCGAGCGATACCTCACGGCCGGCCGGCGCGACGCCGGAAGCAACGCCCCGTATCGACGGAAAGGGGTTCTTCGTGATGGGCGACAACCGGAACTACTCCTGTGACTCGCGGGTGTGGGGCCCGCTGCCGCCGGGGGATCTCGTCGGCCGGATCGACCGCCAGGTCCGGCCGGGGCGCTAGCCGGCGGCTTCCGTCGCGAGATCGGCAAGGCGCTCGCCGATCGCCGGTGCGAATTTGAAGCCGTGCCCCGAGCAGGGCGAGCCGACGACGATCCGCCCGCGGCGCTCCAGGATGAAGGTCTCGTCCGCAGTCGTCGTGTACATGCACGTCTCGGCGCCAACCGGCGCCGCGTCGTCCAGGCGGTAGGTCTCGTTCGCCCACTCGGCGATGCGCTCGACGAGTTGCGGCTCCGGCTCGCCGGGCACGTTCGGGTCGGCTTCCGGGCCGGCGTGGTGGGCGCCGACCTTCAGCCCGTGCCTGGGGTCGTGCAGCGAGTACATGTCGTGCGTGTGCCGGTCCGGTTTGAACGAGACGACCGACGGGATCGGGCGGTCGCCGTCGAGACGGAAGTAGCAGAGTGTCTCCCGGGTCGTCTTTACCGGAAGCGGTTCGTCGAGGAGCTCGTTGACCCAGGAGCCCGCGGTGACGACGACCGCGTCCGCGTCGACCTCGTCGGGATGCGCGCGGGTGCGCTCGCGAACGTCGAGCCCGCGGGCGAGGGCGACCAGAGCCCTGTCGGCGCGGGCAATCCCGGCCTCCGGCTGCACCACCGCGAACGAGCCCTCGGGCACGCGGATCGGGTAGCGCCGCTCGGCATCCTCGCGGTCGAGGCGCTCCCAGGTGACGCCGCAACGCTCGAGCGTGTGCGCGGTGCTCTCCTCCAGCGTCCGCACCACCTCGACGAGGCCGGGCAGCTCGAGGATCGTCTCGCCGGTCTCGGCCTCGAGCTCGCGCCAGAGCCCGAGCGCCTCCTGGGCGAGCCGCACGTAGTGGTCCTCCGCGTAGGCGAGCCGGAAGATCCGCGAGCGCCCGTGGCTCGAGCCGAGCGAGTTCCCGACCTCGAACTGCTCGTAGACGACCGGCTCGTGGCCGCGCCTCTTGAGTGCCCAGCCGGTGGCGAGGCCCATGACGCCGCCGCCGATGACCCCGATCCTCGCCACGAAGCCAAGCGTAGTGGTGGGGCCTCGAACCCGGTGTCAGACACGTGCCGGAGGTGTGACGTCCTCTCCACAATTCCGCATGGGCCAGGCAGAATCTCGCGCACGAACGGTGTCAGACAACGTGACGAGAGCGTCACGCGACCCGGTTCCGCAGCACGCCGATTCCCTCGACCTCGAGCTCGACCTCGTCGCCGGGCTGTAGCCAACGCTCGTCGCCGTGCTCGAGGATGCAACCGGTGCCGACGGTGCCGGAGCCGAGGACGTCGCCGGGCCGCAGCCCGGTGTTGCGGGAGGCGTGCGCGACGATCGACTCCCACGAGTGGTACATGTCGCCGAGGTTCCCGCGCGAACGCTCCTCGCCGTTCACGCGCGCGACCATCTCGAGGCGCAGGTCGCCCAGCTCGTCCGGCGTCACCACGAGGGGCCCGAGCGAGGTCGCGAAGTCCTTACCCTTCGCCGGTCCCAGCCCGATCCGCATCTCCTGTCGCTGCAGGTCGCGCGCGGACCAGTCGTTCATGATCGTGAAGCCGCCGATCTCGCCGTCGGCGCCGATCACGGCCGCGACCTCGAGTTCGTAGTCGAGCGCCTGCGACCCCTCCGGGTACGGGATTTCGTCGCCGGGCCCGTAGATCGCGGCCGGGTTCGAGAAGTAGAAGGCCGGGATCTCGTACCACTCGGCCGGCACCGCGCCGCGACCGGTGACCGCCCGCGCGTTGAGGACGTGCTGCTCGAAGGCGTAGAAGTCGCGCACCGACGGCGGCCGCTGCACCGGCGCGAGCAGCCGCACCCCCTCGAGCGGGTACTCGGCGTGCTCTCGCGCCTGGCCGCCGCCGGTGAAGAACGACTCGAGCGTCTGCGCCGCGAGCTGGATCACGCGGTCGCCCTCGATCCGCCCGGGCCAGCCCCGGATCTCGTGCTCCACCGGAGTGAACATGCACAGCCGCAACGCTAGGGCTCCGTGTGCACGATCACGTCGGCGATCTCGGGCCGCTCGCTGCGGATGCGCTCCTCGATCTCGCTCGCGCGCGCGTGCGCCTCGGCCAGCGAGGTGCCGGGGTCGAGGCAGAGCGTGAGGTGGGCAAGGAGCCCGTCGTCGGTGCGGAGAAAGCGCAGCTCGCGGGGTGGGCCGCCCGTCTCCTCGCGGACGATGCGCTCGATGAGCTCGCGGTCGGCGGCGGCCGCGGCGACGCTGCGGCCCTCCGCCGCCTCGGCCAGCGGCTCGAGGTGCGTCTGCACGAGGTCGACCTCCGGCACGGACTCGACGATGGCGCCCTCGACCTCCGTCGCGATCTCGTGCGCTTCCTCGAGCGGCAGGTCGCCCGGGAGCTTCAGGTGGAGCGAGACCTCGGTCGAGTCGCCGACCCGCAGCACGCTCAGGTTGTGGATCTCGCGCACGCGCGGGACGCGCTGGGCGGCCGCGAGCGCACGCTCCCGCAGCGCCGCCTCGTCCTGCCGCGGCTCGACGTGGACGACGATGTCGCTCCCCGGCAGCGCGCCCTGAACCGCCGCTTCGACGGCGTCCGCGGCGGCGTGCCCCTGCGCGACCGCCGCGCCCGGCGAGACGCCGATCACGACGTCCGCGAACTGCCGCCCGGCGGCCTGGCGCATCCGCAGCCGGCGCAGCTCGATCCCGGGCAACCCTCCGATGGCGGCCAGCGCGGCTTCCTCGGCGTCGCGCGGGACGCGGTCCATCAGCACGTCGACGTTCACCCGCATCAGCCGCGCCGCGGCGAACAGCACGAGCGCCGCCACGAAGAGTGCCGCGGCAGAGTCGGCCCAGTGGTAGCCGGCGCGCGCCGCGAGGAGCCCGAGCAGCACCGCGCCGGACCCCGCGAGGTCGCTGGCGAAATGGAGTGCGTTGGCCTGCAGAGCCGCACTCTGCTGCTGGCGCCCGACTCGGTACGAGGTGCTCGCGCGGACCGCGTCCACCACCATCACGCCCGCCATCACGGCGATGGCGTACCAGCGCGGATCGACTTGCCCTTCGGCGAGGCCGAAGAGGCGCCAGAGCGCGCGCCAGGCGATGAGGAGGCTCGCCCCGACCAGGATCGCCGCCTCGGCTAGCGCCGCGAGGTGCTCCGCCTTGCCGTGGCCGTACGCGTGACCGGTGTCGGCGGGTCGCACGGCGACGCCGACGGCGTAGAACGTGAGCAGCGCCGCCACGAGGTCGGTTCCCGAGTGCGCCGCCTCCGAGAGCAGGCCGAGGCTGTGCGTCGCGATCCCGGAGATCAGCTTGACCGCGATCAGCACGCACGCGGCGACGATCGACATGAGCGCGGTCCGGCGCTGGGGGCTCACGCCGCGAAGCTTCTCAGGAACGCGGAAGGGCCCGCCGTGGCGGGCCCTTCCGGGCGGACCGATGAGCAGGAGCTACGCGTTGGCGATGTCGCCGTGGAACCGCTCCTTGAGGAACGTCCCGGCGCCCTTGCCCACGTCGTACCAGTGGTGGAACTTCAACCCCTGGTGTCGCGCGTGGTACTGGAAGCCGAACTGGCAGGCCTTCGAGTCCTCGAAGCACGTGAACGTCGCGCTCGGGCCGAAGAAGGCGGCGATCCAGACGTCGGTGAAACCGCAGTCCGGAGTCGCGCACGTCGCGTTCGGGTCGAACGTGCCGCCCATGATCCGGCCGCGCAGGTAGCCCCTGAACTTCCCGTGGACGCCCGCGAGGACGGTCGCACCGTGCTTGCCCTTCGCGTTGCAGGCACCCGGGCTCTGACCGGCGAGCGTGAGGAAGGTGCCGCGGTCGTAGCGCGTGAGCGTGTACGAGCCGTCGTTGTTGCGCCTGACCTTGAAGGTGCGCTTCTCGGTATCCACCGCCCAGGGGTTGCTACACGAGCCGTCGTCGTCCGTCACCACGTCGTAGGGCCCGAACTTGCCGTGGTGGCTCTTGCCCGTCCCCTTCCCGTGGCCGGGATCCGCCACGCCGGTCGCCGCGAAGGCGAGTGCGGCCGTCACGAGAGCCGGAAGAATCCAGCGCTTCTTCATCTGAGCGATGCCTCCTGAGCTGAGCGGTACTACCCAGTAGATCCGGCTCTGGGAGCGGACTTGCTGTGCGCGTCGACCTTCTCCAGGGGCCAGATGACGACGTCCTGCCGCTCGGCAAGATGCAGCAACGGCTCGCCCATGGGCTCGACCTCTTCGGGCGGCATTGTGTTCAGCTTGATCGACGCGTCCGCCGGGCGGAGGCGCCACGGCGGGTGGTGGATGTCGGCGCGGTGGAGGCCGGATTCATCGGCGGCGTAGAGGCAGTAGCGCTCGGTCAGGAAGTGCTCGAGGTTGCCGGGCTCGGAGACGAACGCCCTGCCGACCGGCTCGTACGACGCCGTGAAGACGAACGGCCGCGTCGCGCCGCGGCGCGTGCTCGAGTAGTCGACCCGCTCTCCACGGCGATCGACGGCGATCCGCGCGTGGAAGTACGGCAGCTTGTAGAGCCGGCGCGCGGCTTCGACGGCGCCGCGGCTCGAGGTGTCGAGGCTGAAGAACCAGATCCCCGGCTTGTCCTCCGCGCTGACGTAGGTGCGGACGTTGATCTCCGGGAAGCTGGAGATGACGGGCAGCGGCAGCGTCCCGCGTAGCCGGAAGCCCGTGAGCACGAAGGGCGTGATCCCCAGCCACGCGCTGCCGTTGTGCTCGTCGACGGTCACGCCGCTCGGCACCAGTCTGCGCACCGCGTCGGCGTCGACGCGCCAGTGCGCGAAGAGCAGGTCCTCCCAGCTCTGGCCCACGATCCACGAGCCGCGCGGGAGCGGCCAGGGGCGGTGTGCCGTCTCCGCGAGCGTGCCCGCCTGGCGCGCCGGTGCGCGCACGAACTCCATCGTCATCGGCCGCTGCGTACCCGCCGGCGGCGGCGTCAATCGCTAGCGTCAACCGCGATGCACTCGGACGAGTCGGTGGCGGGCGACCGCTGGTGGCGCCGCTTCGACGCCTTCCTCCTCGACACCCTGCCCGCACGGGCGCGCGTGCTCGACGTCGGCTGCGGCGACGGCAGCCTCGTCGACCGTCTCGCGGCAGGCGGGCTCGATGCAGTCGGCGTCGACCCGGGCGCTCCCGCACACCCTCGCCTGATCCGCGAACGGGTCGAGGACGCGACGGCGATCGGCCGCTTCGACGCAGTCTGCGCCGTGATGGCCCTCCATCACGCGGAGCTCGACCCCGTGCTGGCGTCGATCGCCGCCCTGCTCAGGCCGGGCGGATCGCTGTTCGCCCACGAGTTCAGCTGGGAGGAATACGACGACCGGGCCGCCGCGTGGGTCGCCGGGCACGACCAGGACCGGGACGCCTCGGTCGCCGCATGGCGGGCGGAGCACGGCGACTTGCACACGGGCGAGCGGCTTCGGGCCGCGCTCGACCAGACCTTCGACGCTCGCATGCTGTCGCCGCGTCCGTATCTCGCGCGCATGCTGGGCAGGCACGCGCTCGAGAACGAGGAGCAGTGGTCGATCGAACGCGGCGGCCTTCCCTGCCTGGCGTGGTGGTACCGCGGGACGCCGAAGCGCTAGAGGTTGCCGCGGAGCGCCTGCTCGCGCTCGATCGAGGAACTGTTCGCCCGAGCCAGACTGAAGTCAGGCACGGGATTCCGGTGCTCTTCGAGTCGAGCTAGAGGTTGCCGCGGAGCGCCTGCTCGCGCTCGATCGACTCGAAGAGGGCCTTGAAGTTGCCCTCGCCGAAGGTGGTCGCGCCGTGGCGCTCGATCACCTCGAAGAAGACCGTCGGCCGGTCCTGCGCGGTCTTCGTGAAGATCTGCAGGAGGTATCCGTCCTCGTCTCGGTCGGCCAGGATCTTCAGCCGCTGCAGGTCGGAGTAGTCCTCGCCGATCTCGCCGACACGGCCCTCGACCTCCTCGTAGTACGCATCCGGCGTGTCGAGGAAGAGGACGCCGCGCTCCTTCATCGCCTCGACCGTGCGGACGATGTCCTCGCTCTGGAGCGCGATGTGCTGCACGCCGGGGCCGTGGTTGAACTCGAGGTACTCCTCGATCTGGCTCTTGCGCTTGCCCTCCGCCGGCTCGTTGATCGGGAACTTGATCTTGCCGCTGCCGTCCGCCATCACCTTCGACATCAGGGCGGAGTACTCGGTCTGGATCTGGTCGTCGCCGAAGTGGACGATGTTGGTCATCCCGAAGACGCGCTCGTAGAAGCCGACCCAGTGGTCCATGCGGCCGAGCTCGACGTTCCCGACGACGTGGTCGAGCGCCTTCAGGCCGACGCCAGCGTCGACCTGGCCGTTCCCGGTCGACGAGACGTAGCCCGGGAGGAACGGCCCCGCGTACTCGTGACGGTTGACGAACGCGTGCACGACGTCGCCGTAGGTGCCGATCTCGGCCAGCTCGACGCGGCCGTAGTCGTCCTCCACCCAGCGCGGCTCCGCGATCCCGCGCGCGCCGCGCTGGACGGCCTGGCGGTAGGCCTCGCCCGCACTCGGGACCTGGAGCGCGATGACCTTCGCGCCGTCGCCGTGGCGGCACGCGAGCTGGGTGAGCTCACTGTCGGCGCGCAGGCCGCTCGAGACGACCAGCCGGATCTCGCCCTGCTCGAGCACGTACGACGCACGGCCGCGCACGCCCGTCTCCGGGCCCGCGTACGCCGTCCGCGTGAACCCGAACGCGTGCTCGTAGAAGTACGCAGCCTGCTTCGCGTTGCCGACCCACAGCTCGACGTGGTCCCAGCCCTCGAGCGGCATGAAGTCGGTCTGGCTCACGTCTCAGATCTTACTGCGGCCGGTTGGGGGGAAGTCTCGTCGCCCAGCACGGGCGCGACGTCCTCGAAGCCGTGGCGCAACGGTACCTCGCGCACCCACAGCAGCGAGATCACGAACACGAGCACGCACAGGACGGCGGCGAGCAGGAAGGCCGGATGCAGCGCGTTCGCGAGCGCCTCCCGTCCCGCCGGCGGCAGGCGATGGATCGTCGCGCCCTCGATCTGCGTTCCCTGCGGCAGGCGCTGGTTCACGATCACGCCCATCAGCGTCACGCCGAGGGTGGCGCCGATCGAGCGCGAGAACTGGCTCAGCGCGGTGGCCGCGCCCATCTGACGCCTGTTGACCGAGTTCTGGATCGAGAGCACGAAGATCTGCATCATCATCCCGAGCCCGATCCCGGCGATCGCCATGTTCCGCGCGGCCTCGCCGTTCGTGCTGTGGACGTCCATCCGCCAGAGGAGGAGCTCGCCGATCCCGAGCACGACCGGGCCGATCAGCGTGTTCGGCCGGTAGCGGCCCGTCCGCGAGACGATCTGGCCTGAGAGGGCGCTCGTGACGACGGCGCCGAGCATCAGCGGAGTGAGCACGGCGCCCGAGGCGGTCGCCGAGGTCCCGATCACGCCCTGCACGAACAGCGGCACGAAGCTGATCGTCCCGAACATCGCCATCCCGACGAGCGCCATGCACGCGACGCTGGAGGCAACCGTCTGGTTGCGCAGCAGGTCGAACGGCAGGATCGGCTCCGCCACGCGCCGCTCGAAGAGCGCGAAGACGCCGAGCAGCGCAACAGCCGCGGCCAGCGCGCCGAGCACCTGCTGCGAGCCCCACGGGTACTCGCGCCCGCCCCAGACGAGTCCGAGCAGGAGTGCGGTCGTCCCCGCCGCGAGGATCGCGGAGCCGAGCCAGTCGATCGAGTGCTCCTGTTTCGTCGCGCGTTTCGGCATCGTCACGAGGATCACCGCGAGCGCGACGACGCCGACCGGGAGGTTGACGAAGAAGATCCAGCGCCAGGAGGTATTGTCGACGATGAACCCGCCGATCAGCGGGCCGATGATCGAAGCCGCCGCGAAGACCGAGCCGATCAGCCCCTGGTAGCGGCCGCGGTCGCGGGGCGGGACGATCATCCCGACCATGGCGAGCGTGAGCGGGAAGAGGCCGCCCGCGCCGACGCCCTGGATCGCGCGAAAGACGACGAGCTGCACCATGTTCTGCGCCAGGCCGCAGAGGGCCGAGCCGACGAGGAAGATCGTGATCGCGACGATGAAGAGCGGCTTGCGGCCGTGCGCGTCGCCGAGCTTCCCGTAGAGCGGCACGGTCACCGTCGAGCCGAGCATGTACGCGGTGAAGACCCACGAGTACTGGCTGATCCCGCCGAGGTCCGAGACCACCTGCGGCAGCGCCGTAGCGACGATCGTCTGGTCGAGCGCCGCCAGCAGCAGCGCAACCATCAGGCCCGAGTAGATCGCGAGGATGCGGCCGATCGAGAAGCGGTAGCCCGGCGGCGTGTGGGCGAGCCGCGCGCGCAGCGCGCTCACTCGACCGCCCCGGCGGTCGCGGTCCTCGCGGCCAGCCCCCGCGGCGGGCGCGAGACGAGGATCCCGCAGGCGATCGCGATCCCGCCCACGACCTGCAGCGCCGAGAGCGGCTCGGAGAGGATCACCAGCGAGAAGACCGCGGCCAGGAACGGCTGGAGGTTCGCGAAGACCGAGGCGCGCGACGGCCCGACGCGGCTGATTCCGCCGAACCAGAGCAGATTCGCGACGACGAGCGGGCCGAGGATGGCGAACGCGTAGAGCAGCCAGATGGTCGCGCCGAGGTCGTAGTTCTGGGTCGCGAGCTGCTGCGAGCCGACCGCCAGCAGCGGCAGCGTTCCGATCGTGAAGGCGACGGCGCTCACGCGCACCGTCGAGTAGCGCTGCAGCAGCGGCGACACCGCAACCGTGTACCAGGCCCACGTCGCCGAAGCCGCGAAGCCGAGCAGGTCGCCCCAGAGCTGGCCCGAGACGCCTCCGCCGGCGCCGACGGCGACCATTGCCGCACCGCCGAACGCGAGCGCCGCGGCGACCCAGAACCGCGAGTTGAGCCGCTCGATCCCGAGTGCGAACGCGAAGAGGCCGGTCAACACCGGGAGCGTGCCGAAGAGCAGCGCGACGGTCGTCGCGGTCGTCAGCTTGATCGCGTAGACGAACGAGAGCTGGTTCAGGAAGATCCCGATCAGCGCCGCGAAGACGAGCACCCAGAGGTCCTGGCGGCGCAGCGCGAACGACCGCTCACGCACCCACGCCAGGCCGCTGAAGAGCAAAGCCGCGCCGCCGAAGCGCAGTACGCCGTAGGCGATCGGCTGGAAGCCGTGCGAGATCACGTACTTCGTGACGGTGAAGTTGAGCGCCCAGAGCGTCACCGTCGCCAGCAGCATCAGGTCGGCGACGTCAGGACGGCGCATGCTCCTGAACCTACCCAGTAGGCTTTGGCCCATGCCGCAGCGGGAGGCGACGAAGCAGCAGATCGATGCACTCGTAGGCCCAGCGACCCCACATTTCGCCTACCAGCTGCGCGCGCGCATCGAGGAGCTCGTGATCGACCTGCCGGAGGACCACGAGGTGCGGCAGTACGGGGAGGAGAAGATGGAGCTCCTCGACCGACTCGGCCACGCCTCCTCGAAGGCGCACGAGGGCCCGCGCGTCCACCGCGAGCGGGCGGGCTGGGGGGAGATCCCGAGCTCGGCGCCCGCGGACGAGCCGCTGCCTCGACGGCGATGAGCTTCGAAGGCGCGTCCGTGCTGGTCACGGGCGGATCGCGCGGGATCGGCAAGGCGATCGCGCTGCGGTTCGCCGAGCGCGGCGCGAAGCGGGTGGCGATCGGCTACCTGAGGAACGACCGCGCGGCCGAGGAGACTGCCGAGGAGCTGCGCGGGGCCGGCGCCGAGCCGCTGCTGCTGCGGGGCAACGTCGCTTCGGAGCGCGTCGCCGTGGAGGCGGCAGAGCTCGGGCCCTTCGACACCGTCGTGCACAACGCCGCGACGGGCGTGATCAAGCCCGCGCTCGAGACCGAGGACAAGCACTGGGACTGGACGCTGAACGCAAACGCCCGCGCGCTGCTCACCCTCGTCCGCGCCTGCGCGCCGCAGATGCCGGAGGGCTCCTCGATCGTCGGCGTCTCCAGCCTCGGCTCGATCCGCGTGCTCGACAACTACGTCCTCGTCGGCGTCTCGAAGGCCGCGCTCGAGGCGGTCGTGCGGTACCTGGCGGTCGAGCTCGCGCCGCGCGGGATCCGCGCCAACTCCGTCTCGGCGGGCGTCGTCGAGACGGGCGCGCTCGACCACTTCCCGAACCGCGAGGAGATGATCTCGACCAGCCTGGAGCGCACGCCGGCAGGGCGGCTCGTCGAGCCCGGCGACGTCGCCGACGCGGTGTGCTTCCTCTGCTCGCCCGAGGCCGAGATGGTGCGCGGCCAGACGCTGGTCGTCGACGGCGGTTTTTCCCTCCTCGCGTAGAAGGAGAGCTTGACGAAACAGAGTCTGAGCCGTCTGAGCGCGCTGCTCGCCCCGATGCGGTGTCCTCAGTCGCGCCCGTATCCTCCGGATACGAACGCTCCCTGCGTCCTTGCCTCGGAACGATCAGCGCGCTCAGCCGACGAGCTCTGTTCCATCAATCCCTCCTGATGGAGCCGACCGACACGAACCTGCGCGCGTGGGAGGAGGCGCACAAGCGGATCCGCCGCTCGTCCGCGCGCGGCAGCCGCACGCTGCCGAAGCCGGTGCGCGAGCGGATGCCGGACATCGGCGGCCGCCACGTGCTGCACCTCGCCTGCGGTGCCGGCCGCGAGACCGCGGCGCTGATGAGCCTCGGCGCGCTGGTCACCGGGGTCGATGCCTCCGAGGACACCGTGGTCGCGGCGCGGAAGCGCCTCCCGGATGCGGCGCTCGTGACCGCCTCGCCGGAGGCGCTCCCCGTCGAGCTGCGCCGCGGCCGCTTCGACGTCGTCTACTCCTCGTGGGGCGCGCTCGCCGACGTAACCGACCTGCACGGCTGGTCGGCCGGGATCGCGTCGGCCCTGAAGCGCGGCGGGATCCTCTTCCTCTACGACGAGCACCCCGTCGCCGCGTGCCTCGACCAGATGCTGCACTGGCGCGAGAGCTACTTCGACGCGTGGCCGCTCGGCCGGCTGATCCATGCCCTCGGCGGCGCCGGCCTCGCGCTCGAGCTGCTGGAGGAGCTTCCTGACCCGAACCGCTGGGGCCGGCGCGAGATCCGCGTCCCCGGCGACCTGATCGTCGTCGCGCGGAAGCCCTGAGCAAGTAACAGTCTGTTACTTGCCGTTCTGGCTACGCGGAGCCGTTGCGGCCGGGGATCAGGCGGCCGACGGTGTCGGCGGCGATGTAGCCGGCGATCTTCGGGTTCTCCTGCAGCCGCCGCAGCGAGTACGCGTACCAGTGCCGCCCGAAGGGCGTGTAGATCCGCAGCCGGTGGCGTCCGCGCACGAGCGCGTCGCCCAGCGACGGGCGTACGCCGAGCAGCAGCTGGAACTCGTAGTCGTCGCGGCCGAGGCCGCGGGCGCTCGTCAGCCGCTGACCCTGGTCGACCAGCCACTCGTCGTGTGTCGCGATCCCGACATAGCAGCCGGCGTCGAGCAGCTCCTCCAGCGCCTGCACGAAGCTGGCGCGGATCGAGTCGAAGTCGCGATACGCGATCTCCGGCGGCTCCACGTAGATGCCCTTGCACAGCCGCACGTTCGGCCGCAGGTCGGCCAGGTCGCGGATGTCCTGCAGCGTCCGCTTCAGCCGCGCCTGGAAGACGACGCCCACGTTCTCGTACCCCGCCCCGCGGAGCTCCCGGTAGAGCCGCAACGTTTCGTCGGTCGTCGACGCGTCCTCCATGTCGATCCGGACGAAGTTGCCGCGCTCCGCCGCGTGGCGGACGACGTCCTCGAGGTTGTCGCGGCAGAGGTCGTAGCCGAGCTTGAGCCCGAGCGCGGTCGGCTTGACGCTCACATTCGAGTCGAGCTTGCCGCGTTCGAAGGCGTCCAGCGACTCACGGTAGGCATTCCCGATCGCGCGTGCCTCGTCGGGGCTGACGATCTCCTCGCCGAGGACGTCGATCGTCGCCATCTTGCCCTGATCGTTCAGGCGGCGGACGACCCGCAGCGCATCGTCGAGCTCCTCGCCGGCGATATAGCGCCCGGAGATCCGGCGCACCACCGGCTTGGGCACTGCCGGGAGGAAGCGGACGATGGCGGAGTCGACGAGACCCATCGGCGGGCGATTCTACGAGGGCGAGCGGCCCCGGTCGCGCTACTTCTTGCCCTGCTCGCGCCGCTCGAACTCGATCATCAGCCGCCGCAGCAGCGCGTTGAGCTGCTTCTTCTCCTCCGCGCTCAGCGCCGCTGCAACGAGCGACTCCTTCGCGGCCTGCGCGCTCACCGACTCCTCCCAGGCGCGCCGGCCGGCGTCGGTGAGCTCGACGAGGACGCCGCGGCGGTCGTCCGGGTCGGGCACGCGCAGCACGAGGCCAGCCGCCTCGAGGCGGTCGATCCGGTTCGTCATCGCGCCGCTCGAGAGGTCCGCCCACTTCGCCAGCTGGCCCACCGACTTCCGGTGCGGCGGCCCGTCCAGCTGGAGGTGGGTGAGCGCCTTCCACTCGCGGTCGGTCAGCCCGAACTCCGCGAGCGTCTCGTCGAGCATCCTGTTGAGGCGCCGGCGAATGCCGTTGATGCGGTCGACGATCCCTTCGACCTCGAGGTCGACCGCGCCCGGAAGCTCGTGCGCGGCGAGCCAGCGGTCGATGTGATCCTGCTCGCTGTCGTTCACTGTGCGCATTCTTTACTCAAAATCTCTTGACGTCAAGAGATTCGACGTGTAACCTCTTGCTTCGAGGTCGAGATACCTTGCGTCGAGAGGAGTCGCCGGATGATCTTCGAGCACGAGATCCGCACAGATGCCGCCACGGAGCGGGCGGCTCGCCTGAGCAGCGACTGGTCCCCGATTGCGCCGCGCCACCGCGTACGCCTGACGCTCGGCCGCTGGCTAATCGGGGCCGGTCGCCGGCTCACGGCCGAGAGCTCTGGGTCAGCTCTCGCGCATGAAGCCCTGCCGCGCTGCTGACCAAGGCGTCGCTTGCGACGCCGCTTAGAGGCCGTGGCGGCTTTGCCGCCGCGGCCGTCTTCACCCGGGCGGCCTAGCCCTCACGCATGAAGCCCTGCCGCGCTGCTGGCCAAGGCGTCGCTTGCGATGCGCCTTAAAGGCCGTGGGGGCTTTGCCGCCGCGGCCGTCTTCACCCGGGCGGCCTAGCCCTCTCGCATGAAGCCCTGCCGCGCTGCGGAGACCAGCGCAACGGCTTCTGGGAAGAGGACGCGCATTGCGTCGCGGAGGGCGATGGCCTGCTCGTCGGCGCCGCCGGTCGCCTGAACCTGCTGCAGTGCGGCGGAAGTCAGCTCGACGGCGGTGTTCAGGGTGAGCGTCGCGAACTGCTCCCGCTGGGCCTCCTGCACCGACTCGGCCTGCTGCTCCGCGAACTCGCGGAGGCTGCGCATCAGGTCCTCGGGATCGCCGCCGAAGGGGAAATTGAAGCCGCCGCCTTCCATTCCGGCAGCCTAGCTCAGCGGCAGCTTGTAGCCGCGCTCGACGTCGCCGACCAGCTCGGAGACGGCGTCGGCGGCCTCGTTCACGGCGGCGGCGACGGCAGTTCCTCCTTGCGCACCGAGCTCGTCGAGCAGCCCCGGGCTCGCGACGCGGGCCGAATCCGGCTCGACGCCGGCCGCGTCCTCTGCGACCTCGCACAGCGCCGCGATCGAGACCGCTTCGTGCACGAGCGAACGGTCGCCGACCGGCACGCCGGTCGCGTCCAGCACGAGCCAGCTCGTCGCCCGCTCGTCGCCGTAGGCGCAGACGTAGAGGCGGATGCCGCTCGCGGGCTCGGCCGGCACGATCCCGGAGACCTCCTCGCCCTCGGCCGCGTGCTTCCCCGCCGTCTCCGCAATCCGCCGCAGGTCGCGATCTAGAGTCACCGGGTCGAGCTTAGACTCACGACGTGGAAGGGACGCGCCCCGAGCTCGCCCGCGGCCTCTTCGCCCCGCTCGGCACGACCTACGACCGCTACGCGAGCGCGCTCTCGTTCGGGCAGGACCCGCGCTGGCGACGGTTCCTGGTCTCGCGGCTGCCCGTCGGCCCTGGCGACACCGTGCTGGACGTGGCGACGGGCACCGCGGCGGTCGCGCTCGAGCTCGTGCGGCAGACCGGCTGCTCGGTCGTCGGCGTCGACCAGAGCCCGGAGATGCTCGAGGAGGCGCGGCGGCGGGTCGTGCTCGCGGCGGAAGCCAGGCGCGTTCGGCTCGTCGAGGCGGTCGCGCAGGTGCTGCCGTTCGAGGACGAGACCTTCGACGGACTGACCGCGGCGTACCTGCTGCGTTACCTCGACGACCTCCCGGCCGGGTTGCGAGAGCTCGCGCGCGTGCTGCGGCCGGGCGCGACCGCGGCGCTCCTCGACTTCGGGGTACCTCCAGCTGCTCTCCCGCGCGCCGCGTGGAGCCTCTGGGTCGACGTCGGGCTGCCGGTGCTCGGCCGCGCGATCTCTCCCGGCTGGCACGACGTCGGGCGGTTCCTCGGCGGCAGCATCCGCGAGTTCGAAGCCCGCTGGCCGGTACCGCGACTGCTGACCGCGCTGCGCGAGGCGGGCTTCGAGGACGTCCGCGCGCGGCGATTGAGCCTCGGCGGCTGCACCGTCATCTGGGGGCGCCGCGCGTGACCGAGGCCGACGCGCGGCCGGCGTTCTACGCGCTCGCGCCGGGCGGCTGGCGAGACTACGTCACGCTGCTGCACCCGCCATACACGGCGTGGCACCTGAGCTATGTCGCGATCGGCGCCTGCCTCGCGCCGACGCTCTACGAGGGACGGCTTGCCGCCGCCGCGGCCGCGTTCTTCCTCGCGCTCGGGATCTCGGCGCACGCGTTGGACGAGCTCAACGGCCGGCCGCTCCAGACGCGGATCCCGCGGCGGGTGCTCGTCGTCCTGACCGCCGTGCCGCTGGCCGGGGCCGTCGCGATCGGAATCGCGGGCGCGCTCTCGTTCGATCCCTGGCTGCTGGTCTTCGTTGCAGTGGGCGCGGCGCTCGTGCCCGTCTACAACCTCGAGCTCTTCGGCGGCGCGATCCACAACGGCTGGGGCTTCGCGCTCGCCTGGGGAGCGTTCCCGCTCCTCACCGGCTACTTCGCCTGCGCCGGGACGATCACGTGGGTCGGCCTGCTCGCTGCCGCCTACGCGACGCTGACGAGCTACGTGCAGCGCGTGCTCTCGACGCCGGTTCGCCACCTCCGCCGACGCGTGGTCGCCGTCGAGGGGACGATCCGGCTGCGCGACGGCGGGAGCGAGCCGGTCACTGCGCAGACGCTTGCCGTCGCGCCCGAACGCGCGCTGCAGGCGCTGGCCGCAGCGAACGTCGCGCTCGCGGCCGCGCTGCTCGTACTCAGGCTGACGTAGCATGCCGCTGTGCGCGCGGAGGTCCTCGAGCTCGTCTTCGCGGGAGCGGTCGTCGTCGTCTTCGCGTCGGGCTGCGCAGCCCTCGCCGGCCGCGCCTCGCGGTCGCTCCTCTCCACCCTGACCTCGGTCCTCGCCGTCGCGGCGGCGGTGGGGTGGGTGGCCGTCGCGCTCGAGCCGTCGCGAGATCGTGCGGTGGCCGCGGGCGGCCTCACCGTCTGCGCAGCCTTCGAGCTCGGGACGCTCGCGCTGCAGCGCCTGGTCGGACGCGCACTCGAGGTCGACCGCCGGCTCGATGACGCCGAGGCACGCTTCGACTCGGTGGTCGCAGCCGAGACCGACGCCCGCTCGGCCGAGCTCGAGCGCACCCTCGCGCGGGCCCGCGCCGACTCGCTCTCGAAGCTCGTCGCCGAGGAGCGCCGGATCGCGGAGGAGCGGCGGACGGCGCTCGCCGAGCGCGAGCACCGGGCCGGCGCCGAGCTGAGCGAGGCGCTCGCGAACGTGGAACGGCGTGTCGGGCAGCGGCTCGCGGAGCTGAACGGGGACATCGAGCGAACGGAGCAGGCGCTCTCCGCGCAGCTGAAGACGCTCGCCGAGCGGCAGAAGCGGCTGATCGCCGAGGCGGAGTCGCGGCTCGCCCTGGACACGGAGCGCCTCGACGCCGCGAGCGAGGCGCAGCGCGAGCGACTGGCCGCGGTCGAGTCGCAGTTCGGCACCGCTGCCGGCGAGATCGCAACCGAGGCGCGCGAGCAGCTCGAGTCCCACGAGCGCGACCGCCGCCGTGCGCTCACCGAGGTCGCGGAGCGCCTGCGCCAGCGCGAGGTCGAGCTCCGCGAGCGTGTTGCGGCCGAGGAGGCCGAGGCAATCCAGCGCATTCAGGCGGGCTTCGCCGATATCGAGCGCCGGCAGCTCGACCAGCTCAAGCGCGTCGTCGAGCGGACCGCCGCCAGCTTCTCCGAGGCGGTCTCGAAGCAGTTCGCGGACGCCATCCGCGCCTCGCGCGACGACGCCGCGCAGCGTCTCTCGCGCGAGCTCGACCGTGCGGTCGCTCACTTCGCCAAGGAAGCCCAGGGTGTCCTCGCCGAGCGGCTGGCCCACGTCGCGGACGCGGGCGGCCAACGTCTCGAGCGCAAGCTCTCGCAGATCGGCACCACACTCGAGCACGAACGCGACGAGCTCGTGGCCGACCTGCAGCGCCGCGTCGGCGAGGCCGAGGTCGCGCTCCGCGCGCAGGTGCAGTCACTCGCGGCGGACGCCGAGGCCGAGCGCACGGCGCTGAACGCGCGGCTGCAGGACCTCCAGCGTCGCATCGACGAGGCGCTCAGCGACGCCGGCTCGCGCCTCGCTCCGACGTTTCGCGGCAGCTGAAGCGCGGAACCGCCAAACTTACGCAAGCAGGGTTCGTCTAGGACAGGACGAACCACCGGATCCTATGACGCAGATCGCCGAGACACCCAGGGACGAGCAGGCGAAAGTCGAGAGTTGGCGCCTGCACGTGCTGATGGAGGCCGGCTATCCGCTGCCCCTTGCGGAGAAGATCGCCCACAGCGACGCCGACCTGCACCACGCCGCCGACCTGATCAGCCAGGGCTGCTCGCCGGAGACGGCCGCCGAGATCCTGATTTAGGCGGGTTGGGCTAGCCCCACAGCCGTATCCTGGGCCTCGTGAAGGTCGAGGCGATCGAGTACGGCGACCGCAAGGTCTATTCCGTCGGCGCCTTCAACCGCGGCGTCGCGTCGTGGCTGTCGCGCCTGCCGACCGTCTGGGTCGAAGGCGAGGTTACGGAGCTGCGGCGCTCCTCGCGCTGGGCGAGCGTCTTCTTCACGCTCAAAGACCCCGAGGACGGCTCCTGCCTCGGTGTCTCAATGGCGCGCGGCCAATTCGACGCGCTGCGGCTCGAGCTCGCGGAGGGCGACCGCGTCCACGCCTACGGCCGCCCGGAGCTGTTCGAGGCGCGTGGCGAGTTCCGCCTGCGCGTGCTCTCGCTGGAGCGCTTCGGGCTCGGGGAGCACCTCGCCGCGCTCGAGCGCCTGAAGCGAAAGCTCGCGGCCGAGGGCCTCTTCGCCGCCGAGCGCAAACAGCCGTTGCCGCTCCTGCCGCGCCGGATCGGCCTCGTGACAGGCAACGACGCCGCCGCCAAGCGCGACGTGCTGATCGCGGTCACGACCCGGTTCCCGCCGGCGAACGTGCTGGTTGCAGAGACCTACGTCCAGGGGCCGCGTGCCGCCGGGGCCGTGGTCGAGGCGCTGCGCGCGCTCTGCCGCGAAGGCGTCGACGTCGTCGTCGTCGCGCGCGGCGGCGGCAGCTTCGAGGACCTGCTGCCGTTCAGCGACGAGCGGCTCGTGCGCGCGATCGCCGACTGTCCCGTGCCCGTGGTGAGCGCCGTCGGCCACGAGCAGGACACGCCCCTCTGCGACCTCGCCGCGGACGTTCGCGCCTCGACGCCCAGCGTCGCCGGCCGGCTGGTCGTGCCCGACCTCGCGCAGCTGCTCGAGCGCCTCGGCCGCTCCCGCTCCGGCCTCGAGCGCGGAGCCCGCCACAGCCTCGAGCGCGAGCGGCGGCGCCTCGACCAGGCGCACGAGCGGCTCCGCCGCGCACCGCGCCTGCTCGTCGAGCGCGGGCGCGCACGGCTGGGGCAGACGGCGGGACGACTGCGCGCGCTCTCACCGCAGGCGACGCTCGAGCGCGGCTACGCGATCGTCCGCGCGAACGACGCGATCGTCCGCGCCGGCCGCGCCGTCGAGCCGGGTGAGCGCGTCGACGTCGAGCTCGCAGAGGGCGGCTTCGGCGCGCGCGTGGAGGAGACGAGGTGACCTTCGAGGAGGCACAGAAGGAGCTAGAGCAGATCGTCCACCGGCTCGAGACGGGCGAGGCGCCGCTCGACGAGGCGCTGAAGCTCTGGGAGCGGGGCGAGGAGCTCTACCGCTTCTGCAAGGAGCGGCTCGACTCGGCGGAGGGCAAGATCGAGGAACTCGCAAGTCGCGCCGAGGCCGCAAAGCCATAGAATTCGCGCGTGGCTGACGAAACACCCGTAGAGCTCCTGCAGCGCGTCCCGCTCTTCGCCGACTTCGACCGCGGTGACCTCGAGCGGCTCGCGCGCTCCTTCAAGCAGCGCACCTTCCAGGCGGGCAGCACCGTCGCCGACGAGGGCAGGACCGGCGCAGGGTTCTTCGTCATCGAGAGCGGCGAAGCCTCGGTCTCGGTGCGCGGCTCCGAGCGCGGCAAGCTCGGGCCGGGCGACCATTTCGGGGAAATCGCCCTCATCGACGACGGCGCGCGGAGCGCCACTGTCACCGCCGACAGCGAGCTCCGTTGCTACGGCCTCACCTCCTGGGAGTTCCGGCCCCTAGTCGAGGGCAACGCTTCGATCGCATGGAAGCTCCTGGAGACGATGGCGAAGCGGCTGCGCGCCGCTCAGAGCTGACCGCGGCCGCGGTCACCGACGCCGCGCTCGTCGCGCGCTGCCGTGCCGGTGACGAAGCCGCCTGGGGTGAGCTCGTCGACCGCTTCTCGCGCTACGTCTACGCGATCGCGGTGCAGGGCTTCCGGCTGCCACAGCAGGACGCCGAGGACGTCTTCCAGGAGGTGTTCACCCGCGTGTACGAGCGGCTCGACTCGCTGCGTGAGGACGAGGCCGTGCGCCCCTGGATAGCGCAGCTCACGCGCCGCCTCTGCATCGACCGCCTGCGCGCGGGCGCGCGCGAGTCCGACGCCGACATCGACGAGCTGCCGGAGGCTCCCGCCGAGGACGTCCTGGGCGCGCTCGAGGAGGCGTTCGACGTCCACGAGGCGATGGGCGAGCTCCCGGAGAACTGCCGGCAGATCCTCGACCGCTTCTTCGCGCGCGACGAGAGCTACCGCACGATCGGCGACACCCTCGGTCTGCCGGCCGGCACGATCGCGAGCCGGATCTCGCGCTGCCTCGACAAGCTTCGCGACGCCTTCGAGGGAAGAAACCTGCCCCCCGCGCCGTCGAGTGGACAGGTGACGTGATGAGCGGATACGACGAACAGCGACTGGGACGACTCATCGGGATGCTTCCGCCGGCCCCGGAGGGCTGGGTGCGAGCTGCCCAGGAGCTGCCGGCCGCGCGCCGCAGCCTCGACGAGCTCGTCGTCCGGGCCGAGGCCGACGCCGCCTTCCGCGCCTCCGTCCTCGCCGACCTCGAGACCGCGCTGCAGGCTGAGGGCGTCGAGCCCGAGCCGCGCGTGGTCGAAGAGCTCCGCCGGCTCCTCGCCGACCGCTGGGAGGGTTTGGCGGAGTAGCGCTCGTCGCCGGCGCGCGCTGGTCGTTCCGAGGCAAGGACGCAGGGAGTGCTCGTACCTGAAAGTACGGGCGCGACTGAGGACGCAGCATCGGGGCGAGCAGCGCGTTCCGGCGGCACAGCCGGTATTTCGTCAAGCCCTCCTTAGCGCGGCGCGGTCGCCGGCGCACTACGATCCGCCGGTGGCGCAGGAGCCCGCAGATCTTCCCGCGTGGAGCCTCCCCGCCGGTGCCGGGGAGCGGATCTCGATCGGCACCGAGTGGCCGGAGCGCGTCACGCGCGATTGGGCCTTCGGCGGTGCGACGGGCAAGGGCGTGCGGGTCTGCATCCTCGACAGCGGCATCGAGGCCGGCCATCCGCGCGTGGGCGAGGTCGAGGGCGCCGTCGCCTTCCACCGCGACGACGACGACGAGGAGATCGAGGTCGTCGAGGACGGCGAGGGCGACCTCTGCGGCCATGGCACCGCGTGTGCCGGGATCGTTCGCCAGCTCGCCCCCGAGTGCACGCTCTTCAGCGCGCGGGTCCTCGGCGCCGGCTTCAAGGGCAGCGGGTCGGTCCTGCTCGCCGGCCTGCGCTGGGCGGTCGACCAGGGCTTCGACGTGATCAACATGAGCCTCTCGACCACGAAGCGCCAGTTCGCGGAGCTGCTGCACGAGCTCGCCGACACCGCATACTTCCGCCGCACGGTGCTCGTCGCGTCGGCGCACAACATGCCGGTCGAGAGCTACCCGTGGCGCTTCTCGTCCGTGATCTCGGTCGGCAGTCACGAGGAGCCCGACCCGATGACGTTCTTCTACAACCCGTCGCCACCGGTGGAGTTCTTCGCCCGCGGCGTCGGGGTCGAGATCGCGTGGCTCGGCGGCGGCACGATCCTCTCGACGGGCAACAGCTTCGCCACGCCGCACATGAGCGGCATCTGCGCGCTCATGCTCTCGAAGCACCCCGAGCTGACGCCGTTCCAGCTCAAGAGCGTGCTCTACCTGACGGCCGACAACGTGGGAGGAGGCAGATGAGCGACCTGCGCGCGGCGGTCGCCGCCGGGGCCCTCGGCTCCGAGGAGAGCTACCGCGAGCTCTTGCAGTCGATCGTGGAGGTGGCGCGGGCGATCTTCGGCGCGCGAGCGTCCTCGGTCTTTCTCTTCGACGAGGACACGGACGAGCTCGTGTTCGAGGCGGTTGCCGGCGAAGGGGCCGACGAGCTCATCGGCCAGCGCTTCCCGTCGAGCACCGGGATCGCCGGCTGGGTGCTCGTCACGCGACAGCCGCTCGTGGTCGACGAGCTCGATAAGGACCCGCGCTTCGCGCGAGAGGCTGCCGAGTCGACGGGCTTCGTCCCGAAGGGGCTGATGGCAGTGCCGCTCCTGCACGAGGATCTCGCGCTCGGAGTGCTCGAGGTGCTCGACCGGCCGCAGAAGGCTGCGTTCTCGCTGGCGGAGATGGAGCTGTTGGGCAAGTTCGCGAACGAGGCCGCGATCGCACTCCACCTGCTGCAGAAGGCGCGCGCGGCGCGCGGCGTGCTCGAGCAGGAAGACGGCGACGCCGATGCGCTGGCCCGGTTCGCCGCGCGCCTCGACGAGGCGGAGCCGGAGAAGCGTGAGGCGGCGCTGCAGCTCCTGGACGCGCTCGGAAAGCTGCTCCGAGAACGCTAAGAGGGAGCCTCTCGGCTCCCTCCGTAGCTCGGGCTGAGCTCAGAAGCCCTTACGCCTTGGTCATGCCCTTCGTGACCGCGTTCTTGAGCATGTGCGCCTCGACGTCGTCGTCGTCGCCTTCGTCGTTGCGACCCTTCGTGACGGCGTTCTTTGTCATATGCGCCTCGACGTCGTCGTCGTCGCCTTCGTCGTTGCGACCCTTCGTGACGGCGCCCTTCGTGACGGCGTTCTTTGTCATGTGCGCCTCGACGTCGTCGTCGTCGTCGCCTTCGTCGTTGCGACCCTTCGTGACGGCGCCCTTCGTGACGGCGTTCTTTGTCACGTGCGCCTCGACGTCCTCGTCGGTGCGAGTCTCGCGATCCTCCTCCATGAACACTGCCTCCTTTCGAACTTCCGGAACCTGACCACTAGACGAAGTTCATTCCCGAAATCTTCCACGCAGGCTTCAAAAACGCAATGCGCGGTGCGATTCTCAGCAGGTGGCAAGACTGCGGGAGCACCTGCGGGAGTCCTTTCGCGCACTCCGCGAAGTGTTTCGCAACCGGGCGTTGCGGCAGCTCCAGCTCGCCTGGGCGGGTTCCATCATCGGAAGCTGGGCCTATGCCGTGGCCCTTGTTGTCTACGCCTACCACCAGGGCGGTGCCTCGGCGGTTGCCCTCGTCGCGGTGATCCGCTGGATACCGGCGGCGGTCGCGTCGCCGTTCGCATCGATCCTGGGCGACCGCTACCCGAGGGTGCGCGTGATGTTGAGCGCCGACCTGCTACGCGCGAGCGCCCTTGTAGCGATGGCGGTATGTGTTTTCACGGATGCGCCCGCCGCAATCGTCTACGTGCTCGCGTCCATTGCGGCCGTGCTCGCGACGGTGTTCGACCCCGCGCAGTCGGCTCTGATTCCCTCGCTTGCGCGCACCCCGGAGGAAC
>JBJMJY010000038.1:0-12400 GCA_045806105.1 Gaiellaceae bacterium | reverse complement strand
AGCCGAGCCGCCGGCAGGCACGATCGACGACCATCACGACGCCCGCCCCGGTCGCTTCCGGCCGGAAGACAGAGCCGCCGATCGAGATCGGCTTGCCGGTGACGATCTCCGGCGCGGCATGGCCGACCTGCATCGAGTAGGTGTCCATCATCCAGGCCATCGTCTGCTCGTTCGTCGCCATGTCAGGCGCCGGGATGTCCTTCTGCGGGTCGATGATCGGCAGCAGCTCCGCGGTGAACCGCCGCGTCAGCGCCTGGAGCTCTCGCTCCGAGAGCGCACGCGGGTCGCAGCGGACGCCGCCCTTCGCGCCGCCGTAGGGCAGGCGGAGGAGCGCGCACTTCCACGTCATCCACATCGCGAGCGCAGCGCACTCGCCGAGCGAGACCTCGTGGTCGTAGCGGACGCCCCCCTTCGTCGGGCCGAGCACCGTCGAGTGCTGCACGCGGTAGCCGGGGAAGACCGTCCAGCGGCCGGAGTCGAGCCGTACGGGCACGCTGACGACCAGCGAGCGCTCCGGAAAGCGGAGCCGCTCCGCGACGAAGTCCTCGACGTCGGCGTGCGGGAGCGCCTGCTCGTACTGCGCGAGCGCCGTCCGGTAGAGCGGCGTCTCCCACTCCAGATGCCCTTGCTCAGGCGAGACCTCCTGCACCTCGGCCACAAACGGAGTCTAGGGTCAGGCGGCCGCTCGTAGTTCTCTTTCCCGCGCCCGTGGTAGAAGGGCCGCGATGGCGAACCCGCTCGACGACCTCCTACGAGGCTTCGACGTCCTCCGCGAGCAGGTGCGGCAGGGCATGAGCGGCGAGTCCGACTGGCTCGACCGGCTCGACCCGCGCAGGCCGCCGGACGACACGCGCAGCCTCGAGGACCTACAGGCGGAGCTCGACTCGCTCGTCGGGCTCGACACCGTCAAGGATCAGGTGCGGGCGCTGGTCGCGTTCCTGCAGGTGCAGGGCCAGCGGCTGGAGCGCGGGCTGCCGGAGGTGGCGACCTCCCAACACCTCGTTTTCCTCGGCAACCCGGGGACGGGGAAGACGACGATCGCGCGGCTGCTCGCGCACATGTACCGCGCGATGGGGCTGCTGAAGCGCGGCCACCTGGTCGAGGTCGACCGCGCAGGGCTCGTCGGCGAGTACGTCGGCATGACGGCGATCAAGACCGACCGCGCGATCCGGCGCGCACTCGACGGCGTGCTCTTCATCGACGAGGCGTACGCGCTCGCCCGGCCGGGGCAGCGCGGGGTCGACTTCGGCGCGGAGGCCGTCGAGACCCTGCTGAAGCGCATGGAGGACTACCGCCACCGCCTCGTGGTGATCGTCGCCGGCTACCCGCGGCTGATGCACGAGTTCCTCGACTCGAACCCCGGCCTGCGGTCGCGCTTCGCCCGCGAGATCGTCTTCCCGGACTACTCGACGGACGAGCTCGTGGCGATCACGGACCTGTTCGCGACGCAGAACGAGTACCGCCTGAGCGAGCCGGCCGCGGCCGAGCTGCAGCGGATCTTCGACCGCGCCCGCCGCGGCGAGGGCTTCGGCAACGCGCGCTACGCCCGCACGATCTTCGAGCAGGCGCTGAACGCGCAGGCGCTCAGGCTCGCCGCCGGCGAGGGGCTGGATGCGGTCCCCGCGGAGGCGCTGATCCGGCTCGAGGACACCGACGTCGCCGCGGCCGCGCAGACGCTCGGCAACGGCGCCGAGCTCCCGCGCCGCGGCTGGTGGCGACGCGTCTCCTGAAGAGGGAGTGCCGGGGAAGGGACTCGAACCCTTACGTCCCCCGCTGGGGACACCTGATTTTAAGTCAGGCGCGTATGACCAGTTTCGCCACCCCGGCGCGGCGAAGGATAGTCGCGAAGGCCGCCTACGTATTCGGCGGGAACGCGTACGAGCGGGGGATCTTCTTCGGCGGCGTGCCGATCACGAACGCGATCTCCTGGTGCGACTTCAGCTCGAGCTTGGCCGGATCGCCGCTGTAGGGCCGGCCGTCGATGTAGACCGTCCACGGCGTCACCTGGCGGCAGTAGCCGCCGACGCAGTCCGCGTTCAGCCGCACGCCCCAGACCCCGAAGAACTGCCCGAGGTCGAAGTGCTCGACCGTCGGCGACTCGAAGTGCATGATCCCGCTCGCGTCGTGCGTGTGCAGCTCGGTCAGGAACTGGCCGTCGTAGATGCCGATGTTCGCCGGAACCGGCATCTGCTTCCCGTTTACGAAGATGTCGAGGTGCTGGTGGATGTGCACGACCTCGCCCTCGGCGCTCAGGTCGTGCACGCCGACCGCGTCGAGGCGGTCGGGCAGCGTGTCGAGGCCCGGATTCCACGGCGCCGGCCCCGTCTGCAGGCCGACGAGGTTCGCCGGCTGGGCCTCGCCGGCCGACGACGACGAGTTGTTGTCGCCGCCGCGCGCGACCACGACGGCGACGATCGCGGCCGCCACCGCCGCCAGCGCGACCACGGCGAGGAGCGCGACCCACGGACCGCCCGGGAGCGAGCGCGTGCGCTTCGGCGCCTTGCGCTGCTGAGGCGCCTGGACCTTTCGCGGAGGGGCCGGAGTACGTGATTTCTTCGCCACCGGCGGGCGATGGTAGCAACGCGCTTGACTCGCACCCGCGGCCGAGTTAGGGTCGCCCAGTCAGATCCGGAGGGCCGCAAGGTTTTCCGGATCTGGCGTTTTTTGTGCCCGTCGCGGATACTCGTACCCGCAAGCCAACCGCAAGGAGGCTACGGATGAGTTTCCTGGACAAGATCCTGGGCCGCAGCAAGAAGGCCGCAGGCGATCTCACCGGCGACAGCTCGATGAAGAGCGAAGGCATGCACCAGGAGCAGGAGGGCATGGCCTCCGAGCGCGCCGAGCACGCCGAGGAGGTGGCGCAGGACGAGCGGGAGCGCGCCGCCGAGCATCGCGCGGAGCGCACCGACACCTGACACCGGGCTGAACTGCGCTCTCGAGGGCGGCGCGAGCCGCCCTCTCTCGTGCCGTCCGACGGCGCGTCTACCGTTTGTCGGCTCATGATCGTCGCTCTGACACTCGTGCTCCTGCTCGCCGCCGGCGGCGCGCTCGCCGTGTGGCTGAGCCGGCGCCTCACCGACCAGGGCGTGCAGACCGCCCAGGTCCTCGACCAGCTGCTCGCCACCCGGAACAACGAGGTGGACGGCCGCCTCCAGGCGATCACCGCGACGATGGACCGGCGCCTCGGCGAGCTCGACACGAAGGTCGACCGCCGGCTCGAGCAGGCGGCGAAGCAGACGAACGCGATCCACCGCCAGCTCGGCGAGGTCGGCCAGGCGACCGTGCAGATGGCCGAGCAGGCGAAGGAGCTCAGCCAGCTGCAGCAGATCCTGCGCCCGCCCAAGGCGCGCGGCGGCTTCGGGGAGCTCCTGCTCGAGAACCTGCTCAGCGACCGGCTGCCGCGGAGCGCCTACGAGATCCAGTACGGCTTCGCAGGCGGCGAGCGCGTCGACGCGGCGATCAAGGTCGACCGCATCGTCCCGATCGACTCCAAGTTCCCGCTCGACAACTTCGAGCGGATGGTCGCGGCAGACAACGACATCGAGCGCCAGCAGTTCGAGAAGCTCTTCGCCCGCGACGTGAAGGGCCACGTCGACGCGATCGCGTCGAAGTACATCCGCCCGGATGAGGGGACGTACGACTTCGCCTTCATGTATCTGCCGTCGGAGGCGATCTACTATGAGCTCGCCTGCGGCCGCACCGGGGCGCTACTCGCCTACGCGCACGAGAAGCGCGTGCTTCCGGTGTCGCCGACGACGCTGACGGCGTACCTGCAGGTGATCGTGCTCGGGCTGAAGGGCCTCCAGATCGAGCAGCACGCGCAGGAGGTGATGGCGTACTGCGCGCAGCTGCAGAAGGACTTCGGCAAGTTCAAGGAGGACTTCGAGCTCGTCGGCACGCACCTCGGGCGCGCCCAGAACAAGTTCCTCGACTCCGAGAAGCGGCTCGGCCGGTTCGAGACGAAGCTCGAGCAGGCGGCCGAATCCGACGTCGAGCTCGAGCCCGCGCAGGCGCAGGAGCTCCCGCGCGTTATCGACGCGGCCTAGCTGTTAGTAGGAGGGTTTGACGAAACACCGGCGGTGCCGCGGAGTTCCGCCAAACCCGCCTAGCTAGAAGCGAAGCAGCGCGCCGATGCCCTCGACGGGCTCGAGGTCGCGGCGCTGTGCCAGCGCCCAAACCGTGCCGCCGTGGGCGAGCGTCTGGCGGACCGCCAGGTCGAGCCCCTCGCGGCGCTGCTCCATGGCGGTGCCGTCGAGCGGGCACGCGCCCCCGTCGGCGCCGACCCGCCCGCAGGCGGGGCACTCCCACGCGGGCCGATCGGCGCCCTCCTGGAAGAGCAGTAGCTCGATGCGCCCGTCCGACGCCGCTTCCAGCGTCTGACGCCAGCCCGCCGCCGCGCGGCCGTTGCGGCCGGTCTCCTCCCGCCAGCGCTCGACCGCCCGGGTCTCCTGCTCGCCTCGCCACGACTCGAGCAGCGGCTGCACCTCGCCGAGCAGCTCGGCGGCGGTGGCGTGCGCGTCGGCGGCCGTCCAGCCGATGACCGCCTTCTTGACGTCGTTCGAAAGCGCGTTCTCGAATTCGGAGCGCGTCTCGTCGGTCGCGACAACGATCACGCGCGGCCCGCGCAGGCGCCGCAGCTGCCGGTCGACGAGCTCTGCGACCTCCTTCAGGTGGTCGTGCACGAGCTTGTCGATGTGCCGCTGGTAGCGCGCCTGCGACCACCCGCCCTGGTCGTGCCGGCCGGGCGTGTCGTCGAAGTGGTCGACGAGCTCCTCGAGCCTCCCCGCCCGCAGCAGGTAGAGGTCGCCGCGCTCGCGCCCGACGAACACGACGAGCGCACCCTCGCCGCGCCCGACGAGCGAGACGAGCGGCGCCAGCGAGAGCGCGTTCCCGACCTTGACGGCGTCCGGCACAGGCGAGCTCAGCGGCAGCGGCTGCCAGAGGTTGTCGAGCCAGGCGCAGAAAACCGCGACACCCTGCGCCCCGTCGCGGTCGAAGTCTTGCTCGAAGAACCCGCGCAGGCGCCGCACGTCGTTGCGGAGCCCTTCCCTCTGCTCATGCCCGAGCTCCGGCCGCCGCGCCGCCTCCGAGCGCTCGATCTCGTCGATCAACGCATTCACCCGCGTCGTCAGGTCGCCGGCCGTCGGCGTGACGCTCGGGTCGAGATCGAGGTAGAGGCTGACCGCGCAGCCGTTCTGCGCCCGGAAGCCCGCGAGACCGCGGAGGCCGTCCCACGTCACTGTCGAAGCCACGGAGAGTCCCTTCGCCTGAAGGCGGCGATTCTATGCACAGAGGCGCGCCCAGGCGGTCGGGCCTCCATTTCTACGGCGGCCTTCTGTTGGCTCTCGCTGTTTCTGCACGCGCTGGCGCGCCGCTGTTGCCGCGAGTGTGGTTTCTCGGATAGCCGGAAACGACCGCACTAACAGGGATGCGAATGCATCTCGTGCAGGGAGAGGGCCGCCAGCCTTTCCCGCGTATCCTCCTCCAGGCCAGCGGCCCTCTCGCCTCTCGGCTAGACCGAGCGACGTGCCGGCTTATGCCGCGCCGCCCGACCTCCGCCGCCGGTCGACCGCCGCGGCGTACACTTCCTGGTAGCCCGGTGCTGCGGAGACGAGGGTTGCCCCTCAATCCCCCCAGCATGCCGCCACGGGCCGGCTTCCCTCTCTGCGGCTCCAGGCGTGCTGTCTCCGCCACCGGGCGCTCTCGGGTTTGACCTGCGCGCAGGCGGTGAGGATGTGTGCACGCGGCAGAGGCTCATTGCGGCTCGTGAGGAGATCGGGATCTGCTTGGGGGGACAGCCCGACGCTTCCTCTGCCGCACGGACCGGCTTCGTAGCCTTCGGCGCATGCAAGTGCTCACGATCGGTCATGGGACGCGCCCGATTGCGGAGCTCGTGACGTGCCTCGAGGAGGCCGGCGCCGAGACGCTCGTCGACGTGCGCCGCTTCCCCGGCTCACGGCGCAACCCGCAGTTCAACCAGGTCGCGTTGAGGGAGGTGCTGGGCGAGGCCGGCATCGGGTACCGGCACGCAGTCGAGCTCGGCGGGCGCCTCAGCGGCGAGCCGGGCGAGGAACGCTTCCCGTGCATTCGCGTGCCCGCTTTCCGCAGCTACGCCGCCCGGATGGGGACCGCCGAGTGGCAGGCGGCGCTCGACGCCGCATTGGGCGAGCCCGCGCCGTGCCTGATGTGCGCGGAGACGCCGTGGCAGCGCTGCCACCGCCGACTGATCTCGGAGCTCCTCGTCGCACGCGGCCACGACCTCGTGCACCTGATCCGGCCAGGCGAACGGGAGTCGCACCGCCTGTTCGACGACAGCGAGATCCGGGAAGGCAAGCTGTACCTCTGCGGCGCGCTCGTCGGTTGACCCAGATGAAAGGAAGGTTCGACCGGTCCGAAGCGTTTAATACTTCGGAGGCAGAAATAGAGATGAACGGCGAAACAAGAGAACTGATAATCATCGGTGGCGGCCCGGCGGGTTACACGGCGGCGCTGTACGCAGCGCGCGCCAACCTGGAGCCGCTCGTGATCGAGGGCTTCGCCTGGGGCGGCCAGCTGATGATCACGAGTGACGTCGAGAACTACCCGGGCTACCCGGAGGGGATCATGGGCCCGGCGATGATGCAGGACTTCCGGCGCCAGGCCGAGCGCTTCGGGGCGGAGTTCCTCACCGACGACGTCACCAAGGTCGACTTCACCGAGCGCCCCTTCCGGGTGTGGGTCGGCGAGCAGGAGTTCGCGGCCGAGACCGTGATCGTCGCGACCGGCGCGAGCGCGCGGCAGCTCGGGCTCGAGTCCGAGCGCCTGCTTCAGGGCCGCGGCGTCTCGTACTGCGCGGTCTGCGACGCGGCCTTCTTCAGGGAGAAGGAGGTCGTGGTCGTCGGCGGCGGCGACTCGGCGATGGAGGAGGCGATCTTCCTGACGAAGTTCGCCACCAAGGTGACGCTGATCCACCGGCGCAACGAGTTCCGCGCCTCGCAGATCATGATCGACCGCGCCCGAGCGAACGAGAGGATCGAGTTCCTCACGCCGGCGACGGTCGAGGAGGTCGCGGCCGAGGGCGGGCAGACGAGCGCAGTGCGGGTCCGCGACCTCGAGACCGACGAGGTTCGCGAGATCCCGGCCCAGGGGCTGTTCGTCGCGATCGGGCACGACCCGAACACGAAGCTCTTCCTCGACCAGCTCGACCACGACGCGGCCGGCTATCTCGTCGCGAAGCCCGGCTCGACGGAGACGAACGTTGAGGGCGTCTTCGCCGCGGGCGACGTGGTGGACCACACGTACCGCCAGGCCGTGACTGCGGCCGGCAGCGGCGCGATGGCCGCTCTCGACGCTGAGCGCTGGCTCGCGGCGCGCGAGGGCCACGCGGCGACGGCCCTCGCGGCCGAGCGCACCGGCTAGTACCAGCCGAACCGCGCACTACTCTCGGGCCGGAATGGCCGAGTGGACCGACCTGCTCGACCCCGCCGAGGACGAGCTGCGCCAGGCGCTCGGGCGCGAGATCCACGAGCGCGCCCTCGCGCTCCTGCTGCAGCCGGCGCGTCACGACGATGAGCCGAGACCACGGCTGGAAGGCCACGACCAGTACGTCTTCGGAGTCTTCCTCGTGCCGATCGCCATCCGCGAAGAAGATCGCGTCTTCTACCAGGAGCTCGACCTCGTGGCGACGCGCGATCGGCTGGTCACGGTGCGCAAGACGCCCGACGTCGGCTACCCCGTCGACCCACGGCCCCTCAGGGAGACCATCGCGGCGGCCGGAGAGCCACGCGTCGGCGAGATGGTCTACCTGCTCGTCGACCTGATCGCGGAGTACTACCTCGACCTCGTCGACGCGCTCGACGACGAGATCGACGAGCTCGAGGACGGCATCGAGCGCTGGCCGTCGGCGCAGATCCGCCGGCGGATCTCGACGCTCCGCCACGACTTGCTGCACGTCCGGAGGACGGTCGCTCCCACGCGCGACGCGATCCGCCGCGTGGTCGACCGCCGCATCGACGTCGGCGAGGGCCCCGAGGTGCTGCCGCGCGACGTCGAGCTGGACTTCGCGGACGTCTACGACAAGCTGCTGCGCGCGGTAGACGGGCTCGACCTCTCGCGCGACCTGCTCGCGAGCGCCCGCGACTACCACCAGGCCAAGATCGCCAACGACCAGAACGAGGTGGTGAAACGCCTCACCGTCATCGCCTCGCTGCTCCTCGTGCCCACCTTCATCGTCGGCGTCTACGGCCAGAACTTCCGCCACATCCCCGAGCTGCGCTGGGGCTTCGGCTACTGGTGGAGCTGGGGCCTGGTCATCGGGACCACGCTCCTGCAGCTCGCGATCTTCCGCTGGCTCGGCTGGATCGGCCGCGCGCCGCTCAAGCTCCCGCCGCTGCACACGCTCGACCCGCGCACGCTGGCCGGTCGAAGGCGCAGCCATCCCTAGCGCCGGAGCTACGATCGCCGCGTGCCGTACTTCATCTGCCCGAACTGCAAGGACCGGTCGATCGACCACGACCGGCGCGAGGGCCTGACGCAGGAGGCGGTCGCCTGCCACCGCTGCGGGTTCGGTTTCCTGTTCGAGCTGCTCGAGGACTACTACCCCGCGCCGAACACGGGCTTCGTCGTCTGTGACCAGGAGGCGCGTGTGATCGCGGCCGGACGCGACATCTTCGAGCTCTCGGGCTACCGGGAGCAGGACCTGATGGGACGCGATGTCGTCGAGGCGCTCGGCCTCTCCGGCTTCGACGGCGAGAACCCCGCGAAGGTGGCGCTCGAGTGGGGCGTGCGGCGGCTGGGCCAGCAGCTCGAGCTCCGCTCGCGCGCCGGCAACGTGAAGCCGGTGATCGGTGACTTCTTCCCGGCCTACGACGAGGACGGCGGCCTCCTCGTCGGGCTCACACCGCGCTAGAACGCTCGTGTTCCAGCCACGTCTGTAGCTCCTCGAGGGCGCCGAGCGCGGCCTCGAGCTCCCGGAGCTCTGTTTGCATGGCCGCCTCGTCCACCGAGCCGAAGACGCCGAGCGTCTCGAGTCGCTCGACCGCGACCTGCGTGAGCTCCCGCCGCGCGCGCTTCTCGATCGCGGCCTCGCGGAGACGCGAGCGTGCGCGCTCCGCCCGGGCGGCGAGGCTCGCGGCCTCGCCCGCGAGCGCATCCGCGTAGATCGCGAGGTCGACGCCGCGCACGTCCCGAGGCTACGCGCGCGCGTGTGACGGAACCGTGCCGGCTTCGACTCGACTTGCAGGACAGAGGTCGGTCAGCACGCAGACCTCGCAGCGCGGCGTGCGCGCGAGGCACACGCGGCGCCCGTGCCAGATCAGCAAGTGCGGGAAGACGTTCCAGGAATGACGCGGCACGAGCCTGACCAGGTCGCGCTCGATCTTGACCGGATCCTCCTGGCGCGTGAGGCCGAGCCGCTGCGAGAGCCGGCGAACGTGCGTGTCGACCACGATGCCGACTGCATCGCCGCGCTCCGCGACGACGACGTTCGCCGTCTTGCGCGCGACGCCGGGCAAGCGGAGGAGGTCTTCCATCCGCGCGGGCACGCGCCCGTCGAAGTCCTCGAGCAGCCTCGCCATCGCGCCGCGCAGCGCCTTCGCCTTCTGGCGGAAGAACCCGGTCGCCCGGATGTCGTCCTGGAGCTCCTCCAGCGGCACGGCGAGGTAGTCCTCGGGCGTGCGGTACTTCTCGAAGAGCCGGGACGTGACGCGGTTCACATTCACGTCGGTCGTCTGCGCCGAGAGCATCACCGAGACGAGCAGCTCGAGGTCGTTGCGGAAGCGCAGCGCGATCGTCGCGTCCGGGTGCTCGGCGACCAGCCGCTCGACGATCGGCACGATCCGCGTGCGCTTCGGCCCGACGCGGCGGCGCGCCTCGCGGACATAGCTGCGCGCCATCAGGCGCTGCGCAGCTTCGGTCCGGCGCAGACGAGGTCGAGCGCCGGGCAGTCGGCGCAGACGAACTCGTCCGGGGTCGGGCGGAAATCGTTGGCCTGGATCCGGGCGATCGCCTCGGAGAGCTCCGCCTCCAGCCCCGGCACGTCTGGCAGCTGATAGCGGCTGGTGACGACCGCGTCCGGCCGCTCGAGGAAGTGGTAGACGACCTCGACCTCCTCCGCCCCGGCACGGAAGCACGCGAGCGCGTAGACCAGCTGCTGCAGCCGGTACTCCTTGGCGACGATCTCGTCCGGTTCTCCCTCGGCCAGCGAGTTCGTCTTGTAGTCGAGCACCACCGCGCGGGGTCCGTCTCGGTGAAGGACGTCGATGCGGCCGTGCAGGAGGACGCCGTCGTGCTCGAAGGCGAACGGCAGCTCGGCGGTCGCGCCGTCCAGCGACGCGATCCGCGCAGCCAGCTCCGACGAGCAGTAGGAGGCGACGAAGCCGCGGATGCGCTCGATCTCCTCGTCCGTCGCGGCCGGATAGCGCACGCGCACGCGCTCGACCAGATCCTCGGGCACCACCGGCGCCCGCAGGTCGACATGCTCGAGCAGCACGTGGACGGCGTCACCGATCTCGGTCGCCGCGAGGCCCATGCTCCCGGGGACGGAGCCGCCGGCGTCCGCCGGCCGCAGCCCGACGACCCGCTCTGCGAAGTAGCGGTACGAGCAGCGCTCGAAGAGCGCGAGCGCGCTGTACGAGAGCCGCCGCACGCGGTGGAGCGGCGGCGCCGGCACCTCGCCGAGCGGCGCGAGCGCGGGCGCCTCGACCGCGACTGCGCCGTTCTCGGCGATCTCGAAGAGCTCGAGCTGCTCCAGCGCTTGAGGCTCCTCCGGAGCGGTCTCCGGCTCGGACGCGTGACGGTCGAGGCGAACCAGCACGCGCGCCCCACCGCGCTCGATCTCGGCGACCGCCTCGGCCGCGCCCAGATCGTCCAGCTCGAGCCGGTCGAGCACCCAGCCGATCGGCGTCCGCTCGTCGGGGCCACGCTCGCCGACCGCACCGGAGACGATCAGCCGGTCGATCGCGCGCGTCATTGCCACGTAGTAGAGGCGTCGCCGCTCGGCCTCCTCCGCCGCCTGCTCCGCCGTCTTCACCGCCTCGTACTCGGACGTCGTGAGCCGCTTGCCCGTCTCCGGGTCGGCGACGCGGAAGCCAAGGCGCCCGTCGGGGAGGCAGAGGATCTCGTCGGCGTCCGGCCGCGCCCGGTCCCGGCCCGCGTCGGCGACGACCACCACCTTGAACTCGAGCCCCTTCGCGGAGTGGATCGTGAGCAGCCGGATCACGTCCGTGCCCTCCTCCTCCGCGACCGCCTCGAGCTCCGACGCGCCGACGGCGTCCTGCTCGGCGACGAAGCGCACGAAGCCCTGTACGTCCGGCCCGCGCAGCTCCTCGAACGAGCGTGCGAGCCGCGCCAGCTTGCGCAGGTTCGCGTAGCGCCGGCGCCCATCCCACTGCGCGAGCACCGCGAGGTCGTAGTCGTGCTCGGCGACGATCTGCTCGCACAGCCGCTCGAGCGAGAGCGACGACGCCTGCGTCGCCAGCCGGGTGTAGCGCTGCCTGAAGGCCTGGAAGAGCCGGGCGTCCCGCTCGGATAGGCCCTCCGGCAGCTCCTTCTCGAGCCCGCAGAAGAGCGGCCGTCTGGGCGCGTTGCGCCGCAACAGCACGAGCGCGTCGTTGGAGACGCCCACGAACGGCGATGCGAGCACCGACAGCAGCGCCTCGTCGTCGTAGCGGTTGTGCAGCAGGCGCAGATAGGCGAGCAGGTCGGCCACCTGCTGCTGGTGGTAGTAGTCGCGCCCCGTCGCGCGGAAGGTCGGCAGGCCCAGCGCGCGCAGCTCCTCCTCGTAGATGCGCGCGTCGGTGCCGGCGGCGAAGAGGAGGACGATCTCGCCTGCCGCCGCCTCGCCGGTGTCGACGAGCTCCCGGACGCACCTCGCGATGTGCTGCGCCTCGGCCTTGCGCCAGTGGACGCCCGTGCCCGCGTAGCTCTCCTTGTCGGTCACGAGCAGCTCGACTGCCGGGCCGTACGCGGGGTCGGCGAAGCGGCCGGCGGCGACGAGCGGTTGGAAGCTCTCGCCGAAGTCCGCGGCGAAGAGGTGGTTGATCACGCCAAGCACCTCGGGCCGCGAGCGGTAGTTCTGGGTCAGCGCCAGTACGCCGCCGACCTGGTCGCGCCGCTCGCGGAAGACCTCGACGTCGGCGTGGCGGAAGCGGTAGATCGACTGGAACTCGTCGCCGACGAAGAAGATCTCGGAGTCGTCGTGCGCAAGCAGGTCGACCAGCTCGCACTGCAGGCGGTTCGTGTCCTGGAACTCGTCGACCATGATCGAGCGGAAGCGCCAGCTCTCGCGCTCGCGGATCTCGGGGTGGTCGCGAAGCAGCTCGCGCGCCAGCAGCTGCAGGTCCTCGAAGTCGAGCGCGGACTCGCGGTCCCTAGCCTCGCGGTAGGCGGCGTCATAGGCGAGCAGCAGCTCCTGCAGCTGCTC
>JBJMJY010000037.1:0-29548 GCA_045806105.1 Gaiellaceae bacterium | reverse complement strand
ACACCCGGGGGGGCGGCACGGGTCGTGCTTGCCGCCCCGCAAGCCGCGGATGACATTCCCGCCTCGGCTCGTGTTGCTGTCCGAAAGCGGTCCTACCATCCCGTCATGGGCCACACACGAGAAGCCGAAGAGCTGCTGCTGATCGAGGAGGCCGACGCCTGGTTCGAGTACCTCGAGGCGACGCGGGGTCAGACGGAGCCGCGTTACCGCGAGGTCGAGCCGTGGGCGTGGGCGCGCCTCAGCCAGCGGTTGCGCGCCGTCCGCACGAAGCGCGCGAAGCTCCGCCCGGCCGCCGAAGCTGCCTAGGCGCCGCTTGCGGGGCCGTCATCGGGAGGCGCAGGCTTCGCCGTGCGGCCATCTGAAAATCGCCGACCCGACACGTCGGATGGTCCTCGGTCGCGAGGTCGGCGACGACGTACCACCCTGCTAGCCTGTGTTGACGGCGATGCCGACAGGTTTGACCACATTGCAGCGCGCGCTCCGCCCGGAAAGCCCGGGCCGGCGAAGCGCGCGCGCCACTAAAGGAGATTCCACTTGCTTCGATGGTTCAGGCGGCAGAAGCCGCCGACTGACGAGCGCGCCCGCACCGAGGACGCGCCACCCGCACCTACCAACGTCGTAACCCCCGAGCCTGCCGCGGAGGCGGGCACAACCGATCCTGCGAAGAAGAAGCGCCGCCGCGGCAGCCGCGGAGGGCGCGGCCGGAAGCGCCCCGGCGCAGGCGCCGGCGCGACGCCCAAGGCGGCAGCCGCGGAGCCGAAGCAGGAGCAGAAGCAGAAGAAAGAGGAGTCGCGGCCCGAGCGCCGCCCGTCGCAGCGCAAGCAGCGCGCGACGCGCCGCCGCACGCCGCCGCGCCGCCCGCCGCTCCCGGCGGCAAAGCGCGAGCTGCTGATCTCGGTCGACGTCGGCGAGCAACGCGTCGCCGTGCTCGAGGACGACAAGGTCGCCGAGGCGTACCTCGAGCGGCCCGAGCGCCGCTCGATCGCCGGGACCATCTACAAGGGCTCGGTCGACAACGTCCTGCCGGGGATGGAGGCCGCGTTCATCGAGATCGGCCTCGAGAAGAACGGCTTCCTCTACGTGGACGAGGTGATCGCGCCGGAGCTCGAGGGCCGCTCCCGCGGGCGCAAGATCCAGGACCTGCTTAGCCGCGGCCAGGACGTGCTCGTCCAGGCGGTCAAGGACCCGATGAAGTCGAAGGGCGCGCGCCTGACGACCGAGATCTCGCTGCCCGGCCGCTTCGTCGTCTTCGTGCCGCACGGCGAGGGCCTCGGCGTCTCGCGCCGGCTCGAGGACGACGAGCGCGCCCGCCTACGCGACATCGTCAAGAAGCTCGACGTGAAGAAGGGCGGCGTGATCGTCCGCACCGCGGCCGAAGGCGCCTCGGCCGACGACGTCGAGCGCGACCTCGTCTTCCTGCAGCGGCTCTGGAAGACGATCGAGGCGCGCGCGAATGCCGCGAAGTCGCCGTCGCTCGTCTACCAGGAGGCCGAGCTCCCGCTCCGCGTGATCCGCGACCTCTTCACCGAGGACTTCGAGCGCGCGCTGGTCGACCACGAGCGCACGTACAAACGTGTCGTCGGCTACCTGAAGAAGACCTCGCCGCACATGGCCGACCGGGTCGTCCGCTATCGGGAGAAGACACCGCTGATGGAGAGCTCCGGCGTGGACGGCGAAATCCGCTCGACGCTCTCGCGCCGGGTCGACCTCCCCTCGGGCGGCTACCTCGTCTTCGACTACGCGGAGGCGTTCACGGTCATCGACGTGAACACCGGCCGGTTCGTCGGCTCCCGCGGCAAGTCGTCGGCTGGGCGGCTCGAGGACACGATCACGAAGAACAACCTCGAGGCGGTCAAGGAGGTCGTGCGCCAGCTGCGCCTGCGCGACATCGGCGGGATCATCGTCATCGACTTCATCGACATGGCGAACCCGAAGAACCGCGCGACGGTCGAGGGGGCGTTGAAGACGGAGCTCGAGCGCGACCGGACGAAGACCTACGTCGTCGAGATCTCGCCGCTCGGCCTGGTGGAGATGACGCGCCAGAACGTGACCGACGGGCCGCGCGAGATCCTGACGCGCAAGTGCATTGTCTGCGGCGGCGACGGCGTCGTGCTCTCGGAGACCTCCGCCGCGGTGGACGCGGAGCGGCGCCTACGGGCGCTCGCCGCCAGCGCGCCCCGGACGAAGGCGTTCAAGGTCGAGCTCGAGTCGAAGGTGGCCGCGATCCTGGTCGGCCCCGCCGCCTCGCGGCTGCTGGCGATCGAGGAGGACATGAAGCGCCGCTTCCTGATCGTCGCCCGCGACGACGCGCCGGTCGATCACTTCGAGGTGCTCGGCAAGGGCACGCTCGAGAGCCTCCTCGAAGCGGACGACCGCACGAAGCTCGAGGGCAAGACGGTCGAGCTGAAGCTCGGCGAGGTCGGCCGCTACGACGTCCACGCGGGCATCGGCAAGCTCGACGGGCTCTCGGTGTGCGTCGCCCAGGCCTCAGGCCTCGTCGGCAAGAAGGCGAAGGTGCGGATCGAGCGGGTGCTCGACGGCACCGCCTACGCGACCCTCGTCGGCGGCAAGCAGGCTCCGGCGGACCCGATCACCGCCGAGAGCGCGGCCGAGAAGCCGACGCGGAAGCCGCCGGCGAAGAAGCAGCAGGAGCCCGAGGGCGAGGCTGCCGTGGAGCCGGAGGAGCCCGAAGAGGCAGAAGAGACAGAAGAGGCGGAAGCGGTCGTCGAGGAGGGCGACGCCGAGCCGCAGCCCCAGCAGCCGGCGAAGAAGAAGACGCGGCGTGGCTCGCGCGGGGGGCGGCGCCGCAAGAAGAAGCCCGCGACCGCGGCGGCGAACGGCGGGGAGTCCGCCGCTCAGCAGGCTGCAGAGAGCGACGGCGAGGGCCCGAGGATCCACCTCCCGGACCCGGCGCTCGGCCGGGAAGAAGCAGAGCCGGAGGACGAGGCGCCCTCCGACAACGGCGCAGAAGCCCAAGCCGAGGGCGAGCAGCCGAAGCCGAAGAAGAAGACGCGGCGAGGCTCGCGCGGCGGGCGGAACCGCCGGCGCCGCTCCGGCTCCGGCACGGCGACGGCCGAGTCACCGCCCGCCGACTAGGCTGCTCGCGTCGTCTTCGCCGAGAGGCAGCCGTCACGGCTACACTTTCCGTCCTCGCGGGCAGATGCCCGCGTTTTGACGCCATGGCCTACGCGATCATCTCACTCGGCGGGAAGCAGTACCGCGTGCAGGAAGGCGAGCGCCTGCTCGTCGACCGTGTTCCGACGGAGGAAGGCAAGACCTTCCACCCGGATGTGCTGATGCTCGGCGGCGACGGGAACTTCGAGCTGGCGCCGAAGACGCAGGTGACGGCGCGCGTCGTCGGCTCCGCGCTCGGCGAGAAGGTCACGATCGGCAAGTACCGCCCAAAGACGGGCTACCGCCGCAAGACCGGCTTTCGCGCAAAGCTCTCGCAGATCGAGATCGAGTCGATCGGCGGGGCGGCGAAGCGCAGCGCGCCGGCCAAGAAGGAGGCGCCGGCCGAGAAGGAGGCGCCGGCGAAGCGGGAGGAAAGTCGGTCGGAGGCTCCTCCGTCGAAGCTCCCGCGCGGCTACGCCGATCTGACCATTGCGGACCTCAACGAGAAGGTCGGCGGTTGGTCGCCGGAGCAGGTCGAGGCGGCGTTGGAGTACGAGCGCGCGCACGCGAACCGCAAGGGTGCGATCGCGGCGCTGGAAGCGAGGAAGGACAGCTAGATGGCTCACAAGAAGGGACTCGGCTCGTCGCGGAACGGCCGCGACTCGAACCCGAAGATGCTCGGCGTCAAGGTCTTCGACGGCCAGGGCGTTAGGGCGGGCACGATCATCGTGCGCCAGCGCGGCACGCGATTCCGCCCGGGCCCCGGCGCGGGCATCGGCCGCGACGACACGATCTTCGCGAAGCGCGACGGAACCGTGTCGTTCAGGACGACCGGCGAGCGCCGCTTCATTTCTGTTGTCAACGAGATCTAGTCGCGGTTTGAACGGTCACCCGGCGGAGCCGGGCGACCTCCCAGGCGGCATCGCAACCGATGCCTCGGGGGATCGCCGCTTCATCTCCGTCACGGAGTAGCCGGGTGTTCCACGACCGGGCCGGCATTCACGTGCAGGCCGGGCGAGGCGGCGACGGGGCGCTCAGCTTCCGGCGCGAGAAGCACGTGCCCAAGGGCGGGCCCGACGGCGGCGACGGCGGGCCCGGCGGCGACGTGATCCTGGTCGCGGACCCGGACCTGCGCGATCTCTCGGCGTTCCGCGCGAGGCAGCACTTCAAGGCCGACAAGGGCGGCGCCGGCGGCGGCAGCGGCCGTCACGGCGCGTCCGGCGCCGATGTCGAGCTGCGCGTTCCCGTCGGCACGCAGGTCTTCGACGAGGACGAGCAGCTGGTTGCCGACCTCGCCGCATCGGGTGCACGCGTCGTGCTCGCACGCGGCGGCGAAGGCGGCCGCGGCAACCGGCGCTTCGCAACCGCGACGCGGCAGACGCCGCGCTTCGCCGAGACCGGTCTGCCGGGCGAGGAGGCCGACTACGAGCTACGGCTGAAGCTGCTCGCCGACGCGGCGCTCGTCGGTCTCCCCAACGCGGGGAAGTCGTCGCTGCTCGCGCGCATCTCGAACGCGCGGCCGAAGGTGGCCGACTACCCCTTCACGACGCTGCAGCCCGTGCTGGGCACCGTCGACTCGGACGAGCGGCAGCTCGTGGTCGCCGACGTGCCCGGCCTGATCGAGGGTGCGAGCGAGGGCGTGGGCCTCGGGCACGAGTTCCTGGCGCACCTTGAGCGCGCGCGGCTGCTCGTCCACGTGATCGACGCGGCCGCCGGCGACCCCGCTGAGGCAGTCGCGCAGGTCGACCACGAGCTCGCTGAGTACGGCGCGGGCCTCGACGAGCGGCCGCAGGTGATCGTGCTGAACAAGATCGACCTGCTGCCGGAGCCCCCGGCATTCGAGCCCGACGACCCGAGGGTGCAGCGCGTGTTCGCGCTCTCGGCCGCCACCGGCGAGGGTGTCGAGCGGTTCCGGCGCACGCTCTTCGAGCTCTGCCCGCCGGCCGATGCGCCGGTCGCCGAGGATGAGGGCCTGCCGCGCTTCCTCGTCTACCGGCCGAAGCCCGACCAGCGCCGGCGCTTCCGCATCCTCCGCACCGACCGCGGCTTTCGGGTGGCCGGCCGCCCCGGCTCGGAGGAGGAGCTCGAGCAGGCGCTCCGCGACGCCGGCGCGAAGAGCGGCGACGAGGTCCAGCTCGAGGGCGAGGTGCTCGAGTTCCAGTAACAGGAATCCTCGGCGGCATCTTCGACCCACCGCAGGCCGGGCACGTGGCGCTGGGCCGCGCGGCCCGCGAGCGGCTGCCGATCGACCGGCTGATCGTGCTCGTCGCGGCGGCGCCCGGACACCGCCCGGTCGTCGCAGACGCGGAAACGCGGCTGCGGCTGGCGCGCCTCGCGTTCGACGGGATCGCCGACGAGGTGCTGCTCGACCCGCACGCGTTCACCGTGGACGCCGTGCGCGAGGGCCGCTTCGGCGACGCGATCTTCGTCGTCGGCGCCGACGAGGGCGCCGCCTTCCCGACCTGGAAGAACCCCGACGAGGTGCTGCGCTGGGTACGGCTCGCCGTTGGTACGCGCTCCGGCTACCCGCCGCCCGACCTCGAGCGCTACGGCGACCGGGTGCTGGCGTTCCGTCTGCCCTCGCCGCCGGTGTCGTCGACCGAGGTTCGCGAGCGCCTCGGGCGGGGAGAACCGGTTGACGGCCTCGTCCCGGTCGCGGTCGCGGCCGCGATCGACGAGACTGGCCTCTACCGCGGCTACACTGATCGCGAACCAGAGAGGACTTGACGAGACCCTGACGCCGCTCGAACACGCCCGCCGCATCGCCGGCCTCGCCCAGGAGAAGCTGGCGCAGGACGTCCTCATCCTCGACATGCGCCCCGTGTGCAGCTACACGGACTTCTTCGTGCTCGCAACCGGGCAGAACGCCCGCCAGACGAAGGCGATCTGGGACGAGGTGCACGAGCGCCTGAAGCACGACGAGGGCGCCCTTCCGCGGTCGGTCGCGGGCGAGCCGGAGGGCCGCTGGATCGTCGCGGACTACCTCGACGTCGTCCTTCACGTCTTCACGCCGGAGTCGCGCGACTACTACCGACTCGAGGAGCTGTGGGGCGACGTGCCGAGCATCGAGCTGGACGCGGCCGCCGTCTAGCGGCGCCCGAAACGCGGCTACACTGACGCCACTGGGGCCGTAGCTCAGCTGGGAGAGCGTCGCGCTGGCAGCGCGAAGGTCACGGGTTCGAGCCCCGTCGGCTCCACTCTCGACGTTTACCACCGGCGGCCCGCGAGGGAAAACTGGCCGGTGCGCTTTCGCAAGGGAGCACGCCTCGACCCCTCGCAGGTCGAGGACCGCCGCGGTGGCGGCGGGATCGCGTTGCCGGGCGGCGGCGTCGCTGTCGGCGGGGGCGGGCTCGGCGTCGCAGGTCTCATCATCTATCTGCTGGTCACGCTGCTGACGAACAGCGGCGGCCTCTCAGGGCCGCTGTCGAACCTCGACGACCGCTCGATCGGCACTCAGCCGCCGACGAGCGTCGCCCCGGAAGACTGCACCAGCGGCGCGACCGCCAACCAGCGCGAGGACTGTCGCATCGTCGGGTACGTGAACAGCATCCAGGCGTACTGGAGCGGCCAGTTCCAGCGCTCGGGCCGCACTTACACGGACACGAGCGGAAAGCTCTAGTCCGCGACCCAGTCGCGGGTCAGGTAGAGCCAGAACGCGAGGCCGGCGTACTCGCGGTAGCGGCGGAAGCGGCGCTCGATCGTCCGGTCGGCCGCCTTGCGCCCGTTCACGCGCGCGTACGTCGGTCGCGTCCACGCGTCGAGGATCAGGCGCGAGTAGCGGCCGAGCAGCATCATCATGTGCGCCGTTGCGTAGGGGCCGCAGCCCGGAAGGGCGAGCAGGCGCTCCGCCACCTCGTCCTCGGACAGCTCCGGGTCGTTCAGCGCCTCGAGCTCGAGCGTGCCCTCGGCAACGGCGAGCGCGAGCGTCCGGAGGTAGGCGCCGCGGTAGCCCGCTCGGACGACGTCGCGGTAGAACTCCTCGTCCGCCTCGGCCATCGCCGCCGGCGAGGGGAAGGCGTGGCGGCCGTCGGGCGCCACAGGGCCGAGCTGCTCGACGAGCGCCGTCGTCATCCGCACCGTCGCCGACCAGGCGCAGTTGGTCGTGCAGATCGTCTTGACCACGTCCTCGAAGACCGTGGGGCTGCGCATCATCCGGCCCGCTCCGCGGACGGCCCACGCGAGGCCGTCGTCGTCGCGCGCGACCGCATAGAAGGCCGAGAGGTCGGCGTCGAGCCGGAGCATGTGGCGGATGGCGGCGAGCGCGCCCGACGACGGACCTGTGCCTTCGACGAGTGCGACGCGCGCACGGGCGGCGGAGACGCGGACCGTCGCCGCCCCATGCGGCAGCGCAAGCGTCGTCGTCAGCGTCCGGGCCCGGCCGTCGATCTCGTTCGGCGGCAGGTCTGCGACGCCGTGGGAGGCGAGCGTCCGCCGCAGGTCGACCGGCTCGCCGCCGGCGCCCTCGAGCTCCAGTTCCGCCGACCATCGCCTTGCCATCGCTGTCGTGGAACGCAGAAACGGCGCAGACATTCCGTATCCACGTCTACTCGACGTTCGTGGGGCGAGAGCGGCCCTTGCCGGTGCAATACGGGGCTGTCGACGGCTGTCGGCGGAAAACCTGGCCCAAAACTTGAGCGAAAGGCTAGTTGCCCGCCGTGGGCGCGCATGGAAGTGTCCCGGGTATGCAAATTCGTCGACCGCTGAGGACACGTGTAGCGCTGGTGCTGGGCGTTGCCCTGCTTGCGCTCGTGATCCTGCCGGCGGCGCAGACGACGCCGACTCCGGTGACCGGTGGCGCGTACACCACCATCAATCCGGGGACGGACGGGCCCGGGACATGCGAGAACGGCCCGGGGACGGTCAACTGCAACATCTACCTGCAGAAGCGGTTCGTCTGGCTCAACGGCGGCCCCGCGGCAAACTCGCTCTCACCGTCGGACGGCAAGTTCTTCTTCGCAGTTCTCGGTCCTGGTGGACAGCCGAACGCCAACGACGGGGCGGCGAAGAACCTGTCGGACGATTACGACTGCTGGCAAAACCGCGTGTTCAAGCTCACGAACGGCGAGGTCTCGAACTATCCGTATACGGGCGGAACACCCGCGACGCCGCTGCCCGGCAACTGCTTCCGCGGGGGCGTGCAGCCGTTCCAGCACTGGCTCGACAGCGGTGCCGCCCCGAACGGTCGCGGCGCGCCGAACAACACGCCTCCGCTGCTCCGACTGTTCCCCTTCGCGAACACGCCGAACCCGGGCGGCGTCTACATCATGGCCGTCTGCTCCCTGGCGACCCACCAGCCGCCGAACATCGTTGCGAGCGACTGCAAGTTCGATGCCTTCAAGGCACGGTTCGACGACCAAATCCCGCCGCAGTGCCTCCTGACGGCGACGATCGGCGGCCCGCCGAAGCAGATCCAGGTCACCGTTCAGGATCAGGACTCCGGGCTCGAGCGCGTCGACTACAGGATCTGGAACGGGAGCGTCACTCCTGACAGCGGCCCGTTCACGACCTACCCCGACGGCTCCATCGGCGGATCCGCCAACATCTTCGTCGGGAACGTAACGCCGTTCGTGCTCACCGCGACGAAGACCGACCAGACGCAGGGCTCACGGCTTGTCGTCGAGGTGCATGACGTTGCCGGCAACTCGACCCTGTGCGACCCGGTCATCCCGGCGGCGAAGCCGGCCAAGCCGTTGCATCCGCTCGCGATCTTTGCAAAGCTGTTCTCTCTCCTGATGGGGATCGCGCGACTATGACCGAGCTCACCAAGAAGCCTTATCGCAAGCCTCGCCTTCGGCGTCTCGGCCTGCTGCGCCACCTGACGCGGTTCAGCTTCTAAGCGCTCGCCGCGCCAGGAGAGGGCATTGGGGTCGTCGGGTACGATCGTCCGGATGCGTCTGGACAGTCGCCCTGCGCGCGCGGAGCGGGTCATCGCGCACCGCGGCGACGAGGAGCTTCTCTTGCTCGACCCCGAGGACGGCGGTTACTACGCCCTGGAGGAGGTCGGAGCGCGGATCTGGGAGCTCTGCGACGGGAACCGGCTCGCGAGCGACATCGCCGCGACCCTCGAGGCGGAGTTCGACGCGCCGCCAGAGGAGATCCGGGCCGACCTGCTGGAGCTGCTCGACGAGCTTTCCGGGCGCGAGCTGGTGGTCGACGCTGCCGGATAGGGCCGAGGGAGAGGTCGTGCGCGCTCGCCCGCTGCTCGTCCTGCGCTCGCTCCTCGTCGAGGTCGCCGTGCCCTTCGTGATGCGTCTCCCGACGCGGCGAATCGAGGCGCTCCTGGCCCCCCTCGGCCCGCCGGCGCCGGAGGAACGGGCCGAGGCGATCCGGAATGCGGTCGATCGCGCCTTTCGCTTCCATCCCGTCAAGCGGACCTGTCTCACGCGGGGTGTCGCGCTCTGCTACCTGCTACGGCGGTCGGGGTTCGATGTCTCGCTCGCGTTCGGGCTCGGGCCGAACGCGAGCGAGTGGCACGGGCACTGCTGGCTCGTGCGCGACGGGCGGCCCTACCTGGAGCGGGTCGACCCGCAGGAGCACTTCGCGGAGATGCTGGTCATCCCCGCGAGCGGCTCGCCGAGCCCCAATTGAGCGCGCAGCCCGACGTGTCAGCGAGCTTCGACATGCACGGTGTAGAGGTCGAGGTCCGCTCGAACCGGCCCGAGCTCCTCGAGCTCGTCGCGCGGCGCCTTCGCTTCTTCGCCCGGCCGGCGTCCTCCAGGCCGGCCGCCCGCTTTGAGCTGCGTGCGGCCGACCGGCACTTCGTCGAGCGGCCCGAGGGCCGGCTCCGGAGCGTGTACGAGCCGGAGACGGGGGAGGTCGTCTACCACGAAGGCCGGGACGAGCTCTACATCGACTACGGACGAGTCCGCGCCCTCTGCCGGCTGGCCGAGGGTGACGTCGTCGTCTCCGTGCTCGAGCCGACCGCGGAGGCAGCCTGGGCCGCGACCAGGCCGCTCGTGACGCTCCCGCTCCTGGAGGTGCTGAAACGTCACGGCCTCTACGGCGTCCACGCTGCGGGGCTCGCGACGGGCTCTCGTGGGGTTGCGCTGCCGGGAGGGTCCGGCTCGGGGAAGACGACGGTCGCGCTCGCGCTGGCGCGCGGTGGGTTCGGGTTCCTGGGCGACGACATGCTCTTTCTCTCGGCGAACGGCGAAGAGCCCCTGCTGCTCGCCTTCCCCGACGAGCTCGACATCACCGACTCGACGGCAGCCTTCTTCCCCGGCGTCGAGGGCGACCTGCGAGATGAGCTCGGCACGGCGAAACGGCAGCTCGCTGCAGAGCGGTCGGGCGGCGAGCTCGTTCCGCGAGCCCGTCCGTCTCTTCTGCTCTTCCCGCGGATCGGCTCCGGAGCGCAGACCAGCGTCGAGCCGTGCGCGGCGGACGAGGCGCTTCGCGAACTCGTCCCGAACGTCCTGCTCACCGACCCGGTATCGAGCCAGCGCCACCTGGACGTTCTCGGCCGGCTGGCCCGCGACACGCGGTGTTTCCGGCTATCGCTCGCGCGGGACCTCGAGGAGCTGCCGTCGCTCGTCGGCGGCCTGATCGGATGAGCACGGCTGCGAAGCCGCGAGTCGCGATCACCGGCGCGGCCGGTCTCATCGGCCGGGTACTCGCCGGCGCCCTCGCCGAGTGGTATGGGGTCGAGGCGATTGACCGGCGGAGGCGGCGCGCGACATGGAAGCGGGCGGACCTGAGCAAGCCACGCCACGCCGTGGCCGCGCTGGAGGGAGCCGACCTCGTCGTAGATCTCGCGGCCGATCCGAGCCCCAGGCTCTCGTGGGACGAGACGCGCCGGAACAACATCCCGACGACGTTCAACGTGCTGGAAGCTGCGCGGAGCGCTGGCGTTCGCCGCGTCGTCTACGCCAGCTCGAACCACGTCACCGGCATGTACGAGCGCGACGAACCGTACGCGTCGATCGGCGCGGGGCGCTACGAGGGCCTGGATCCGGCGCAAATCCCCCGGATCACGCCGCTCGACCCGATTCGCCCGGACGGGCCGTACGGACTGAGCAAGGCGTTCGGCGAGGCGGCGGGACGCTACTTCGCCGACGAGCACGGGCTCTCGGTCTTGTGCCTCCGCATCGGCACCGTCAACCGCGCGGATCGGCCGACCACACCGCGCCAGTTCGCAACGCTGCTGACGCATCGGGACCTGATCGCGCTCGTCCGCTCCTGCCTCGAGGCGCCGGAAGAGCTCCGCTTCGGGATCTACTACGGCGTCTCCGCGAACACGTGGCGCTTCTGGGACATCGAGAGCGCCGAGGCCGACCTCGGCTGGGAGTCGCGCGACAACGCCGAGCAGTGGCGCTGAGTCAGCGACGCTCGCGCGGCCCGGAGTGGCGCGCGGACGCGAGCAGCGCCGTCGCCACGAGCACCCAGCCGGCGAGCTCGGACGCGTGCTTGAGGGCGACCCGTGTCTGGTTGGCCCACGTCTCGTCGTCGTAGCCGAGGCTCTCGAGGGCGTCGAAGCCGGGCCTGCGCAGGACGAGCGAGGCCGCGAGGAGCAGGCACCCGGCGCGCAGCACCCGGCACGCGCGAACGTCCTCTGCGCGCCACGACCAGAGCAGGACGAAGGCGGCCGCGATCAACGGGAGCGCGAGCGCGACGACCTCCGCCGGATGGACGATCCGGAGCACGAGCAGGATTCCGAGCGCCGCAGCCAGCAGCGCCCCGTGCACTCGCTGCTCGGGCACGCGTGCCGCCGTCATCGCCGCCGCGGCGAACGCGACTGCCAGCGCGAACAGGCTGATCACGCCGAAGACGCTCGCTCGGGTGTTGGCGTCGAGCGCGCGCACGTGGAGGTCGTACGCGCCGTAGTCGACGAGATGCGCGGCCGTCGTCGCGCACGCGAGGCCGACCGTCAGCGCGATGCCCCAGGTGAGGATCGTCCGTTCTCGCAGGCGGCTGAGCGCTGGCTGCGGCATCACGCCCGGCTACGAGCCGCGCGATAGGACAGAGCGCCGGCGCTCGGACGGCTGTGTCGCACCGGAGCGGCGAGGGCGCACCGTGCGCCGCAGCGAACCGCCGGTCTTCTGCGCCGCGCGCAGCGGAACGTGGACGAGGCTCGGCAGGGCCCAGTGCCGCTGGAGGTGCCGCGCGAAGCCGAAGGGGAGCCGGGTCGGCCGCTCATCGCTCAGCCGCAGGTAGTCCGCCATGGCGTTCGGCAGGCCGCCCAGAACCCGGTGGCTCCGCCGGCTCAGGCGGTGGCCTGCGCGCTCGCGGCGGCTGACGGGCTGTGACGCGGCGACGAGCTCGTCGGGCACCTCGAGGTCGAGGACCTCGCGGAGGTAGCGAAGCCCCTCGCGCACCCGCTCTGAGACGCGCCGCTCGCTTGCGAGCTCCGCGACACGGCTCCAGTGGAGGCCGTCGGCACCGGCCAGCATCGCCGAGTCGGCTATCCAGTCGACCGCGACCAGCCTTCCGCCTCGCGCCCCGCTGGCACAGGCGAGCATGAGCGCCTCCGCCGGCCCGGCCACCTGCGCACGGACGCCGTGGAGATCGATCGGCCGCGCAGACGCCCAGAACGCGTCCGCCGAATCGCCTCGGGGGCCGGGCAGCAGGACGTCGACGGGCACTTCGTCGTGCAGCGCGAGCACCTGCCTGCGCGGGCTCGTCAGGACGAGCGGGCGGCGGCGCTCGACCTCGGCAGTGGGCGTCTCCAGCGTCAGGCCTGCGCCCTGGAGGATCTCGAGCGCGTCCTCGACGGCTTCCCGGCGGACGAGCGCCTCGAAGTAGAGGACGCGGCGCAGCCCCAGCTCCTCGTAGACGGTCGTCGCGAGCGAGGCCGGGCCGAAGACGAGGGGGGTGATCCCGCCTTCGCTCAGCGCTGCGAACGGCCCGCGGAACTGCTCGAAGACCAGCTGGTTCGCGTACCAGACCTTGCGGTAGATCCCCTTCAGGCGCGCGGTGAGCGCATCGTCAGACTCGCCCCAGTCGCGCAGTCGTCGGTACAGGATCGGGAGCACGTCAAAGCAGCCGGCCTCGAGGGCGGGCAGGTCGAGCCGCGGCCGCGCCTCGGCCCAGGCCGCCCGCGCCCGCTCGTCGGACGCGAGCGCCGCCTGCAGCAGCAGCTCGTGGAGCGGCTGCGGCCAGAAGTCGCCCGAGAACCCCCGCCTGCGCATCTAGCTCGGCGACGCCTCGGCGTCTCGGCGCCGGCGGTCCATCGACGCCTTCAGGACGTGGAGGTACTGGTACCGCGCGTCGCGCTCGCGGATGCCGTTGTTCGACGCGTGCAGCCGCCGCTCCAGCACTACCTCCGGCAGCATCTCCGAGACCAGCCCTTGCTCGCCGCTGCGCGCGTACCAATCGACGGTGACGCCGACGCGGAGCTCGGTCGAGAATAGGCCTACGCGGTCGAACGACTCGCGTCGGATGAGCATGAGGTTCGGCGCCGCCCATGGGGCGTCCGGGACGGGAGCGCGCAGGCGCTCGGCGATCTCGGGCGCGAGATCGGGGCTCACGAACTCGCGCACATGGCCGAAGACGATGTCGACCTCGGGCCGTTCGAGCATCACCGACACCTGCCGCTCGAGCTTCGTCGGCAGGAACCGGTCGTCGGCATCGAGGAACGCGTAGAGCTGGCCGTGCGCGTGCGCCACCGCCGTGTTCCGGGCGGCGCCGTTGCCGGCATTCTCCTGGCGCACGTAGGTGAGCGCGGTTCCATAGCCCGTGGCGATCTCGCCGCTCCCGTCGGTCGAGCCGTCGTCGACGACGATCAGCTCCAGCGGCTCGTACGTCTGCGCGAGCACGCTGTCGATCGCCTCGGCGAGGTACGGTCCGGGGTTGTACGACGGGATCATCACGCTGACGAGCGGCGAGCTCATGACGCGCCTCCCGCGGGGTCGGAGAGCTCACGCGTGCGGTCGAGCTTCGCCTTCAGCGAGCGGAAGAGCGGAACCTCGGCGGGCGGCTTGAAGTTCTGGTTCTCGCCGTGGAACCGCCGGAACAGGACGACCTCCGGGATAACGGCGATCTCGATCCCGGCCTCGCGCAGGCGGACAAACAGGTCGCGGTCCTCGGCGAAGCCGAAGCTGGGGTCGAAGCCGCCGACCGTCCCGAGCGCGTCGCGAGTCAGCATTGCCGCGAGGAGCGGAATGCCCTCGAGGTCGCCGTAGACTGGGTCGCGCTTCAGCCAGTCCGGCGGCTCGACGCCGTCGAAGCGGATCTCCTGGCGCCCCACCACGCACCCCACGTCGGAGTGGTCGCCCAGGTAACCCGCCTGAAGGGAAAGCTTGTTCGGCGGGAGGACGTCGTCGGCGTCGAGGAACGTCACGTACTCGCCCTGCGCGAGCCCGATGCCGACATTGCGCGCGGCTGCCGCGCCCGCGTTCTCCTGCTGCACGTACCGGACCGGGAACGACTGCGCGATCTCGCCGGAGCGGTCGATCGAGCCGTCATCGATGACAATCGACTCGAACGGCTCGTAGTCCTGTTCGAAAAGGCTCTGAAGCGCCTGCTCGAGGAAGTCCTCCCCGTTGTAGACGGCCGTCACCACGCTCACGAGCGGATTTGCTCGCGACATCAGGCGCTTCCGCCGGCCCTTGCGCGCTCGCGGTCGAGCTTGGCCTTGAGCGAGATCAGCGGCAGGGGCGCGGTCATCGGCTTCGAGGCGACGAGGTTCTCCCCGTGGTAGCGGCGGAAGACCACAATCTCCGGGATCACGGCGTACTCGTAGCCGTTCTCGCGCATCTTCACGAGGACGTCGAGGTCGCCGCCGAAGGCGTCGTCGTGGCCGCCCAGCTCGAGCAAGACGTCCCGCCGCGCGACCATCGAGTTGAGCGGGATCCCGTCCAGCTCGCCGTAGACCGGATCGCGGACGAGCCAGGGCGGCGGGTCGATCCACTCCTGGCGCCCGAGGACGCAGACGACCTCGGGGTGTTGCTGAACGTAGCCCATCTGGACCGTCAGCTTGGTGCTCGGCACCCAGTCGTCCCCGTCGACGTTCGCGACCCACTCTCCCGTTGCGGCGGCAATGCCCGTGTTCCGTGCGGCGCTCGCGCCGGCGTTCTCCTGCCGGATACAGGTGACTTCCGGGTAACGCTCGACAACCTGCGCCGTACCGTCGGTCGATCCGTCGTCGATGACGATCACCTCGAACGGTGCGTAGTCCTGAGCGAGCACGCTCTCGAGTGCTTCGGGCAGGAACTTCTCCGCGTTGTAGACCGGCATCACGACGCTGACGAAGGGGTTCGCAGACACCGCTACCGCTCCAGGTCTGCGAGCAGGTCGAGAATCGCCTGCGGGATGGCGGCGATGTCCGAGCCCAGCTCGAGGTGGAAGCTCGGGACGGCAGCGAGCAGCCGCGCCATCGTTCGGAACGTCTCGGGCGTCGGCGGGTGGAGCTGGAAGACGGTGCTCGGTGCGAGCGCGGACAGGGCGGCTGCCGGCGATGCCTTCACAACGCGGGTCTCCCGTCGGCCGGGGACGATTCGCGGGACCAGGACGGCTCGAAGCGGGAATCCCGGCACGATGCTCTCCGCAAAGTGCTCGTTGACGTAGAAGACGGCCTTCTCCTCGAGGTGAAGGCGATCTTCGTTCGCCACGGCAGTCGCGAGGTGAGGAAGCCGCTTCGCGTGGCCCGGCTCGAGCTTGCCGGAGCTGTAGAGGCTGTAGGCCCACGGCTCGGGCTGGAACCGGATTGCCGTGTAGTCGTCCGAGACGTAGCGCAGCTCCGGGTGGCCGACGCTCGCCAGGCAGGTCGTCGACTTTCCTGAGCCGCCGCGCCCGACGACGAGCACCCCGCCCGACTCGGTCCCGACGGCTCCCCCGTGCACCTCGATCGCGCCGTGGTCGGGAAGCCACCAGTGGAGCAGCAGGCGGATCGATGCCGCCGCCTCCCAGTCGGGCATCTCGGCGGGATCCTCGACCCAGTACCAGCCGTGCCGGGCCTCGGTGTCAAGCACGCTGAGCGCTCCGGACGCGGGCATGTACGAGCCGCGTGTGTGCCCTTCTTCGAAGTAGTACTTCGAGCCGGGGACCGCCGCGGGGTCGGGCGCGGGTAGTGGCGGAGTGGCTGCCGTCGCGTTCGCGGAGTCCCACGCGTCGATGGTCAGCAACACGTGGTCAACCTCCTCGCGCTCGAGGTGGGCCAGCGCCGGGCCGATCCGTTCGAGCATCTCGCGCCGGGCGTAGCGGATCCGCACGCCGAGGTCGGCGATCAGATACGTCTTCTCGATCGGGCCGTCCGCCTCGCGGGCCGCGCGGCCAAAGAGGGTCCCGAGCTCCTGTGCGAGATCGGGTACGGGGCGAGACGCAGACGCCGTGACGCCTCCGGCCGTCATCCTAGGCCTAGGCCCGCGCGTACGGCCAGCCGCGCTCGTCGACCTCGTGCACGGGGTCGAGCAGGATGATGTCCTGCATGTCCGTGTACTTGGCGAGCTTCGGAGGCACGAATTCCTGGCGCTCCGCCACCGGCGCAGCGGGCTCGGGCGCGGCGACGGGCTCACCGTCGGCCTGCCGCACAAGCTCCTCCGTGCTCAGGTCGGTGAGGACCGATTCGACGGCTTGAAGAGCCTCGTCGCCCTCGACGTCGTACCGAGCCTCGAGCCGGTCGGCGATCTCCCGGGCCGTGATGCTGCTCTCGAGCGCCGACCAGACGTCCGCTCCGGTCCCCTCCAGGCTGTAGTACGTGCCTGTTCCGAGGTGGATGATGATCGTCTCGCCTTCGATCGTCTCGCTGATGACAGTGGGCTTGTTCGCTACGAGTCGCATGCCGACAGTGGATCCTCCGAGTGAATTGGCGCGCCAGAACGGTGAACGATGGTTCGCCTCAATATGCCAACGGACCGGGCCGAATTCGACTGCCCGATTGGCTAGGCCGGCCGCCGGCGAACACTGTCCGTAAGCTTTGAAACCGAGTAACATCGTGCTACGGTCTACCGAGTGGTCAGGCACGCCGGAGCACACGGCCATGGCGCGTACGGGGCTTCTCCTGTCGCAGTCCTCGGTATGCATCGATCGGGCACGTCGTTGACGACCCGGGTGCTCAACATCCTCGGCGTCGAGCTCGGCTCGCACGAGAGGCTCCGCGGGGCGACGGTCGAGAATCCTGACGGCTATTGGGAGCACCGTGGGCTCATGGAAGTGAACATCGAGCTCCTCCGGCGTCTCGGCGGAGACGGACGACGTGTGCCTGATCTCCCCGGCCAGTGGTGGGAGGACGCGGCTTTCGAGGACCTCCGAGAGCGGGCGCAATCGGTCTTCCGCGAGATGGGCGGGGACAGGCCGTGGGGCTGGAAGGACCCCCGGACAACAGTGACGCTTCCGTTCTGGCGAGAGCTGGTCCCGAGCCTGCGCGTCGTCGAGTGCGTTCGTCATCCCCTCGAGGTCTACGACTCCCTCCGTCGGCGGCACCCGTGCCTCACGCGCGGCGAGGCGCTGACCTGGTGGGCCCGCTTCTGCGAGATTTTCGAAGCGAGCCGGGGAGACACTCCGGTCCTCGTGTCGGACTACGCAGCATGGCACCACGACGCACATGCGGAGGCGGACCGCCTCCGCGAGTTCATCGGGCTCGAGCCCGACCCCGACGCGCTGGAGGCCGCAGCGGCGTCCGTGCGCGTGGACTTGCACCGCAACATCCGCTCCGCACGTGAACTGCGGTCCAGAAGGGTGCCGGAGAATGTGCGGGAGCTGTACGACCGGCTGTTGACCACGGCCGGACCCGTGTCGAGAGCCGCGCGAGAAGCGGACGGTGCAGCGAGGGACGTTCACGTTCAACCGTTCTATCGCCGCCACTTCCTCGACCTGCCCCGCCTGCTTCGTCCGCGGTGCTACCGGCACGTACTCACACGCACGATCTCGTCGGCTCGTCGCCGGATCCTCGGGCGGGCCGGCGGGCAGTCCAACCCCGCGGCCGTCGACATCGACAGGCCGAGGGTGCACGCCCCCTAGCTATTCGGCTAGTCGCTCCGCTAGCCGATGAGGGCGTTGGCCCGAGGCAGCACCGTTCATAGCATGTGACGGTGGGTCGGGCCGACAGCCCTCGAGACGAACGCATGCCGGTCGAGGCGCCTCTTGCTGCGCCTGCGGCTCCGCCCGCCAAGCCCACGTTGGCGCCGGGGGGAGCCTCCCCCGGGTCGCCGAGACCCGCCGGGCCGCCGAGCCTGACGCAGCGCACGCTCTCCGGCATGGGCTGGACGGGGTCGTCTCGCGTCGGCAGCCAGATAGCACAGTTCGTGATCACGGCGGTCCTCGCGCGCCTCCTCGTTCCTGCGGACTTCGGCTTGGTGCAGATGTACGTGGTCTTCACCGGCTTCGCGATGTTGTTCGTCGACCTCGGGTTCGTCGGGGCGATCGTCCAGCGGAAGGAGCTCGACGAGCGACACCTCTCCTCCGCGTTCTGGCTCAACCTCGGCAGCTCGACCGCCGTCGCCGTGCTGATCGCGGCGCTCTCACCCGCCGTCGCGGCGTTCTACGGCGAGTCGCAGCTCGTACCGCTGATGATCGTCGCCGCGCTCAACTTCATCATCGCTGCGCCCGCGCTCGTGCAGATCGCGCAGCTGCGGAGGGCTCTGAACTTCCGTTTCCTCGCGATCACCGAGATCGTCGCGACGGTGGTCTCCGGCGTCGTCGCGATCGCCGCCGCCGTCGCCGGACTGGGCGTGTGGAGCCTCGTCCTCCTCTTGCTGGTCGCGTCGGCGACGAAAACGGCCATCCTCTGGTTCTCGAGCGACTGGCGCCCGAAACGGCTCGTCGATCGGACGGCCGTCCGCGAGCTCTGGCGCTTCGGCGGCAACCTCATCGGCTCCTACACGCTGAGCTACTGGGCGCGCAACGCGGACAACCTGCTGATCGGCAAGGTCCTCGGTCTGACGACACTCGGCCTCTACTCACGCGCCTACAACCTGATGTTGCTCCCGGTCCAGCAGCCGTCTGCGATCGCCACCAACGTGATGTTCTCGTCCCTGTCGGGAATCCAGGAGGACCGCAAGCGCGTCAAACGGGCATACCTCCGAGCCGTCGGGCTGATCGCGGCGCTCACGTTCCCCGTGCTGACGGGGCTACTCGTTCTGTCGGACCGCTTCATCAGCGTGGTCTACGGTGAGAAATGGCTCGACGCAGCGCCCCTGCTGAGCGTCCTGTGCATCGCAGGCATCGTGCAGAGCGTGCAGCTGACCTCTTACTGGCTCTACGGGTCCCAAGGGCGACCCGACCTCCTGTTTCGCTGGAACCTGATCTCGTTTCCCTGTGTGATCGCATCCTTCTTCGTCGGACTCCACTGGGGCGCTCTCGGCGTCACCATCGCCTACACGGTCGTAACGGCCGCTCTCGCCTATCCGGCGGTGAGCATCGCCGGCCGCCGCGTGGACATGTCGTTCCTCGAGGTCGCCGCTCGGTTGCGGAACGTCGTGCTGGCGTCCGGCGTGATGGGGCTGCTCGTCTTCGCGCTGGGGCAAGCGATGCCAAGTGGGTATCTGCCGGCCGTTCAACTTCTCCTCCTGATCCTCATCGGGGCCGCGGCGTACTTCCCGATCCTGTTGTTGCTCCGGGACGAGAACTTGCGGGAGCTACGAGGCCTCGTGCGGAGAACACGCGGCGGTCGAGTCCGTTCCTAGAGACATGCTGTCGCCAACCCCAGAAGACAGTTCCGTGACGAATCCCGAGTCGACGCACCTGTGGGAGCGAGTCGACGAGCTCGTACCGCCCAGCCGCAGCCTGAGCGAGCTGCGGGTGCACCACCTCCAGCTCCTCGCGGCGGCGCGCTGGCGGCGCATGGGCCTGTCCGTGCCCGAGGAGCTCGTCCTCGAGGAGCGCGCCTTCGCGGCCCGCCGTCTCGCGGCCGACGTCGTCCTCCGACAGGTACGCGCGGCGGCCACGGGGCCGATCGTCGCCTTCAAGGGGCCGGAGGCGGCAGCGCACTATCGCGAGCCGGGAGCCCGGCCGTTCGTCGACCTCGACGTGCTCGTTCCCGACCCGGGCGCTACGCATCGGCTGCTGCTCGCGGCTGGCTTCGAGCCCTTCGGGGAAGAGGAGCAGTACTACGACGGGCTCCATCACGTTCAGCCGCTTCGCTGGCGCGGTCTTCCGCTCTCGGTGGAGCTCCACCACCACCCCAACTGGGTCGACTGGGCGACCCCCCCGTCGGGCGATGCGGTGTTCGGACGCACGGTGCCCGCTCGAGTCGGCGTCGACGGCGTGTCCGCCCTCGAGCCTGGTGCGCACGCGCTCGTCCTCGCCGTCAACTCGTGGAGTGACTTTCCGCTTCGCCGCGTGCTCGACCTCGTCGACATCGCCGCCGTGCTCGGGCCGCTCGACCCCGCTGCCGTCCAGCCTCTGGCAGACGAGTGGGACGTCGGCGGCGTCTGGAAGGTCACGAGCCAGGCACTCGCCCACGTGCTGTACGGCGCACCGCCGCCATCCGCCGTTCGCGTCTGGGCAAAGGCGACGGCGTCCGTGCGCGACGTCACCGTGGTCGAGAACCATGTGCGGCGTCTGGTCAGCGTGTTCTGGGTCCTTCCGCTTCACCGTGCGCTCAGGATCTTTCCGCGCGTGGTGTCCCGTGAGCTCGGCCCGACCGAAGGCGAGACCTGGTCGTCGAAGCTCAAACGAATGCGTGCCGCGGTGCGGAACGCGTTCAGTCCTCGTTCGAAGCACGACGAGGCCCTCGGCACGGCGGCCCACCAGCTGCGCCGCAGCAGGCGCCGAGACGTCGCGGAGGGCGAGAAGCCTCCGGATCCGTAGCGACGCCGAGGGGGGAATCGATGACGCACGAGCAATTGGCCGGCCGTCGCGTGCTCATACTCGTCGAAAACTTCTCGGTTCCGGGGGATCCGAGGGTCTTGGACGAGAGCCGCTCGCTGCAACGGGCAGGGTGCGAAGTCGTCGTCATCTGCCCGGTCGGAGCCGGCGACGCGTCGACGACGTTCGAGAAGCGGGACGGCATCGAGATCCACCGCTTCGAGCCGTCGCCGAGCAGCGGCGGCCTCCTCGGATACGCCCTGGAGTACCTCGGCGCTGGGTGGAAGATCTGGCGCCTCATCCGACGCGTTTCGTCGGCCCGGGGGTTCGACGTCGTCCAGGCGTGCAATCCACCTGACGTGCTCCTGCTGGTGGCGCGCGCCGCGGGCACGCGAGGCGCGGCGCTGGTCTTCGACCATCACGACCTGGTTCCCGAGCTCTTCGAGTCCCGCTTCGGAGGCCGCGGACTGGCGCACGCCGTCGCACGTTGGCTCGAGCGGGTCAGCTTCCGCCTGGCCGACGTCGTGATCTCGACGAACGAGTCCTACCGGAAGATCGCAATCGCACGCGGGCGCAAGCAGCCGGAGGACGTCTTCGTCGTCCGGAACGGCCCCGACCCCGACGTGCTCGCCCAGGCCGGGCCGGTACCCGAGCTGAAACGGGGGAAGCGCTTCCTGCTCGCGTACCTCGGGATCATGGGCCCGCAGGACGGCGTCGACCATGCCGTTCGTGCCCTGGCGGCCCTACGGGAGCTGCGGGACGACTGGCACGCGGTGCTCGCCGGGGACGGCGACGCGTTGCCAGGGCTTCGGCATCTCGCGACGGAGCTCGGCCTCGACGATGTCGTGGAGTTCCCGGGACGGATCGAGCTCCCCGGGATCGTGGATCTCCTCTCGACGGCCGACGTGTGCCTTGCGCCCGAGCCTTCAAGCCCGCTCAACGACGCCTCGACCATGGTCAAGATCGGCGAATACATGGCCTTCTCCCGGCCAATCGTCGCCTTCGACCTCCCCGAATCGCGACTCACCGCCGGCGACGCCGCCCTGTACGCGGTGCCCAACGACAAGCGTCAGTACGCGGAGCAGATCGCCGAGTTGCTGGACGACGAGGAGCGGCGGATCGGGATGGGCCGCCTCGGCCGCTCACGCATCGAGCAGCGGTTCTCCTGGGCGCACTCGGAGCAATCGCTGCTGCGCGCCTACGCGCGCGCGCTGGAGAAGCGCGGCGCTACTTGACGGCTTCGACGTAGAGCGTCTCCACTTCCCGGTGTGGGCTGTCGGGGGAGGGCTCGATTCTGCTCTCGCCGTACGCGCTCTTCTCGACGTGTTGGAATCCTGCAGCCGTCAAGAGCAGCCTCATCGTCTCGAAGTCGTACATCGTCCGGTGGTTTTGCCAGTAGAAGAGCTCCTGGACGGCGAGCAGCTTCGTCGGGCTGTCCGGCCGCAGGTTCTGCAGGAAGGCGGGATCCTCGACGTACGAGCGTAGGTAGGAAGCGGCATCCGGCACACCGATTCGGAGGACACCACCGCTCTTCAGCACCCGAAACCACTCGCGCGCCAGCCACAAGCCGTCGCGCAGCGAGAAGTGCTCGAGGAGGTGCTCGTGGAAGACCGCGTCCGCACGTCCCGACTCCAGCGGCAGCTTGCGGAGGAGGTTCCACCGAAGGTCGACAGGGAAACCGGCGAGATCGATGTTGACCCAGCCCTCCTTCCGCACCTTCTGGCAACCGGGATGAAGACGGAGCGGATCGTGGCTCAAGACGCTCTTCGCACGGCGCTCTTCCAACGGCCTGACGAGCTCCGTCACGATGAACCGCGCCCGGAAGCGGGCCGGCTGAGGGACAACACGCCGTCCCAGACTCGTGAGCAGCGGTTCGCCCCTCGCGGGCGTGCTGAGTCTTTCCGCATACGTGTCTCTGACCTCCAGGTACGCGGTGAGCACCCGTGAGGCACCCTCGGGCGACTGCGGCCCGGCAACCGGATCTGGAGCGCTCTCTTCCACGCCCACAATCATTACCAGACGGCGCGAAGAGCGCTCCGATGCCCCCACCTAGCATATTGGCTAGGTGGAATCGCGTGTTCTGCCCCTTCGGATTGTGTTGCGCGGCGCGCTACCGGTCTACGCTCATGCGGTGGTGGAAAACACAAGCCTGAGAGCCGGCAACGAGGACCACCTCACGCCGCGCGAGCTCCAAGTTCTCGAAATGGTGGCAAGCGGCGCGACGAACGCCAGGACAGCAGAGAGTCTTGGTGTGACGGTGCACGCGGTGAAGTTCCATCTCGCGTCCGCCTACAAGAAGCTCGGCGTCACCAACCGCACCGAGGCTGCAGTCATCTTCATTCGCCACCAAGAGGCCGACGCCTAGGCGACGTTCGCGATGGACCTGCGTCTCTTTGGGCAAGTGATCTGGCGGTTTCGGCTGATCTTCGCGATCGGCCTCTTCATGGCCGTCGTACTCGCGGGGCTGTCGATGGTGCGAGTCCAGTCGAACGGCGGGGTCCACCTTACGTACCGGCAGAGTCAGGTGTACCAGTCGGACGTCCGCCTGTCGGTCAACAACGCGCGATGGATCTGGGGCGTCGGGCAGCTTCCGCCAGACGAAGTGGATACGCCTGCATGGCTCACGCAGCTCGCGTCGACCTACGCGGTGCTAGCCCAGGGTGACGCGGTCCAGCGCCGGATTCAGGTCGGCGGAACCGAGCGGCTGGTCACGGCGGCCCAGCTGACGGACGCGTCGGGGCGGAACGGGCTCCCGTTCATCACTGTGAGCGGAGCCTCGACGAGCGCAAGCGATGCCGTTCGGACCGCCCACCTAGGAGCCGAGATTCTCATGCAGACGGTCCAACAGGAGCAGAACGCGCGCCGCATCCCGGTGGGAGAGCGGGCCTTCCTGCGCATCGTGCAGGACGCAGGCCCACCGACCGTCGTCCAGCCGAGGAAGAAGACCGTGCCGATCTTCATCTTCCTCGTCGTCCTGATCGCGACGATCGGCCTGATCATGGTGCTGGAGAACATGCGGCCGAAGCCGAGTCAGACGGCCGTTCCGCTGCGCGGGGACAAGAGCGCCGGGGCGGATGACCCCGAGAAGAAGCAGAGCGCCGGTTCCGGCGACGCGTCTTGAACTCGGGGGCGTTTGGCAGCACGGCGATTCCTGCGCTGCCCGGGAAGACGTGGTGGGTCCAGAACGTCGTCCCGCTCCTTCTGATCTCAACGGGGCTGCTGCTCGCCGTGGCGAGCATCTCCTCGGGCGGCCGAGCACTAGGGCCGATCGCGCTCGTGCTCGTCGTGATCGGGACGTTCCATCGAACGCTGTTCGCCTGGCGCTCGATTCTCGCCGCGACGGTCATGGTCATCTTCTTCATTCCGATCAAGCGGTACGCCCTTCCGGGTAGCCTGCCGATCGCGCTCGAGCCCTACAGGCTCATCGTGGGGCTCGCGGCGCTCGCCTGGATCGCAGCGATGCTGGTCGATCCGCGCATGCGGCTGAGGAGGGCGGGCCTGATCGACGTGCCCCTGCTCGCATTCGGGCTCTGCATCGTCATCTCTGAGCTTCTAAACCTGCACCGCGTTCAGGCAGTCTCCTCCGACGCCGTTAAGAGCATCCTGTTCTTCGCGACGTACGTGATCGTCATCTACCTGTTCATGGCCTGCATCAACCGGCCGCGCGACATCGAGTTCCTCATGCGAGTGCTGGTCGGATCGGCCGCCGTCGTCGCGGCCTTCGGTCTCGTGGAGGCGAAGACGGGCTACAACGTCTTTTCCCATCTCAACAAGGTCATGCCGTTCCTGCACCAGGTGAAGGAGGTCGAGCACATTCGGCGCGGTAGCCACCTGCGCATCCAGGCGTCGGCCCAGCATCCCATTGCGCTGGGCACCGCGATGGCGCTGGTGGTACCTCTGGCAATCGCCGTGGCGGCGAATGCTCGCCGGATCCGCTGGTGGATCGCGGTCTCCGTCGTGCTCCTGGCGGCGCTTGCGTCGGTGTCCCGGACGGCAGTCGTCGTGTTCGCGGTTACCGCCGTCGTCTTCCTTTGGCTCCGTCCCGCCCAGACGCGCCGCGCCGCGCCGCTCGTCGTGCTCCCGCTCCTGGTCGGTGTGCACTTCGCGCTGCCGGGGACGCTCGGCCAGTTCAAGAAGCAGTTCTCACACAAGCAGCTCGTCACCAAGTCCCAGCAGGCGCCGGTGGGACTCGGGAGGCTCTCGACGTTCGGGCCCGCCTTCGACACCGAGTTCAAGCCGAATCCGATCTTTGGTGAGGGGTTCGGGACGCGCGTGACGATCGCCGATGAAGCGGTGCCGGTGCCCAACGCACCGATTCTCGATGACCAGTGGCTCGGGATCCTCCTCGAGACGGGCATTGCCGGCGCGGCTGCGCTCGCCTGGCTGTTCATCAGGTTCGTGCGTCAGTTAGGACGAGCGGCCAAGGACGACGACTCACGACTCGGCACCCTCATGGTCGGGATCACCGCGGCTGTCGCGTCGTACGCAGTGGCGATGTTCACCTTCGACATCATGTCGTTCGTCCAAGTCACGTTCCTCGTGTTCATCGTGATCGCTTTCGGGTGTGCCTGCCTCAGGGTCTCCAACACGGCGCAGCCGGTACCCGGATAGGTGCTCTGGTGGTCGATTCCGTGACGCCGGTCGTGGACGTCGTCGTGGTGACGTACAACAGCGGCCGGCACGTGCGCGCCTGCCTCGAGCCGCTCATCGGCGTCCCCTGGGTACGCATCGTCGTCGTTGACAACGCCTCGGCGGACGACAGCGTCGACGTCGTCAGCGCGCTGGGAGTGACCTGCCTCACCGAGAGTCACAACCACGGCTTCGCCGTTGCGTCGAACATCGGCTGGCGCGCGGGGACGGGGGACTACGTGCTCTTCCTCAATCCGGATGCGAGAATCGAGATCGAGGACCTGGCGCGACTGAAGCAGGTTCTCGACGACGACGTGAACGTCGGCATTGCTGCCCCGCGCTTCTTTTACTCCGACGGCGCGCCCGCCCACTACCTGCGGCGCTTCCCTCAACTCAGGTCGACGTATGCCCGGGCGCTCTTCCTCCACCGGATCTTGCCGCGCGCAGCATCCGATGAGGTCATCCGCGACTCCGCGGCGTATGCCGCCAGCGGTCCGCAGGACTGGGTCCCAGGTGCGTGCCTGCTCGTCCGGCGAAGCCTGCTCGAGACCCTGGACGGCTTCGACGAGGGCTTCTTCATGTACTGCGAGGACAAGGACCTCTGCAAGCGGGCGCAGGATGCGGGCTCGTGCGTCTGGTACGAGGCGTCTGCTGCCTGCGTTCACGAAGGGCAGGCATCTGCTCCGCGGACGTCTCTCGTCCCCGTGCTGGCGGCGAGCAGAGTCCGGTATCTCGAGAAGCACGCCCGCAGGCCCGCGGCGACGGCGCACCGTCTCGGGCTGGCGCTCGACGCGCTCACTCGAGTTGTTCTCGCGCGCGGGGGCATCGAGAGCCGGGCGGCGCACGCCCGCGCGCTTGCCGCGATCGCCGGTTCGTCACGGTACGGTTCCCCGCCCTCGCCGGGCACGCCGACGCGGACCGGAGCGACGCCTACGTGCTGACGTACGCGATCATCACGCCGGCACGAAACGAGGCGTCTAACCTGATGCGACTGGCTTCGGCGCTCGCTGCGCAGAGCGTTCTCCCCAAACGATGGCTCATCGTCGACAACGGCTCCACGGACGAGACACCGCGGCTGGCCACGGACCTCGCGACCGAGCACGCGTGGGTCGACGTCCTCCACATCCCCGGGGAGGACAGGCCCCGGCGCGGAGCACCTGTCGTCCGCGCGTTCCATGAGGGCCTCGAGACGCTTCCGGCGACGAGTGACGTGGTGGTCAAGCTCGACGCCGACGTGAGCATGGAGAATGACTACTTCGAGCGGCTTCTCGGAGAGTTCGAGCGAGACCCCCGGCTCGGCATGGCGAGCGGGCGTGAGCACCAGCTCGTCGGGGACACGTGGCGCCCCAACAGCGTGACGGCTGACCATGTGTGGGGTCCGGCGCGCGCGTACCGGCGAGCCTGCCTCGACGAAGTGCTGCCTCTCGAGGAGGCTCTCGGCTGGGACGCGATCGACGAGATCAAGGCACGCCTGAGCGGCTGGAGCGCCCGTCACATCCCCGATCTCCCGTTCCGGCACCATCGGCCGGTCGGGTCGCGTGACGGTGGTCCCAAGGGCTGGATCGCTCACGGAACTGCCGCCCACTACCTCTGTTATCGTCCGTCGTACGTCGTGCTGCGCTCCCTCTTCAGGATGCGGCGACAGCGATGGGCGCCGGCAATGATCTGGGGCTACGCTGCAGCGTCGGTGACCCGCAAACCTCGGTGCGGGGATCCGCGCGTCCGCGCCTATATCCGCGAGCAACAGCGGATGCGACGGCTTCCCCTGCGCGTTCTAGAAGTGCTCGGCAGACAGAGGCGGCCCGCGGAGGCATGATCCGCCACCTGCGCAGCCGCCGCGCAGAACGGGTAGGCACAATCGGCGTCGGGATCCGGTGGGTACCAGCGACCGCCGTCGTCACGCTGCTACTGGCGCTGGCCGCGCCGGCTGCGGGCGCGCCGCAATCGCTCGCGCAGAGCGCCGGCCCGCGCCTCGCATACTTCGTTGCGCCGCCGGGGTCGGTCGCCGGCGGGTGCTCGGACGGGCGCACGCTCGCACAGGCTGGCAGTGCGCGGACGCCGTGGTGCTCGGTCGACAAGGCCGCGGCCGCTGCGCCGGCGGGCGCGACCGTCTACGTGCGAGGCGGAAAGTACGAGCACCTCACCACGAAGAACAAGTGCCGCAGCAACTGGGTCACCTTCAGGCCGTATCCGCACGAAACAGTCACGCTGGACGGCGCCAACGGCGGTACCGACGACTCGCACGGCGCCTGGGAGCTGGTGAACGACTGCTACATCCACATCAAGGGTTTCAACCTGACCGACCGATTCTTCCTCGACGGGAACCAGAGCCACATCGACATCGATGGCAACTACGTCCACTCGAAGGATTCAAACCCGAGTGCGAAGTCCGGCTCGGCCAACCTCACGGTCTCCGGCATCGCAACCCGCTGCTCGGGCCCCCGCTGCTCGACCGGTCAGACGGACATCACGATCCGGAACAACCGTTTCGAGCACATTGCGTACAACTGCCTCGGCACTGGCAGCGATCCGAACGGATGTGACAGCAACGACAATGATCCGTGGGGCTACGGCTACTGCATCAGGCCGTGGCGCGACGTCAGGAACCTCGTCATCACGAAGAACCGCATCAATGGCTGCTGGGAAGATGCCATCCAGGGCGTCGGGAGCGGGACAGTGATCTCCCTGAATAACATCTCGAACGTCTGCTGCGGTGCCTCAGGTCATCAGGACGGCATCCAGATCTTCAGCGCATCGACGAGTGACACGACGATCATTCGAAACAACTTCCACGGGGACATGCCCACGTGCATGCGCATCCAGAGCGGCGTCCGCACCCACTTCACGATCGTCGACAACATTTGCGCCGGGAACGTTTCGGGGAGGTGTTTGGACCTCGAGGACTTCCACGACTCGTTAGTCGCCTACAACACCTGCGGCACGACGAGGTACGGGTCGGATATCGAGGACGATCCGAAGGTGCCCGGAAGCCCTACCAACCTCATCGTCGAAAACAACATCTTCGGAGATGCCATCAAGGGGTCGAGCATGAGCGTCGACTCCTCCGTGGCGTTCACGTACCGCTACAACATCATCACGGATCCCGCCGACCACGACGGCTGCCGCCCGGGATGCATCAAGCGGCGCCAGCCGAGGTTCATGCATCCCCAAGGTGGCGTGGACATGCGGCTCCGCCCGGACAGCATCGGGATCGACGTGGGAATCGACGACATCGTGAAAGTCGATATCCGGGGCCGCGGGCGAGCATTCGACTACCCAAGGCGGCGGAACCGAGGACAAGGCGCGCGGCCCTACAGCGACATCGGCGCGTACGAGCTCCAGAAGAAGCACAAGAAGCACAAGAAGCACAAGAAGCACCGGACGGGCTGACGTGTTTCCGTGCTCGCAGCGCGCGCGCACGGACTTCCCGGGCTAGGGACCTGTGAGTTGGCGTTCCCAAGCGCCGACGTCAGGACCCGCACCGACGGGGCGTGGGCGGCCGCCGAGGTCGACCGTGATGCCGGTCTCGCCCATGGCGGAGTCGATGCCGACGCTGCCGGCGGCAAGGCGCATGTCGGTGCCGCTGGTGGGGTTGACGAAGGCGGGAGTGGCGGCGGAGCAGCCAGGGGAGCAGCCGGGGGTGGAGCAGGCTTCGGGAAGGATGTCGTACCGATAGCTGTGGCCGGTGCCGGCCAGCGTCCAGCCGCAGCCGTTCCAGGCCGGCATGAAGATGTTGTCCTCGAGCAGGTCGTTGCTGGGGTCGCTGGCGGGGTCGCTCGCCTGGCCGCTGAGGTTGGAGCCGTACTGGCTCGCCCCGACGGTGTTGAAGCTGATCGTCGAGTCGTGCAGGTGCTCGAGGTCGAAGCCGGAGTTGATCGTGCCGGCACAGACGTTGTTGCGGATGACGAAGTTGTAGCGATCCTGATCCTGGATGCGGATGCAGGTGTCGATCGCCTGGTGGAAGTTGTTGCGCTCGATGATCGCGCCGCTGCGCGGGGTGGCGGCGAAGATCTGGATCCCGTCCTGGTGGCCGGAGGCGCCGTACTCGATGTTGCTGAGGTCGTTGTCGGTAAAGGAGAAGACCGCGGCGTGCACCTGGATGCCGTCCTCCCAGCAGCCGTCGATC
>JBJMJY010000036.1:0-19799 GCA_045806105.1 Gaiellaceae bacterium | reverse complement strand
GATCGACGGCTGCTGGGAGGACGGCATCCAGGTGCACGCCGCGGTCTTCTCCTTTACCGACAACGACCTCAGCAACATCGAGTACGGCGCCTCCGGCCACCAGGACGGGATCCAGATCTTCGCCGCCACCCCGCGCAGCGGGGCGATCATCGAGCGCAACAACTTCCACCAGGCGATCGACACCTGCATCCGCATCCAGGATCAGGATCGCTACAACTTCGTCATCCGCAACAACGTCTGCGCCGGCACGATCAACTCCGGCTTCGACCTCGAGCACCTGCACGACTCGACGATCAGCTTCAACACCGTCGGGGCGAGCCGCTACGGCAGCAACCTGAGCGGGCAGTCGTCGGATCCGGGCTCCGATCCCTCCAACAACTTGGTCGAGGACAACATCTTCATGCCGGCCTGGAACGGCACGGGCTGGTTGCTCGCCGGCACCGGCCACACGTACCGCTACAACATCATCCCCGAAGCGAGCTCCTCGGTGCCCTGCTCGGTGGGGTGCCTGATCGGGCTGCCGATATTTTCGAACGCCGTCAGCGGCGCCAACATGCGCCTCGCCTCCGGCAGCAGCGGGGTGGATGCTGGGATCAACGAGACGGGCGTGACGCAGGACGTGGGCGGACGGAAGCGCCCGGCCGGCCCGGTATCGGATATCGGTGCCTGGGAGCGCCAGGCGGGGGATCCGTAGCCGACGGCGACTCCGGTCGACGCTACGCGGCTACGACCGCGCCCGGAAATCCTCGATGGCCGTTACGAGCCGCCGCTGATCCTGTGCGCGATGTGCGGCTGAACTGACCGATCCTGACGAAACCGTCAGGATGCGGGGCACGACGGACGGTCGACGTCTCCCCAGAACAAACCCATGAGCGCTGTGCTCTCGTCGCCGCCGCGGCTATTTGCGGCCCGCCCGAGGCGGGTGCTGGTCATCGCCCTCGCGGCGGCTTCTGCCGCGATTATCGGAGCGGCAATCTACAAGGCCACGGCAGGAGGCGCCGGAGGCGGAGGAGGCCGAGTAGGTGACGGAGCAGGTGGCAGAAGAAGCGGAACGGCAGCGCAGGCCAACCTGTGGGTGGACATCGACGGCGGTAGCTGTACCCGCTCGTCCGGCGCGGCTGCGTACAGCAGCGCCACCGCCTGCGCGTCCGCCACTGAGGCGGCCAATGAAGCGCACGATGGCGACAGGGTCTACTACGCGAGCGGTGCCTACGAGGACCAGATCATCGCGGACCGCTGCTACGGCGACTGGGTGACGTTCGCCCCCGCGCCCAACGCGAAAGTATCCATCGACGGGACAGATGGCGGCACAGGGCCCGACGCCTGGGATCTCGACGGCGGCTCCGGCTCGGTCTGCCACGTGCGCATCCAGGGCTTCGACCTGACCGACCGCGTCTACGTCGAGCACGCGGCCAACTACGTAGACATCGTCGGCAACCACATCCACTCGAAGGTGCCGCCGAGCCGGAACACGACCTGGGCGCAGCTCGCCGGCAACGGCGTCAACTTCAACACGAAAGGCAAGCCGGCTGGGATTCACAACGTCACGATCCGCAGCAACAGGATCGAGAACATCGGCTACGTCTGCCGGGGCGTCGGCAGCGACCCGAACGCCTGCGACACCGACGACAACAGCCCGAGTTGGGGCTATTGCATCTATGACCTGGACACGAGCGAGCTGACCGTCACCGGGAACAGGATCGACGGCTGCTGGGAGGACGCCATCCAGGTGCACGCGGCAACCTTCGTGTTCGCCGGCAACGACGTCAGCAACATCGAGAACGGCGCTTCCGGCCACCAGGACGGGATCCAGATCTTCGCCGCCACCCCCCGCACGGGCGCGGTCATCGAGCGCAACAACTTCCACGGCGCCGTCGACACCTGCCTGCGGATTCAGGACAACGACCGCTACCGGTTCGTCATCCGCAACAACGTCTGTGCCGGCACGATCAACTCCGGCCTCGACCTCGAGCACCTGCACGACTCGACGATCAGCTTCAATACGGTCGGCAAGAGCCGGTACGGGAGCAATCTCAGCGGACAGGCGAGCGACGCCGGTGCCGAGCCGTCCAACGACGTCATTGAGGACAACATCTTCATGCCTGCCTCGAACGGCTGCGGCTGGACGCTGGTCGGAACGAGGCACACCTACCGGTACAACCTCCTGCCGGAGGCCTGCTCGACCGGCGGCTGCACTCCCGGTTGCTCCAGCAACGCCCCCAGGTTCCTCCACGCGACGAACGGCGCCGACATGCGCCTCACCTCCGGCAGCGCCGGGGTGAATGCCGGTGTCAACGAGAGGGGCGCAACGAGGGACGTCGGTGGGCGGCCGCGGCCACCCGGCTCGGTGTCGGATATCGGTGCGTGGGAGCGGCAGGCGAGAGATCCATAGCGTTGCGCCTCTGGCGAGGCGTCGCTGACGCACGCGGAGGGTGGTGGCGCCGCTGCGGCCGTCGTCTCCGCGCTCCTGTGGGAGGATCGTGCGATGAGCGCCGATGCGAACCTCGAGGAGCTCGAGGCTGCCGTCGCCGCTACCGCATCGTCGATCGACGGCAGGCGGTTCACCTTCCAGTGCCCGGTTCAGGGGCTCGAGCTCCAGCCCGGCGGCTATGCGGTTTTCGGTGGGCGGCTCGGACAGGTGCAGGAGGTCGAGCTCGTGTCGTCGGAAGACGTCGAGCTCGCCACGGGCGACGGCAAGCCGGGGCTGCGGCTGTCGTTCGTCCGTGGTGCGGGCATCGTGCTCGACGAGGATGCGCGCCCGTTCCACCGCGAGCCGATCGCACCCGCGGGTGAGGCTCAGCTCGCGGCGTGGCTCGAGCGCGTGCGGCGGCCGCGCGCGGCGCTGGACGCGGGCGAGCTCGTGCTCCAGCCCGGGCTGCGGTTCTCACTCGACGCCGGTGGGTTCGACCGCCACACGTTCTTCTGCGGGCAGTCGGGCTCGGGGAAGACATTCGCCCTCGGGACCGTGCTCGAGCAGCTCCTGCAGCGGACGACGATTCGGATCGTCGTGCTCGACCCGAACTCCGACTTCGTCCGGCTCGACGCGGTCCGGGGCGGCGTCGACGAGCAGACCGCCGCCCAGTACCGGCAGGCCGCTGGGGGTCTCGAGGTGCGCAGCGGAGGCTCGCGTCCACGCCTGCACGTCCGGTTCGTCGACTGCGACCCGGAGGAGCAGGCAGCTGTTCTCCGGCTCGACCCGATTCGCGACGTCGACGAGTATGGCGCCCTCCTCGATCTGCTCGACGCCGGCCTAGAGACGTCCTCGGAGAGCACGGTCGAGCTGGCGAACGCCCTCCTCGAGGAGACACGGCCGGAGCTGCGCGCGCTCGGCGCCCGCCTGCGGAACCTCGGCGTCCACCGCTGGCCGATCTCGTCCGGCGGAGACGAGGGGTCGGTGCAGGACCTCGTCGCGATGGGCGGCCCGCGTGCGATCGTTGTCGACCTCGGCTCGCTCGCGACTCCGGGCGAGAAGGCAATCGCCGGGGAGAGCGTGCTGGCGGCGCTCTGGCGGCGCCGCGCCGACCGCGACCCGACGCTGATCGTGATCGACGAGGCGCACAACGTGTGCCCGCGCGAGCCCGCCGACGACGTGACGGCGCTGGCGACCGAGCACGCCGCGCGGATCGCCGCCGAGGGACGGAAGTTCGGGCTGTACCTGCTCGTCGCCACGCAGCGGCCGCAGCGGGTGAACGAGCTCGTGCTCTCGCAGTGCGACAACCTCGTGCTGATGCGGATGGCGTCGACCAGCGACCTCGCGTACGTCGCCGAGACGCTCTCGTTCGCTCCTGCGCCGCTGCTGGAGCGGGCGACGACGTTCTCTCAGGGCGAGTCTCTCGTCGCGGGCAAGATCTCGTCGCACCCGGCGTTTGTCCGCTTCGGGCCGCGGATCGCCGAGGAGGGCGGCGGCGACGTGCCCGCGACCTGGGCCGCAGAATGAATCAGCCCCAGCACGGGATCCGCTCGCCGAGGGCGTAGTAGACCGCGCCGGCGAGGCGGGTCGGCGAGCGCAGGCGGGCCACCACGATCCGGCCGCGCGGCCGGCCGAGGATCGGGTGGTCGTAGTAGCCGAAGGCGCGCGCGGCGCTCACGAGGCCGCGGCGGCGGGCGAGCCACGACCGTGCATCTGCTACCTGCACGACCGCGAACCGTGTTCGGCAGCCGCCCCGGCCGGTCGCCCAGACCAGCACGGGGCGGCCTCGCAGGTACCACGACGCCGCCGAGGTGATCTGGATCCCTACGCCACGCCGGTTCGCGGACACGGTCGGATAGTCGACGACCAGCGCGTCGCGCGGCGTCCAGCCGAGGTCGTCCAGCGAATACGCGACGCGGTCGTAGGCGACGCGGCCGAGGGTCGCCTGCGCGTACGCGGCGCCGGCGACGGTGACGGCGATGCCGACGATTGCCGCGAGGGGCACGACGCGTCGCGGCAGTTCCTTGACCCCCGCGGCGACGACGATCGCGAGGAACGGCGCGACGGGCAGCATGTTGCGCTCGTTGAAGATCGGCTGGCCGACTGCCCAGACCAGGCCGGCACCGAGGATCGGCAGCAGGCCGAGCGCGACCGCGGCGCTTCCTTCGGAGCGCCGCCACCAGAGCGCGATCGCTCCGGCGACGAGGGTAAACGTCAGAGCGAGGCGAGCGAGGCCGTAGAAGAGGCCGTCCGGTCCGAAGAACAACGACCCCGGCAGCGTGACGACCTCGATCGGATCGAACGGCCCGATCCAGCGATAGCGGCCGTGGGCGTGTTGCTCGACGAAGCCGGGCAGCCAGGGCAGGAACGCGACTGCCCCGGCGCCGATCGCGATCGTCGCTCGTGCCGAACCCGGGGACCGCGGGCGCGCCGCCCACAACCACACAATCGCGGCGCCGACCACGAAGAAGAAGAAGTAGTGGGTCATCGTCCCGACCCAGGTGGCTGCCGCGAGGCCTAGGAACCACCAGCGCCTCGGCCGCAGCGCCGCCTCCACCAGCAGCAGGCCGAATCCCACGGAGACGAGCACGACGAGGGCATACGACCTCAGCTGCTCGGCGTATTCCGCGGGAATCGACCCGAGTGCGACGAGCGAGCCGGCGAGCGCGGCCGCCGGCCGGCTGCCGAGCAGCCGCAGTGCCCAGACCGCGGTGAGCGCCGCGGCGGCGGCCGCGAAGAGGACGGACAGGAGCCGCAACGACTCGGCGCTGGCGGAGCTCACCTTCGCCACGCTCCATGCGACCAGGTACCAGCCAGGCGGTGTCGACTCGGTCCGGCGGACATGCCTGAGCACGTCTCCGGCACCGGGCTCGGTGACGATCCGCGCCGAAGCGACCTCGTCGCCGTAGAGCGCGTGGCCCACGGCGCCCGGGGGGGCCACGGCGAGCGCGCAGGCCGCAGCCGCGAGCGGCAGCGCCCAGCGGGCGAGCGCCGCTCTGCGACCGGCGAGATCCCGGCCGAACGCGCGCGGTGCCGGGGCAGCGACCGCCGCGGCGCTCGCAGGACGATCTGGATCGAATGTTCGTCGCACCACGAGCGCCTCCAGGTCGAGTGGGCTCGATCCTGTGGCTGCTCTGCAACGGGCCCGTCACGGGCCGGTAACGGTTCTGCGACAGCGGCGTCCGGCCGCTCGGGCTGCTACTCGTCTTCGTCGTCGAGGCGAGGCGTGACCTGGCGGAACTCCGTCGGCTCACCCGGGAGGCCACCGGCCTTCGACCTGTACTCGGGCACGCCGACGCAGGTGAAGAGCAGCCCGTTCAGGGGCTCGCCGAGCAGCTCCGGGATCTCGCTGTCGAGGAAGGTCATCCCGGATGCGCCCGCGCCGAGGGCGTAGGCCGCCAGGTGCAGGCGGCCCTCGACGAGGCCGGCCGTCAGCTGCGCTTCGCGGTAGTCGCGGTCGTCGAGCGCGCCGACGTCGGCAGCGCCGATCACGACGAATGCGGCGTCGCGCGGCAGACCCTGGTCGATGCAGACGCGGTAAAGCTCCTTCCGGAGCTCGCCGGGGCGCATGGGTGAGGAGAGATCCGGCCAGCGGTAGACGCCCGGCTCGACCCCGTCGACGGCGTGCACGACGACGAAGTGGGGGAGGTCGACATTGCGAAGCGCCGCGGACAGGATGCTGCGGACGACACTCTCGGAGAGGCTGCGGGCCGGGTCCATGCGTCGCTGCGAGCTCCGGGAGAGCACGACGTCCTCGAGCGGCTCGGTGCCCTGCTCCGGCACTGCGACAGCCTCGCCGCGCGCCCACGGCTCGCCGAGGGCTTCGAGCTCACCGGCGCGCTGGGCGGCCGTCGCGAGCGGAAACTCCAACGGCTCGGCGTCGACCTCGCCGGCCGCAGGCGAGCCGGCCGCCTCGAGCGCCGGCGGCTTCTCCCCGAGCGAGACGACCGCCACCGGCCACTCGTGGACGCCGTCGGCGCCGACGAGGCGCGCGACGGAACGGTCCGGGAAGCGACTGTAGAGCGACGCCGTCAGGCCGGCCGAGTCAGCCGTCGCGAGCAGCTGCGCGAGCATCGTGCCGCTGTCCCAGTAGACGTGCCGGTAGCCGCGTTCGCGGTAGCGCCAGCCGGTGCGCCAGGGCACGCCCGTCACCACGATCGCCGGCGCGCCGCCGACAGGCGCCGGGCCAACCTGCATGAGCGCGTGCTCCTGCGGGTGGTACCAGTGGACGCCCGCGGGCAGGCCGGCGGCTTCGGGCACGGCGACGTACAGCTCGAGCGGAAAGCGCGCGCCGGCCGAGCCGGCCGCGCGGAAGAGCCAGGTCGCGTACGGCCGCTCCACCGTCCGCACGACCCCGGCGGCGAGGTGCAGGATCCGCGAGAGCTGCCCCAGGTCGAGGGCCGCCGGAGCCACGCCGGCGGTGCCGGCGAGCACGGCGACCGCCGGAGCGGTGGTCGACGGCAGCTCGCGGGGAAGCTCGATGCGCGGCAGCGACTCCTCGTAGTGTTTGTAGAACCACGGCAGCCGCTCGAGGTCGTTTGTCTCGAGGTCCTGCAGCACGCGCGGGTCGTCGATCGGCTCGTCCCAGTCCCGGCCCGGTTCGTAGGAGGTGAGCCGGTGCAGCGCCTGGGTCGCCGTCTCCACGTTTCGACTCTCGCACAAAGCCGACTACCATCTTGCGACATGGCCTCGACCGCACCTGACTCGCAGACCGTTCTTGCCGAGCTCGAGGGAAGCGACCGGCTGCTCGTGCAGCAGGTCTTCAAGCCGATCGCGAACGAGTACCGGATCAGTGTCCCGACCCCCGGCTCGAGCGAGGAGGGCCGGCCGCTCCTCTACGTCAAGCAGAAGAAGATGAAGATCAAGGAGGACATCCGCTTTCGCCTCTCGCCGGACGACGACGCGCACCTGTTCATGATCAAGTCGAAGTCGGTGTTCGAGTTCCGCGGACGGCACGAGGTGCTCGACGCCGACGGCCGGGTGATCGGGATGCTCGAGAAGAACTTCACGCGCTCGCTGCTGCGGAGCCACTGGCACGTGCGCGACGCGGCGGGCGTCGAGCTGCTCGAGGCGCACGAGGCGAGCTGGATCGTCGCGCTGGTGCGGCGCTTCGCGGACATCGGGATCGACTGGCTCTCGGTGCTGGGCTGGCTGCCGTTCAACTTCGTGCTGCGCCGCGGCGAGCAGGAGGTCGGGAGCTACAAGCGCGTGCTCGGCAAGTTCCGCGACCGCTACCTGCTCGAGCTGCGGCCCGAGCTCGGCGACGCCGACCGGCGCCTGATCGCGGCGTTCGCGGTCGGCCTGGACGCGCTGCAGGACCGCTAGCTAGCCCGCGGCCCGGATCCGCCGCAGCCCGTCGAGAGTACATCGGCGAAGGCCACGCGTACGGGAAGGTCGTCGTGAGCATGCCGCGATGACTTCCCCGTCGCTGCGGAGTCATACGGTCCGCCAACTGCGACAGGAAGGACCACCCGTGAGCGAGCAGCTGAACAGCGTCGGCGCGATCACGATGTTCGTCGACGACCCGCAGCGGTCGAAGGCGTTCTACGAGCGAGTCTTCGAGGTGCCGGCAATCTACGAGGACGAGAACGCGGTCGCGTTTCAATTCGAGAACCTGATCGTCAACCTGCTCGCGGCCCGCGCCGCGGGCGAGCTGATCGAGCCGGCACCGGTCGCGTCGCGCGACGCCGGCACGCGCTTCCAGCTGACGATCTGGGTCGAGGATGCCGATGCCGTCTGCGAGCAGCTCGCCGCAACCGGCGTGGAGCTCCTGAACGGCCCGCTCGACCGGGAGTGGGGGATGCGAACCGCCGCCTTCGCCGATCCCGACGGCCACGTCTGGGAGGTCGCGGCCAGGATCAGCTAGCTCGCGGAACCTAGTCGGCGGGCTCCTCCTCGTCGTTGCGGATGTCCTCGGCGACGAGGTCCTTCAGCGGCTTCATCTTCTCGAAGAACTCGTCCGCCGGGACTTCGCGCTCGACCGCGTCGCCGCCGAGGATGTACGGCGCGGCGTCCATGGCCGTCCGCCAGGCGACCTCGTTCGTCCGTTCGTCGGCGTCCGGTTCCGCGTCCGGCAACGGCTCGACCGCGTCGAGGTAGACATTCGTGAAATTGCCGCGCTGCTGCTCGTGGAACGTGATCTGGGCTCTGCGGCCCTCGGCGGCGAGCGCCTGGCGCGCGATCGGCTCCTTGAACGTCGTGTACTCGCGGCCGCTGTCGTCGACGAGGACGAACCGCGTGTTGCCGGATTGCGTCTTGTGCGCCTCCACGCGCTCGACGTGCACGACGGCTTCGGGCATCGCGTTGGCGATTCCCGGAGCCGTCGGACGTGAATCGTGACTACGCCGAAGCGACGACGCAGGTGTCGTCGGCCGCCGCGCAGCTGAAGATCCTTGGATCCCCCTGCCTCAACCAGATCTCAGGCGTGGCGAGCGGGATGAAGAAGCGGTCGTTGGGCGTGTCCTTCATGTTGGGATCGGTCAGTTCCGCGAGGCTGGACGTGTCGTTGAACGCATATGTACCCGCGTCGCAGGCGCTCAGGCGACCGGGTCGAGGATCTCCGCGTGCTCGTCCTCGGGCGGTGTGCCGTACGCGTAGAGCAGCAGCTCGGAGTCGCCGTGGTTGGCCGTTTGCAGCGGCGTTCCCGGCTCGACGTGGATCAGGCCGCCGGTCGGCACCTCGACGCGCTCGGGCGGCTCGCCGAGGTACATCGTGAGCGTCCCGCGGAGGACCACGAACGTCTCCTCCTGGATCGGGTGCCGGTGGCGGCGGCCCTTCGCGCCCGGCTCGTACCGCCAGAGGTTCGCGCGCGTGTGCGCGAAGCCGGCACGGTCGCTCAGCTCCGCGACATGCCGCGCCGGCTCGTCCGGCTCGTGCGGGCGGGTCGTCCACGTGAGCTCGTCTGGGCGCACGGCGCGGAAGCTCATGCGACAAGCCTAGACCCGGAGAGGATCAGCAGCCCGCTGCAGCCTTGGGGAAGGCCCGCGCCCGCGTGTCCGTCATGTAGGGACACCGACGATCAGGAGATGACAAATGGCCAACGAGCAGCTGAAGCAGCGACAGAGCGTGATGTGGGGCAACGGCCCCTACCAGCGGATCTCGGAGACGCTCACCGACATCCACGAGCTCGTGATCGAGAAGCTGGCCCCGTCTGCCGGCGATCGCTGGCTCGACCTCGCCTGCGGCACGGGCGCCATCGCCGAGCGTGCGGCCTCGGTGGGGGCGTCCGTGACGGGCATCGACCTGGCCCCGGTGCTGATCGAGACGGCGAAGGAGCGGGCCGAGGAGAAGGGCCTCGCGATCGACTACGCCGTCGGCGACGTCGAGCAGCTCGACCTCCCGGACGCGAGCTACGACAAGCTCTCGTCGACGGTCGGGATCATGTTCGCGCCCGACCACGAGGCGGTCGCGCGGGAGCTCGCCCGGGTCACCGCCCAAGGCGGGCGAATCGCGCTGGCGAACTGGACCCCGGCGGGCGGCATCGGGCAGATGTTCAAGGTGATGGCGCCCTACGTCCCGGCGCCGCCTCCGAGCAGTCCCTTCGACTGGGGCACCGAACCGCGCGTGCGCGGGCTTCTTGGGGACGACTTCGAGCTGGAGATCGAGGAGCACGTCTCGACCGTCCACATCCCTTCGGGCGAGGAGTACTGGGAGCTCTTCTCGACGAGCTACGGCCCGACGAAGACGCTCGCGGAGTCGGTCGGCGAGCGGCGGGAGGACCTCCGGCGGGACTGGGTGGAGTTCTTCGAGTCGAACTACGGCTCGAACGGCGAGATCGTCCACAGGCGCGAGTACCTGCTCGTGCTCGGCACGCGCCGCTGATCAGACGGCGGCCAGGACGCCGTCGAGTGGGCGAGGCACGGCCGTGAGGTCGAGCGCCTCGACGAGGTAGCGCGCGTACCGGATCTTGCGACTGCCGCCGCTGCCCATGAAGCGGTGCAGCTGCTCCTCGACCGGGTGGTCGCGCCACGCGGCCTGCTTCTGCAGGGTGCGGAAGGAGACGAGGTCGCCGTGCGCCTCGGCGACCTGTAGGACCGTGTCCGCGCCGAGCGCGCGGATCAGCTCGGCCTCGAGGTCGGGCTCGCACGTGAAGAAGCCGAGCCGCTCGAGGCCGCCGCGCGTGAGGTCGTCGTCGAAGCCGGCGCGCTCGAGCGCCCGGCGGAACTCGCGTTCCTCGGCCGCGTCGCAGAGGCCCGCGAGCTTGACGTCGCGACCGTAGGCAGCGAGGAAGCGGCCGATCGCCTGCGCGCCGCCGATCGGCACGACCACGACTCCTTCCGCCTCGAGGTCGCGGCCGCGCAGCTCGGCAAGCGTCTCGACGGCGACCGCGTCGCTCGTTCCCTCAACCAACACGACCGCGCGCGGCCGGCTCGTCGTTGACGCAGGGATGCCCACGCCGTAATGCTGCCTGCGGATGGCGAGCGAGCGGCAGCAACGGAAGGCGGAGGCGTTCCGAGCCCTGCACGAGGGCGAGCCGTTCGTGATCCCGAACCCCTGGGACGCAGGGTCGGCGCGGGTGCTCGAGGCGCTCGGCTTCCGTGCGCTCGCCACCACGAGCTCCGGCTTCGCGTTCACGCTCGGCAGGCTCGACGGCGCCGTCACGCTGGACGAGCTGGCCGCGCACGTGTCCGCGCTCGACCGGGTCACCGGGCTTCCCATCTCGGTCGACCTCGAGGACGGCTTCGGCCCGGAGCCCGACGACGCGGCACGAGCGGTAACGCGCGTGGCCGAGGCCGGCGCTGCCGGCGGCTCGATCGAGGACTACGACCGCAGCGGGCGGATCTACGAGCGTGAGCACGCGGCCGAGCGGATCGCCGCCTCGGCCCAGGCCGTCGCGGAGCTCGGCTTCCCGTTCACGCTGACGGGGCGCGCCGAGAACCACATCCGCGCGAATCCGGACCTCGACGACACGATCGCGAGGCTCCAGGCCTACGAGTCGGCGGGCGCCGACGTGCTCTACGCGCCCGGCCTGCGTACCGTGGAGGAGATCCGAACGGTGTGCGATGCCGTGTCGAAGCCGGTGAACGTGCTCGCGGTGCCGAGTCTCTCGTTTGCCGAGATCGCGGAGGCCGGAGCGCAGCGCGTGAGCGTCGGCGGCGCGCTCACGTGGGTCGCGGCAAAGGCGCTGGCCGACGCGGCGACAGCGATTCGCGACGGCGGCGACCTCTCCGCGCTCGCGGCGCGCGTCCCGCTGGACGAGTGGCTCGGCACGTAAGCGTCGAGCTCCTCGCGGATCACCCGCAGCATGTCGAGGCGCTCGCGCGCTGGCACTGCGAGGAGGACGGTCGAGCGGGCGACGATGCGTGGCTTGCCTTCTGGTGTCGCCAGCTCCGCGCCGAGTGCGGCCGCCAGCGGCTCCCGATCGCCTTGGTCGCGGTCGACGGGCAGACGCCCGTCGGCCACGTCTCGCTCGTCGAGCAGAACATGAGCTCGCATCCGGAGCTGTCGCCATGGCTCGCCGGCACGCTCGTGCATCCGGCACGGCGCGGCGAGGGAATCGGCACGGCGCTCGCGCAGCAGGCGGTGTCGCGCGCGACCCAGCTCGGCGTGGCGGCGCTCTACCTGTACACCGAGCGCGCGCGGGGTTTCTACGAGCGCCTCGGCTGGAGGCACCTCTGGGACGAGCGCTACGAACGCCAAACCGTTGCCGTGCTGGCGATCAACTTTTGACCGTCCTCTGATCCTTCGTCACACCTCCACGACCGACTCGAGAGGCGCGCAGCCCTGACTCAGCGCCAGCTCGGCGAGCCCGCGTCCAGGTCGGTGGTCAGCCGGTTCGGGTTGCTCCCGTCGGTCCGGACGGTGTAGATGTCGAAGCTCGCAGTCCCTGCTGCCCGCGCCCCAACGACGAAGCGCGAGCCGTCCGGCGACCAGTCAAGCGACGTGACGTGGTCGAACGGCAGCTGCACCGTCTGCGTTGCGCCGCCCGTCAGGATCCCGACTGTGTGCGGGCCTGTAGCGAACGCGAGCCGGCCGTCGGCCGACCAGGCCGGGGCCGACGGTAGGGAGGAGCCGCTCGCCTCGCCGACCTTGCGCCGGTCACTGCCGTCCGGCCGCGCGGTCCAGTACGACGTCGGGACGGTGCCGATGTCCACCCAGGCGATCCGCGTCGGCCCCCACGTGGCGCCGTAGCCTGCGATCCCGAGGTCGTGCGGGGTGCCGCCGGCAGCCGGGACGACGAACAGCTCGCCCGGCGCACTGAAGCTCGTGCGCGTGAACAGGACCGTGGCTCGGTCCGGCGACCAGCTCGGGCCGAGCGCTGATTCCCCGTTCGCCTCGTCGCCGGAGACCAGCAGCCGCGCATTCGAGCCGTCGGCGTTCGCGATCCAGATCGAGCCCGGGCAACCCTTGCAACTCTGCCCGGTGTAGTCGAACCGGGTAAATGCGAGCTGGCTGCCGTCCGGCGACCACCGTGGGGTCACGTACTGCTTGATCCCGGAGGTCAGGCTGGTGACCGCCCCGCCGCCGGGGTCGACGGTGTAGAGCGCCGACGGCGGCTCCGCGCAGTAGCTCTCGTACACGAGCGACTTTCGGCCCGGCACGAACTCGATCGACTGCGCGTTGGGCTGGTAACCGCCGTCGTCGAAGCAGCCGCCGACGCTGCCGTAGGTCTGCGAGCCCTCGCCCTCGAGCGGGAAGACGCGGACGTCGAAGGTTGCGTCGTGCCTCACCGTATCGACGACGAAGCGGCCGTTCGGGGAGCGTCTACCGAAGACGCGCAGCGGCGCGCTGGAGGTCTTCCCCGTCACGATGTCGACTGCCCTCAGGTGGCCGAAAAGGTTCAGCGCGACGTGCCTGCCGCCTGCCCAGACGAGCCCGGTCCGGCGATGCGCGAGCCCGCGATAGGCCTTGCGGAAGAGCACGCGCCCGCCGCTCGTCCGGACCTCGACGCGGCCGGCGGCGATGCTCGCAACTCGTTTGCCGTCGTCCGACCAGACCGCGGCCCGGCCGGGGAATCGCAGCCGGACGCGCCCTCGCTCGTCGTAGGCGCGGATCACGTTGTGCAGGATCGCCAGGTAGAGCCCGTGCCGCGACCAGCCGTGGAAGAACCCGTCGGAGTACGGCACGCGCCACGCGAGCCCGCCGCCGGCTCGGTACGTACGAAATTCCGGCTTCGGCCCGAGCGCGGCGGTGACGAGCCGGCTGTCCGGCGACCAGGAGGGCTCGAACGCGAGCCTGCGCGCGAGCACGATCGGCCTGCGCCCCGGCCCGACGATCGAGAGGGTCGGGCCCCCGCTGTTCTCGGACACGAGGGCCAGCTTCTTGCTGTCCGGCGCCCAGGCGAGCATGGCCTGTTGCTCGTTCAGCAGGTCGATTCGCGGGGCGTTCAGTCGCTGCAAGCCGCTTCCGTCGATCGCCGCGACGTAGATCCCGGCGCGCCCGTTCCCGCCGCCGTCGCGGTCGCTGGCGAAGGCGACCGACTTCCCATTGGGTGAGACCGCCGGCGCCGTGTCCCTGAACGGGCTCTTGCTCAGGTCGACGGTCCTGCCGTCGGAGTCGAGTCGGTAGACCTCACCGCTGAGCAGCGGCGCCCGGTCGGCGGCGAAGACGATTGCCGGCGTCGGGTTACCGGCCGCGCCTCCAGAGGCGGCGGCACAGGTCGCGCCGACCAGGAGCAGTCCCAGCATCCTCGGGAACCTCGTGCTCATCGCAACCGAATCGTACGACCCGTGTGTAACGAGAACGTCACAGGAACGAGGGGCGCGGCCGACGCCGCGCCCCTCGCGTCCCGCTAGGAGTTGTTCGCCGTCAGCAGCGAATCGAGGTTCGTTCCGGCGGTGCGGATGACGTAGACGATGCCGCCGCTGGCGGGGATCCACGCCCGCTCGAACTGCTCGCGGTCGTAGACGTGCCTGACCTGGGCGTCCGTGTCCGAGGCCGGGTCGTAGGCGATCACGTTGCCTCCCGCAGTGAAGCCTCCAATCGCCATCAGGTGGCCGTTCGTGCTCTTGATGCCGCCCTCGAGCTTGTTCGAGTTCCACGCGACGGAGGCGACGAGCGGAACGCCCGCCTGGATGTACGGCTCGGCCTCGCGCAGGTTGTGCAGCGCCGCCACGTCGGCGACGAGGCCCCGCGAGGCCGCGTAAGCCGCGTTGAAGGGCCAGTTGCCGGCGCCGTTGTAGTGGTAGTCGTAGACGGCGCGGGCGGTGAAGTCGACCCACGGGTCGTTGTGCGTCGCCCCCAACTCGTCGGTGACCCACTGGTACTCGGCGGGCGTCGGCTGATATGCGAGACCCCAGTACCGGACGACCATCGACGTGGAGGTCGGGCTGCACCAGGCCTCGCCGCCGTTGTCGTACTGCGGAAAGTCGCCGTGGTGGATCTCCTGCGAGTACGTCGGCAGATTGAGATCCCCGGTCGTGCCGTCCGTCCGGCTCGGGAACGTGTTCTTCTGGTTCGTCAGGTTCATCGCCACCGCGCTGAGGCGCGTGAGCCTCGGCGAGGCGCTCGAGCCGTCGCGACGGAAGAGCGTCACCCTCAGCCGGTAGGCCACCGCCACGTGGTCCTTGGCGAAGAAGGTGTCGATCGAGACGAAGCCGTCGGCGTCGCCCTGCCCGCCGACGGAGGTGCGATGGAAGTCGCCGTCGCTCGACGACCAGCGGCCGAGGATGTACCACTTGGCCCAGTGGCCGTCGAGCATCTTCGGCTGCATCTCGACTTGGATCCACGTGCCGTCCGGGGTGGTCGCGTTCCAGGAGGCGACCAGCTCGTTGAAGCCGAACGACACGGGCTTGTCCGGCGAGGTCCAGGACCCGGATTGGTACGGGCCCGACCCGTCCGCTCCGTCGCCGGAGTAGTTCGCGAAGGGATCGGTGTACGTGAAGCTGCCGAGCCCGGTCGACGCCAGCGTCGCAGTGCCGCCCGAAACCGTGGTTCCTGAGACGGACGCATATGACCCCAGCGGGAAGTTCTTGAAGTTGATCGGGTACGGCTGCGCGGCAAGGGCCGGGGCGCTGGCGGTGAGAGCCAGGCCGGCGGCCGCGAGAACTGTGACAAGCGCTCGTTTGATCATGATGCGATCCTAACCCGGTTTCGGGAAATCGGGCCCTCGGTCGCTCCTCGGCCGGTGCGTAGGATGCACCGCATGTGCCGAAACATCCACACGCTCTTCAACTTCGAGCCTCCCGCGACCGAGGACGAGGTGCGCGACGCGGCCCTGCAATACGTGCGCAAGGTGAGCGGCTTCACGAAGCCCTCCCACGCGAACGACGCCGCGTTCGAGCGCGCCGTCGACGAGGTCGCGGCTGCGACGGCCCGCCTGATCGGCGAGCTCGTGACGAACGCACCGCCGAAGGACCGCGAGGTCGAGGCGGAGCGCAAGCGCGAGCGCGCGGCGAAGCGCTTCGCTGCCGCCTAGGTGGAGCTCGCCCGCCACGGGGACGCCGAGAGCTTCCTCCGCCACGCAGGCGACTTCCTGGGCGCGCGCGAGGCCGAGCACAACCTCATCCTCGGCCTGAGCTCCCGGCTGCGGCACGAGCCGCTGCTCTACGGCGAGCCGCCGTACTTCGCCGTCCTCGAAGACGGCGGCCGGATCGTCGGCGCGGCGATGCGCACGCCGCCGCACAACTTCATCCTCTCCGAGCTCGACGTCGACGGGGCGGTCGCCGCCCTGGTCGAGGACGCGCGCGATGCCTTCGGGACGCTGCCCGGGGTGGTCGGGCCGAAGGAGCGCGCGGTCCAGTTCGCGAACGCGTGGCGCGCGGCCACGGGCGCGACCCCGCGTCTCGAGATCGCGCAGCGGATCTTCGCGGCCGAGCACGTCGATGAACCGCGCCCCACGAGCGGGGCGATGCGCGACTACTCGCCCGCTGACCGAGAGCTGGCGATCCGCTGGATGGACGAGTTCTCCGCCGAGGCGCTGCCCGAGCCGCCGCCGGAGTCGAGTGGCGAGTTCGTCGACCGGCGCGAGCGGGACCCCGATGCGGGCCTCGTCATCTGGGAGGACGGCGGCCCGGTCTCGCTCGCCGGCTTTGGAGGCCCGACCCCGAACGGCAGCCGCGTCGGCCCGGTCTACACGCCGCCCGACCTGCGCGGCCGCGGTTATGCGAGCGCGCTCACCGCGGCGCTCACGCGACGACTTCTGGGCTCCGGGCGCCGCTTCTGCTTCCTCTACACGGACCTCGCGAACCCGACCTCGAACAGCATCTACCAGCGCATCGGCTATCGCGCCGTCAGCGACGCGGACCTCTGGTCGTTCGCGCGCTAGGCTCCGCCGGTCCGTCAGCTCAGAAGGGGCGCTTCTACACGGTCGGCATCGACGTCGGCCCGAGCTTCGACGCGGGCGATGTCCACTTCGACGCTGTGACGACGCTCGAGAAGCCGGGCGGGCTCCCGGACGGGCGGCAGTCGCTCGTGCTCGTGAGCGACAACAACTTCGCCGCTTCGCAGTTCACGCAGCTCCTGCTGTTCGCGCTCAACCCGTAGGTGCGACCTCGAGGCCCTCGAGGCCCCAGATCACGAAGGCGCGGTTGCGCCGGGGCTCCTCCGCCAGTGCGAGCCCTGGCGCCCGCTCCACGAGCGCGCCCAGCGCTGCGTCCAGCTCGATCCGCGCGAGCGGCGCGCCGATGCAGATGTGGATCCCGCCGCCGAAGCCGATGTGCTCGGCGGCGTTCGCGCGGGAGATGTCGAAGGCGTCGGGCGCGGCGAACACGCGCGGGTCGCGGTTCGCGGCCCCGAAGAGCAGCGCCACCTTTTCGCCGCGCGGCACGGGCTCGCCGGCGATCTCGACGCCGTCCTCGAGCACCCAGCGTTCGAAGAGCTGGAGCGGGGGGTCCCACCGGATCAGCTCCTCGACCGCGGTCGCCGGCTCGACGTCGCCCTCGACCAGCCGCGCCCACTGCTCGGGATGGCGGAGCAGCGCGAGCACCCCGTTGCCGAGCGTGTTCACGGTCGCCTCGTGGCCGGCGTTGAGGAGGACGATCATCGTCGAGACGAGCTCCGGTTCGCTCAGCGCGCGTCCCTCGACACGGGCTTCGACCAGGCGCGTCACGAGGTCGTCCTGTGGCTCGCGGCGCCGCTCCGCGACGAGGCCGAGCACGTAGTCGCGGAACTCGGCGGCGGCCTGCGTGGCGGCCTCGGCCTGCGCGAAGGTGGTGTCGAGTTCGTACATCTTCACCATCGCGTGCGACCAGTCGAGCAGGTCGCGCCCGCGGTCGGTCGGAACGCCGAGCAGCCGGCCGATGACCGCGATCGAGTACGGCTGGGCATAGTCGCGCAGCAAGTCGAAGCGGCCGTCCGGAAGCAGCTCCCGCGCGAGCTCCTCACACGGGCCCCGCAGCGCCTCCACCGACCGAGGGGTGAACGCGGCCGCGACGAGCTTCCGGATCCGAGTGTGCTCCGGCGGCTCGAGCCAGAGCAGACTCCAGCGCTCGCTGTCCCAGAAGGCCTGCCAGCGGGGGTCGAGCGGCTCGGCCGCCGCGAACTCCTCCTCCGAGCCGAGGTGGCGGAAGTTGCGCCCGAGCCGGCGGTCGCGCAGGCACGCGCGCACCTCCGCGTGCCGCGTGACGAACCAGCGCTCGAGGCCGTCCTCGTAGAAGACCGGCGCCGCCTCGCGCAACTCCGCGAGCCGCGGGTACGGATCGGCCAGGAAGCCCGGATCGGTCGGGTCGAACGTGGTCAGGTCGAGGCGACGATCGTGATCCCGCCGCGCGCCTTCTGCCTCAGCGTGACGCGCACCTTCTCGGCCGGCAGCTCGAGCGCGGCGGCGGCGTCGTCGCGGATGCGCACCGCCAGCGCCTCGCAGAACGCTCCCTCGTTGCGGAACTGCGCGAGGTAGAGCTTCAGCGACTTCGACTCGATGCAGAGCGCCTCCGGCTCGTACTCGATCGTCGCGACGTACATATCCGGCTGGTTGGTGATCGGGCACATCGCGACGAGCTCGTCGCTCGTCATCTCGACCCGCGTGACGCCGGGGTTCGGGAAGGTCTCGATCCCCGCGTACTGCTCGGACCCGGGCCGGCCGAGGGCGACGAACTCGGTGGAGCGCTCGTTCACGGTGCGTACTGTATGCCCACGTGAAGCGCGTCTACCTGGCCGGACCGCCGTTCGCGGACGAGTACCGCCGCCGCGCCGCCGAGCTCCTGCGCGCCCGCGGTTGCGAGCCGGTCGATCCCATGCGGCGCGACTTCCGCGGGCAGACCGAGGGTCACGAGGCGGAGATCGTCGAAGGCGACCTCGCGGAGATCGCCTCGTGCGACGCCGTGCTCGCGGCGTTCACGGCGCCGGACGAGGGAACGGCGATGGAGGCATGGCACGCGCACGCGATCGGCAAGCCGGTCGTCGGCTACACGGGCGGCACGCCGCCGCACCCATGGACGGTCTATGTGGCGGAGCGCGTCCATGCCGAGCTCGAGGACGCAGTCGAGGCGATCGCCGGCTAGCGCGCGCCGACCGCTTCGAGCGCCGCCGTGAGCGCCTCGTCGAAGGCGCCCGCGATGCGCTCGGCGGCCTCCCGCTCCTGCGCCAGGATCCCCTCGGCCAGGCTCGCCGTCTCCTCGTCGCCGGCCCTGCGGGCGACGCGGGCGAGCTGCTCGTAGCCGCCGATCTCGAGGTACTCGAACGCCCGCGCGAACGCCGCCAGCTTCCCCGGCGTGTCCGGGTGGGCCTGGAAGAACGCGCCCCAGTTGAGCGCGCCCAGCCTCATGGCGGCGTCCTTGAGGCCGGACGGATCCCCTCCGAGCGCGTCGAGCCGTCCCTGCACCGCCTCCGCGTGGTCGCGCGTCTCGTCCAGGTGCTCCGCGTAGATGCGGGCGAGCATGTCGCTTCCGGCGAGCTTCGGGCCGCGCTCGAGTAGCGCCTCGGCCTGCTGCTCGATCGCATGCGCGTCGGCGAGGTACTTGCGCAGCCGCTCATCGAGGTCGTCGCGGCCGACCTCGCGTAGCGACGCGTCGACCGCTCGGTCGAAGGTCCCCTCGAGCCGCTCCATCATCGTGCGCTCTTCGCCGGCGATCTCGTCGGCCGCGCGGGCGACGTCCTCCTCGCCGGCGCGCTCGGCGGTGCCGCGGAGCAGCTCGTACGACGAGAGTTCCAGCGCCTCATACGACAGCGAGTGCGCGTGCAGCTTCCCCGGCGTGTCCGGTTGCAGCCGCGCGAAGAGCAGGAAGCCCTTGCCGCCGAGCTTCATCACGGTGTCCTTGGTGAGCGACGGCTTCTCGTCGCGAGCCTCGAGCAGCTCGCGCACTCGCCGCTCGTGGCCCTCGGTCTCGGCGAGATGCTCGCGGTAGAGCGCGGTCAGCTCGGGGTCGCCCGCGATGTCGGGGGCGGAGCGCAACTGCGCGAGCGCCTGCTCCTCGATCGAGTGCGCGTCGGTGAGGTACTTGATCAGCTGCTCGTCGATCGGCCGGGTCGTCATCGCGGTCTCCTCGCGTTCGCTCTGGCGCGGCCCTACCCG
>JBJMJY010000035.1:0-27055 GCA_045806105.1 Gaiellaceae bacterium | reverse complement strand
CGCAGCGCTCGTCGTCGCGGCCGCGGTCGTACTGGGGTCGAGGGCCCGCCGCGCGAGGCGGCGGGCCCTCTAGCTCGGGGAGGTTAGGGAGAGTTCACCGGGCAGGCCGGAGCCGTCCCGGGATCCGAATCGGTGCAGTGGATCCTGTGCTGGATCGCGGGGCTGACCAGGTGACCCGGCTGAGCTGCGATGTAGTCCGCCAGATCCTGGTCGAGGATGCCCTGCGTCGTGATCCGGCTCCTGAAGTTCTGGTAGCCGTCGCCGCCGCCCGCCGTGAAGTCATTCGTTGCGAGCAGGTACGTCGACGCGGAGGTCAGATCGATTGCCGCTCCCGTACAACTCCCATCCGCCGCCTGGCGCACGGCGCTCAGGACACGGTGACCCGTGCCGGGGATCGCCGTCGGAGCCGCGGTGAACGAGATCGGAGCCGCCTGGATGTCGAAGGTGAAGCAGAGACCAGACACCTGGCCGAAGCGGCCGTTCCCGTTCGCCGGGAGCGACGAGACAGCCGTCTCGAGGTAGTCCTTGAGCTCCGCCCCGTTGATCGTCAACGTTGCGGCGACGTTCCCGAATGGCAGCACGCCGAGCACCTGTCCTCGCGTGATCGGGTACTTGCCCGTCGCGTCGGGGATCGGGTACTCAGCCGGCGGGCAGAAGTCGCCCGAGTTGGGATCCGTCGCTCCGACCGGGCACGTCAGGTCGGCGCGCAGGCCGCCCGAATTCGTGATCGCGAAGTCGGTTCCATACGCGCTCCGGATCGCGTCCGTGACGAGGTCGCCGATGAGCGACTCGCACGCCCGGCCGTCGATGCGCGGCGGCGAGAAGTTCGGGCCGCAGACGTCCGAACGCGGCACGAACACCGTCGACTTGCCGACGGTCTTGTTGAAGATCGGAGCCAGCTCGGCGTTGAGGGCGTCGATCTTCGCCTGGATGGCGGCGTTCGGCGTGACGCCGATGTCCCACGGCTTGTGGAAGTCCGCCGTCTTGTAGACGACCTGCTTGGCCTTGGTGTCGATCACGAGACGGACGCGCGTGAACCGGATGCCCTTGCTGCGGTTCTCCGTCACGAGCACGCCGTTCGGCCGGCTGGACACGACCTGGAAGTCCGTGTGGTCGCCGATGACGGCGTCCACGTTCGTGACGTTGTCGGCAAGGTCGACGAGCGGTCCCGTCGGAGACGTGAGCGTCCCGTTCGTCGCCCCGAGGTGGCCGATCGCGACGATCGTGTTCACGCCCTGCGCCTTCAGGCTCGCCGCCTCGGCGTTGACGGCCTGCGTCGAGTTCGTGACGTGGAACGGTGGCAGGCCCGCCGGGTTGATCAGCGTCGGCAGATCGTCGTTCGAGAAGCCGACGACGCCGACCTTGACGCCGCCGAACGTCGTGCTGAACACCTTCGACTTCGACCATTCGGCGGGTGTGTTCCCGTTGTCGTCGACGACGTTCGACGAGACGAACGGATAGTTCGCGAGCGGGATCAGCGTATTGCGCAGGTACTGCTGGCCCCGGTCGAAGTTGTGGTTGCCGAGACCGTCGAGCCCGATCCCCATCTGGTTCATGAGCTCGATCGTCGGCGTGTCGCCGAAGAAGGCCGAGATCGGCGGCGTTGCGCCCACCGAGTCACCGGCCGCGAGCGTCAGCGAGCCGTTCGGCGCCTCTGCACGATAGGTGTCGAACCACGGTTTCAGGAACGCCGACCCTCCGATCGTGAACGTCGGCCCGAAGCTGTCGGAAGCCTCCGTGAGCGGGATCAGCTGGCCGTGGTAGTCGCTGATGTCGAGGATCGTCACCTCTTTCAGTTGGCCCGGGGTCGTGAGGAGGTTGTAGAGGATCCGGCCACGTGCGTTCTGCGGACCGGGAACTCCCATCAGCAGCGACAGCGTCGGTGCGATGTCGACCGCGCGAATTCCGGCGACCGGGTCCTGGTGCCGGATGCCCGGGCCCGCAGCGACGAACGTCCCGTGCATGTTGACGTTGTGCGGGATGTCGACGAGGTTCGGCAGGTAGCCGTGCTGGCCGAAGAACTGCGAGAAGGCGATCCGCTGGCCCGGCGTCGCCGCGTCCGACTGGTACGGCGGCCGCAGCACGACGACGATGTCGCCGCTGCGGTTCGGGTGCAGCGAGTCGGAGCCGTCGACGTTCCGTAGCTCCTCCTTCTTCAGCACCCGGAGCACGAGCTGCTTGCCCGGGTTCGCCGGGTCGGCCAGGTTCTGGAACGCGTTGACCACGGCCGTGCGCACCTGCTCGTACGTCGTCCCGGCCGGGAGCGTCGGGTTGACGTAGACCTGGATCGTCCCGCCGGCCCAGCACGCCTTCGTCAGGTCGTTGGCGGCGGCGCGGCAGTTGGATGCGGTGTTGCCGCCGCTTGCCTGGAGCGAGTTCCCGTTGACCTGGCCGTCGAAGAGCACCTTGCGGGCATTGACGGCGTACCACTGGGCCCCGAAGCCATGGTCGGAGCCGGCGATTGTGGTCGGATTGCCGCCCAGCAGGCTGCGTGCCAGCGCCAGCTTCGCGTCGGCCTCGTGGTAGGCGCTGCGGACGTAGCCTTCGCGGACCGCCGTTCGGCCGTCCGGAATGCCGTCGCCCTCGACGTCGTCGTAGTACGGGTTCGGCGCGCCGTCCATGTCGGTGGGCGTGTAGAGCCCCATGAACTGGTGCGAGAACTCGTCCGTGACCGGGTAGCCGACGAGCGCGAGGTCGGTGTTCGGCTGGAGCGTCCCGAGGATGTAGTTCAGCACCGCGTCGCCGTAGGCCTTCTCGAGGTCGCGGCCCTGCTGGACATACGTGTCCTCGTCGATGATCCGCGCCTCGAGCGGCGCGAAGTCGGCGTCGATCACGGTCGGGAGGTTGTCCGCGATGTACTTCTCGAGCTTGTTTTCGCCGGCGCCGCCCGCGGGCAGCGCATCGCACGCGGCCGTCGAGCACGTCGCGATCACACGCGCAACCGAAGTGAAGTAGAGCTTGAACGAGGAGAGGTCGGGCGCGAGCGTGATCAGCTTCGCGTAAAAGCCGGCCGTCTGCCCCGCGCGCGCGCCGATCAAGCCGTCGGCACCACGGAGCTTGATCTCCTTGAAGTCGCCGACTGCGAGGGTCGACGCTGCCTTGCTCCCGTCCTTCGCGTCGAGCGTACGCACGAGCAAAACGTGGTCGTAGCCGCTCCCTTCCGCATACAGGTAGACGTCGTACGTGCGCGTCGGGTTCTGGGCGGCGAAGGTGGTGGCGACGGTCAGCGTCGTCTCCTTCGCCGGCAGCGTGCTGGCGGGGACGTTCGTCCAACCCGCGGCGTCGGCGAACGCGGCGACCTGGTACGAGATTCCGAACGCCGCGGCGCCTGCCTGCTCGGTCGCGTTCAGCGGTGCGGCGAGGACGCCGCGCGTGGAGAAGAAGTTCTGGAAGTCGACCGTCGGCCCAGCGATGTTCGCGCTCCGGCCGCCGACCCACTCGATCTGCGCGACCCTCTTGCCCGCCCGCTCGGCCGCGGCGGCGATCGTGTCCGCCTGCAGGACCCCTGCTCCGGAGAAGGACGTTGAGTTGTTGAAGTTCGAATCGCCGGTGCGGTGGAAGGTGTTGTTGGTCGACCCGTGCTCGCCGGGGTAGGCGCCGGTCGCCATCGTGTACCAGCCGACGCCGGTGTTCGGCGGGAACGCCTGCGTCATGCCGTTGTCGCCGACGACGCCGTCGTGCATCAGCTTCGCATAGGTCGGCATGGCGCCCGCAGCTGCGTACTGCTGCATCAGGTCCGGCCGCATGCCGTCGGACGAGAAGAGCAGCGCCTTGGTTGCGCTACCGACGGGCGAGGGCGCCTTGTCCGCGCCGGCCGGGCCTGCTCCGATCGACAGTACGACGACGAGCACGGCTGCGCTGAAGACCACCGGCGCGAGCCGGCCAAGATGGCGTTTCATAGTCGCTCCCTCCCCTTCGTGACTCCGGTCGCAGGAATCTATATCGCAGGGTGTTGCACTTCAACGCCTGTGCCGGAGCCGCCGTGCGTTGCGGTTTGACCGCTGGGCGCGCCGTTTGCCATCGTCTCGGCCCAGGGGACAACCGAGGAGGTCTCATGACGAAATGGCTCGCGGCACTCGCCGCGACCGCGACGGCGGTGCTCACCGGGGCCGCGGCGTCGAGTGCGGCGCCCGGCGGCGGCAGGGGAGACGCGCAGAAGCTGCGTCAGATCCAGCACATCGTGGTCATCTACGAGGAGAACCACAGCTTCGACAACCTGTACGGCGGCTGGGAGCGCGTACGCGTGCTCTCCGGCGCCGACGCTGCGCACACGACGCAGCTCGGGCAGACCGGCCCGAGCAGCTTCGCGCCGTACGAGTGCCTCTACCAGGACGACGCGAACCTGCAGGCCCGGTCGGCGGCGAACCCGTCCGCTCCGCTCAGCGACACCTGCGACAACACGACCGGAGGTACGTTCCCGAGCCACTTCGCGAACGCGCCCTTCCGGATCGACGACTACATCAGTCCTGACGACATCACGTGCCCGCCTGTCCTGTCGGCCTTCAGCTTCCCGAACGGGCTGCGCAAGGGCGGGATCAACCCGGCGAACGGGCAGGTCGTTCCCGACGCCCGCCCCGGCGGCTGCACGCGCGACATCGTGCACCGCTTCTACCACGAGATCTTCCAGCTCAACGGCGGGCAGCAGAACCGCTACGTGCTCGGAAGCGACGCGGCGGGTCTCGACATGGGCGTCTACGACACGCGCGCCCTGCCGATCTACCGCTACCTACACGGGCCCGGGCACCCGAAGTACGCGATCCTCGACAACTTCTTCCAGGCTGCATTCGGCGGCTCGTATCTGAACCATCAGTGGCTGATCGCAGCGGCGTCGCCGGTGTGCAGCGGAGCGAATGGCTGCCCGGCCAACGCCACGCATTCGGTGCTCGACCGCAATGGCTTTCCCGTTGCGACCTCGCCACCCGTGTCGAACCGGCCACCCGGGATGGGCGCGCTCTACACCTCGCCGGACACCGGCCTGGTCAACGGGGCGCTGACGCAGTCGTGCGGTCTGCCGACGACGATCGCCGGCCTCGCATGCGGCGACTACTCGGTCAACACGCAGACGCCGGCCTTCCAGCCGACGTCGAACTTCGCACCGAGGCTTCCGGTGCAGACGAACCCGACGATCGGCGACCGGCTGACGGCGAAGGGCGTCGACTGGGCCTGGTACTCCGGCGGCTGGTCGAACGCCAACGGCGACGTCGGCGCGCCCGGCTGGACGAACGGCACGGCCCCGGCGGCGACGCCGACGGGCTGCTCCGACCCGAACGTCGACCCGACCGTCGCGGCCTGGCCGCGCTGCCCGGACAACCTGTTCCAGTACCACCACCAGCCGTTCAACTACTACGCCCCGTTCACAACGCAGACCGCGGCCGGACTTGCGAACCGCGCCGCGCACCTGCGCGACGAGCAGGAGTTCATCCAGGATGCCGGGAGCTCGACGAGCCACTGCAACCTCAAGCCGGTCAGCTTCGTCAAGCCGAGCGGCGAGGAGAACGAGCACCCCGGCTACGCGAGCGAGCCGGACGGCAGCGACCACCTCGTCGACCTGCTGCAGTCGATCGAGAACAGCAAATGCAAGGAGAACACGCTCGTGCTCGTCACCTACGACGAGTTCGGCGGCGAGTGGGACCACGTGCCGCCGCCGGGCCAGGGCAACGACAACGGCCCGCACGACCAGTGGGGCCCGGGGACGCGTGTCCCCGCGCTCGTGCTCGGCCCGCACCTGAAGGGGCCGTTCGTCGTCGACCACACCGAGTACGACACGACCACGGTGCTCGCGACGATCGAGCAGCGCTACGGGCTGGCTCCGCTGAGCTCGCGGGACGCTGCGATGAACAGCCTCGCGAACGTCTTCGACGCCCACTAGGCGCCGAGATCTCGAACTGCGTGCGGCCCCTCTCCGGAGGGGCCGCACGGCTTCCTAGGGGCGTACGAAGCCCATGCGCTCGTACATCTGCTCGAGCATGGGCGCCGAGGTTTCGCGCGCCTTCTCGGCGCCGCGCGCGAGCATCGTCTTGAGCTGCAGCTCGTCGGCGCGCAGCTCGTTGTAGCGCTGCTGGATTGGCTCGAGCAGCGCGACGACCGCCTCGGCCACGTCCTCCTTGAAGCGGCCGTAGCCCTGGCCGTCGTAGCGCGACTCGATCTGGCCGATCGGGTCGCCTGTCGCCACTGCCATGATCTCGATCAGGTTCGAGATGCCCGCCTTCTCCTGCGGGTCGTGGCGAACGTCGGTGCCCGAATCCGTGACCGCGGTCTTGAACTTCTTGCGGATCGTCTCCGGGGGGTCGATCATCCGCACCACGCCCTGCGGCGCACCGCGCGACGTCGACATCACGCGCTCGGGCTCCTGCAGATTCTTGATCCGCGCCCCCTCCTCGGGGATCGCGACGTTGGGAACGACGAACGTCGCCCCGAAGCGCTGGTTGAACCGCTCCGCGATGTCACGCGTCAGCTCGACGTGCTGGCGCTGGTCGTCGCCGACCGGAACGAGGTCGGTCTGGTAGAGCAGGATGTCCGCCGCCATCAGCACCGGATAGGTGAATAGACCCGCCGAGACGAAGTCCTGCTCGGCCGCGCGGTCCTTGAATTGCGTCATCCGGCGGAGCTCGCCGAAGCTCGTGACCGAGCCGAGCAGCCACGCCGCCTCGGGGTGCGCCGCGACGTGGCTCTGGACGAAGACGGTGGACCGGTCGGGATCGAGGCCGGTCGCGAAGAGCATCGCGGCGAGGTCGAGGGTCGAATCGCGCAGCTCGTCCGGCTCGAACGGCGTCGTGATCGAGTGCAGGTCGACGATGCAGAAGAACGCCTCGCCGCGCTCCTGCGTCGCCGCGTACTGGCGGAAGCCGCCGCTGTAGTTGCCGAGGGTCTTCTGCCCAGAGGCTCTGATCCCGCTGAAGATTCGCATCGGGGTCAGTATCGCAACTGGGCTGCGGCGTCGATTTCGGCCGCGCGGCGGGTACTTACACGGCGGTAGCCTCTGATGGCCGTGGCGACGAACGGATCCCCCGAGCTGCTGATCGTGATGGCGACCGGCGCCACGCCGGACCAGACCGAGCACGTGCTCGCGCGGCTGCAGGAGGCCGGCGTGGACGCGCGCGTCTCGCGCGGGCGGCAGTCGACGGTGATCGGCGCGATCGGAGAGCGCGAGCTGCTGGCGACGCTGCCGCTCGAGGGCTACCCCGGGGTCGAGCAGGTGCTGCCAATCCTGAAGCCGTACAAGCTCGTCTCGCGCGAGGTCTCGCCCGACCCGACGGTGATCGACGTCGAGGGCCGCAAGGTAGGGGACGAGTACTTCGGGCTGATCGCGGGGCCGTGCACGGTCGAGTACCGCGAGCAAACGCTCGAGACCGCGCGCGCGGTGAACGAGGCCGGCGCGACCTGGCTCCGCGGCGGCGCGTTCAAGCCGCGGACGTCGCCGTACACGTTCCAGGGGCTCGGCGAGGACGCGCTCACGATCCTGCGCGAGGCTCGGGACGAGACGGGCCTGCCGGTCGTGACGGAGCTGATGGACCCGCGCCACGTCGAGGCGGTGCTGGATGCTGCGGACGTGATCCAGATCGGCGCGCGCAACATGCAGAACTTCATGCTGCTGGCCGAGGTGGGCCGTGCGGACAAGCCGGTGCTGCTGAAGCGCGGCCCGTCGGCATCGGTCGAGGAGCTGCTGATGGCGGCCGAGTACGTCGCGCGCGAGGGGAACGAGCGGATCGTGCTCTGCGAGCGCGGGATCAAGACGTTCGAGCGCACGACGCGCTACACGCTCGACCTCGGCTCCGTGGCGGTGCTGAAGCACGAGACGCACCTGCCGGTGATCGTCGACCCCTCCCACGCGGCGGGGCGCCGAGACCTGGTGCTGCCGCTGGCGCGCGCAGCCGCCGCCGTCGGCGCGGACGGGATCATCGTCGAGTCGCACCCCGAGCCCGAGCAGGCGCTGTGCGACGGGCCGCAGCAGATCCCGACCGCCGAGTTCGGTGACTTCGCCCGCGAGGTGCGCGAGGTCGCAGAGCTGCTCGGCAAGCAGATCGGCTGAGCCGACGCGGCTCCGGTGGCGGGGCCGGTGTCCCGCGCGCGTTGTGGGCGAACCGGCACACCTCCGACACACCCGCGTGACAGCCCCGTCACACCTTCGTCGCTAGCGTGATCGATCCCCGGGTGGGTGGGGGTTAGGGATGGGACCCGCCTGTGACGTGCTGCCCACGCGGGCGCCGCGCGGTTAGCCTGGCCCCGTGGAGCTACGGCGCCTTGCGATCCTCGGGACCGGCCTCATCGGCGCGTCCGTCGCGCTTGCCGCGAAGCGCGCCGGCGTCGTTACGGAGGTCGCGGGATTCGACCCCGACCAGGCCGCGCTGGAGGCGGCCGCCGCACGCGGTGCGCTCGACGAGCCGGCGAGGTCACTCGAGGCCGCCGTCGCCGGCGCCGAGCTCGCCGTGGTCGCCGCCCCCGTCGCGCAGCTGGCCGCACAGGTGCGCGCGGCGCTGGCGGCCACCACCGACGGAACGACGATCACCGACGTCGGCTCGACGAAACTCGGCGTCAGCGCCGCAGCCCGCGGCTCTGCGCGCTTCGTCGGCGGTCACCCCGTCTGCGGCTCGGAGGCGCGCGGACCCGAGCACGCGAACGCGGAGCTGTTCGAGGGCGCGACGTGGTTTCTGACGCCCGCCGCCGAGACCGACCCCGCCCGCCACCGGCTCGTGCACGGCTTCGTCTCGGCGCTCGGCGCCACCCCGGTCGCGGTCGATCCCGAGGCCCACGACCGCCTCGTCGCGCTCACGAGCCACCTCCCGCACGCGCTCGCGAACCTGCTCGTCAACCAGGCCGGCGCGACGCGCTTCGAGGGGCACGAGCCGCTCGCGGCGGCCGGCGGCTCCCTCCGCGACATGACGCGCGTCGCGGGCGCGAACCCGCGCATCTGGGTCGACATCTTCCTCGAAAACGGCGGCGCGATCCGGGAGTCGCTGGCCGAGCACCGCCGCCGGATCGAGCAGCTCGAGGCCGCCCTGGAGGCTGGAGACGCCGGCTTCCTCGCCCGCTGGATCGGCGAGGCGGCGGGCAACCGCCGGCGCATGCTCGCCGACGCGTACCCCGACCCCGGCCGTCTGCACCAGCTACGCGTCCACGTGCCGGACCGCCCAGGCGTCCTCGCGGCGATCACGCAGGCGCTCGGCGCACAGCGGATCAACATCGAGGATTTCGAGCTCCAGCACGTCTCGCCCGAGCGCGGCGGGACGCTCACGCTGCTCGTGACGGGCGAGGGCGAGGCCGAACGCGCGGCGGCGCTGCTCGAGTCGCAGGGCTACGGCGTCGTCGTCTCGCCGGTGCTGGCGCCGTGAAGATCGAGCCCGCGACGGCGTTGCGCGGGCACATCGCCGTCCCCGGCGACAAGTCGATCTCCCACCGCGCCCTGCTACTCGGTGCGGTCGCGGACGGCGAGACGAGCGTCCGCGGCTTCGGCCGCTCGCGGGACACGGAGGCGACGCTCGCGGCCGTTCGCGAGCTCGGGGCGAGGGTGCACGAGGACGAGATCGACACCCTGCGCATCGAGGGCGCCGGCGTGCGCGGGCTCCGCGCCACCGGCGCGCCGATCGACTGCGGGAACTCCGGCACGACGATGCGGCTGCTGGCCGGGATCCTGGCGGGGCAGCGGGGGCGCTTCGAGCTGACCGGCGACGAGTCGCTGCGCCGCCGTCCGATGGAGCGGATCGCCGAGCCGCTCGCGCAAATGGGCGCGCGGGTCGAGACCGCCGACGGCACCGCGCCGCTCGCGATCGAGGGCGGCGGCCTGCGCGCGATCCGCTACGAGCTGCCGGTCGCAAGCGCACAGGTGAAGTCCTGCGTCCTGCTCGCGGGCCTCTACGCGCAGGGCCGGACCACCGTGGTCGAGCCGCTGCCGACGCGCGACCACACGGAGCTGATGCTGCAGTCGGCCGGGGTGCGCGTGAACCGGCAGCAGCGGCGGATCTCCGTCGGCCCGGCCGAGCGGCTCGCCCTGGGCGACGTCTTCGTGCCGGGCGACTTCTCCGCCGCCGCACCGTTTCTCGTCGCTGCGACGCTGCTGCCGGGGTCGGAGCTGACGATCCACGACGTCGGCCTCAACCCGCGCCGCACCGGGCTGCTCGAGGTCCTCGCGCGCATGGGCGCGCGCGTGACGATCTTCCACCGGCATCGAAGCGGCGGGGAGCCGGTCGGGGACGTCGAGATCCTCTCGGCGGAGCTGGTCGCGACGACCGTGACCGCCGAGGAGGTGCCGCTGCTCGTGGACGAGCTGCCGCTGTTCGCGCTGGCCGCCGCCGTCGCGCGCGGCACGAGCCGGGTCGAGGGCGCACGGGAGCTGCGCGTGAAGGAGACCGACCGCATCGAGACCGTGACGACGTCGCTCCGGGCGCTCGGAGCCCACATCACTGCGACCGACGACGGCCTCGAGGTGCGAGGCGTCCCCGCACGCCTCAAAGGCGGCGCGATGAGCTCGCACGGCGACCACCGGATCGCGATGCTGGGGGCCGTCGCCGGGCTCGTCTCGCGTGACGGTGTGGAGCTCAGGGACCCGGAAGCGGTCGCTGTAAGCTTCCCCGGGTTCTTCGAGCTGCTGCACTCGGTCACACAACGATGATCGTCGCCATCGACGGGCCGGCGGGGGCCGGCAAGAGCACGGTCGCCCGGCGTCTGGCCGAGCGGCTCGCCTTCCGCTATCTCGACACCGGCGCGATGTACCGGGCGCTCACGTGGCTCGCGCGCCAGCGCGGGATCCCGCTCGCGCACGGCGAGGAGCTGGGCGAGCTCGCGGCCGACAACCCCGTCAGCTTCGACGAGCGCGGGCGCGTCTCGATCGCCGACACCGACGTCACCTCCTCGATCCGGCGGGCCGAGATCGACAGCCTCGTGCCCGTGGTTGCGCGCCACCCGGCCGTGCGCGCGGTGATGCGCGACCGCCAGCGCGAGCTCGGGGACGAGGGCAACGTCGTGATCGAGGGCCGCGACATCGGCACCGTCGTCGCGCCGCAGGCCGAGGTGAAGATCTACCTCAACGCCGACCGGTCGGTGCGCGCGGGCCGGCGACTCGCCGAGCGGCCCGAGATCGGCGCCGACGCGCTCGCGACCGACCTGCGCCTGCGCGACGAGAGCGACGCGGCACGCATGCGGCCGGCGGAGGACGCCGTGCAGATCGACACCACCGAGCTCGATGTCGAAGACGTCGTCGCCCAGATCGAAGAGCTGGTCCGAGCGCGCCAGCCGGCGTGACGCCGTGGCCGAGGAGCTGGCAGGCACCGTCGCCGTCGTCGGCTTCCCGAACGTCGGCAAGTCCACGCTCGTCAACCGGTTGACCGAGTCGCGGGCGGCCGTCGTGCACGAGACGCCCGGCGTGACGCGAGACCGCAAGGAGCTGGTCGCCGACTGGAACGGCCGCCGCTTCCGGCTGATCGACACCGGCGGCGTCGACATCGTCGACCCGAGCCCGATCACGCGCTCGATCGTCGACCAGGCGCAGGCGGCGATCGGCGAGGCCGACCTGATCCTGTTCGTGGTCGACGCCCGCGCGGGGATCACCCCCGGCGACGAGGAGCTCGCGGCGATCCTGCGCCGCGCGCGCAAGCCCGTGCTCCTGCTCGCGAACAAGATCGACGACCCGCGCCAGGACGCGCTCGCGCTCGAGTTCCACCGGCTCGGGCTCGGCGACCCGGTGCCGCTCTCGGCCCAGCACGGGCACGGCACCGGCGACCTGCTCGACGCCGTCGTGACGATGCTTCCCGGCAGCGGGCCGCACGAGGTCGGGGAGGAGGCGATCCGCGTGGCGATCCTGGGCCGGCCGAACGTCGGCAAGTCGAGCCTGCTGAACGCGTTGCTCGGCGAGGAGCGCGTGATCGTCTCGGAGGTCCCTGGCACGACGCGCGACGCGATCGACACGGTTCTCCAGCGCGGCGACCGCAGCTTCGTGCTGGTCGACACCGCGGGCATTCGCCGGAAGCGCAAGCAGCGGCAGGGAATCGAGTACTACTCCGAGCTGCGTGCGCTCGCAGCCGCCGAGCGCGCCGACGTGGCGCTCGTCCTCGTCGATGCGAACGAGGGCCTTGTCGACCAGGACCTGTCCGTGGCCGACATCGCGCGCAAGGCGCAGGACTCGACGATCGTCGTCCTCTCGAAGTGGGACGTGACCGAGACCGCGATCGAGGATGTGCGCCCGCGGATCGCCTCGCGCCTGCGGCAGCGCCCGCCGGTGGTGACGGTGTCCGCGAAGAGCGGCCGCGGCATCTCGCGCCTGCTCGACCGGATCGAGGAGCTCTTCGAGAAGCACGCCGCCCGCATCGGCACGCCCGCGCTGAACCGCTTCCTCGCCGAGCTGCGCGAGGCCCGCGAGCCGCCGGCGCGCAACGGCCGCCGGCTGAACCTGCTCTACGGCACGCAGGTGCAGGCGCGCCCGCCGCGCTTCCGCTTCTTCGTGAACGATCCGGGCCTGATCACGCGCGACTACGGCTACTGGGTCGAGAATCAGCTCCGCGAGCGGTTCGAGCTCGAGGGCGTTCCCGTGTCGATCGACTTCGTCAGGCGCTCATGAGGGCCGCCGTCGTCGGCGCAGGCGCCTGGGGCACCGCGTTCGCGCGCGTGCTCGCCGGCCGCGGCCACGACGTCACCCTCGCGACGCGCGACCCCGAGCAGGCACGCGAGATCGAGGAGACCGGGCGGAACCCGCGCTACCTGCCGAACCTCGACCTCGAGGGCGTCGCCGCGACGACGGTCGACGATCCCACGCTCGCCGGCGCCGACCTCCACGTGGTCGCGGTGCCGAGCCGCGCGTTCGCGGAGGTGGTGCGTGGGCTGCCCGGCGCGGCGCCGGTGCTGAGCCTGACGAAGGGCCTCGACCCGGAGAGCGGCGGGCGGCTCTCGCAGCTCGTCGAGCGGCGCGGGCTCGCCGTGCTCTCGGGGCCGAACTTCGCGGAGGAGATCGCCGAGGGGCTTCCGGCGGCCGCCGTGATCGCGAGCTCGGATCCGCGCCTCGCGGAGGAGCTCCAGCAGGCGGTGAACTCACTCGCGTTCCGCGTCTACGTGAACGAGGACCTGGTCGGCGTCGAGCTCTGCGCGGCGGCGAAGAACGTGATCGCGCTCGCCGCGGGCGGCGTCGACGGCCTCCGCCTCGGCGACAACGCGAAGGCTGCGCTGATCGCACGCGGCCTGGCCGAGATGGCGCGGCTCGGCGAGGCGTGCGGGGCCCGGGCCGAGAGCTTCTCCGGCCTCGCGGGGATGGGCGACCTGATCGTCAGCTGCTGGAGCCGCCTAGGCCGCAATCGCCACGCCGGCGAGCTGATCGCGCAGGGCGCCTCGCCCGAGGAGGCCGAGCGGCAGATCGGCACCGTCGAGGGCCTTACGACGGCGCCGGTCCTGCGGCGGCTCTCGCACCGCGTGGGCATCGAGCTCCCGATCACGGAGGGCGTCTGTAACGTTCTTGACGGGCAGGATCTGACCGACTTAGCTGAAAGCCTGATGGGCCGACAGCCAACCCGGGAGTGATCATGCGCCGCCGCGTCCTGCCCATCGCCCTGCTCGTGCTTCTCGCGCTGCCCGCGGCCGCATGCGGCGACAAGACGTCGAGCAACGTGGCTAGGGGCGGCTCCACACCCGCGGGTGCGAGCATGGTCCGCGCCGGCGTCGTCGCGTTCGTGTCCGTCGACAGCGACCTCGGCTCGAGCCAGTGGCAGCAGCTCGACGAGCTCTCGCAGAAGTTCCCGGGCCGCGACAAGGCGCTCGCGCGGCTGCAGGCCGAGTTCTCGAAGAACGGCGTTGACTGGAAGAGCGACGTCGAGCCCGCACTCGGTCCCGAGCTCGACGTGGCGGTAGTGAGCGCGGGGACGGCCGCCACGACGGAGGCGGTGGCGCTGACGAAGCCTGACGACGCGGCGAAGCTCAAGGCGCTGGTGGCGAAGCTGAACGCCCGCGACCCGTCCGGCAGCAAGGTCGTCTACCGCGAGGTGAACGGCTGGTATGCGCTCTCCGACAGCGAGGTCGGGATCGCCTCGGCGCTGAAGGGCGACCAGACCCCGCTCGCCGACGACGCCTCGTTCACGGAAGCGATGAAGAAGCTTCCGGGCGAGACGATCGTGAAGGCCTACGTCGACGGGCAGCAGCTCAACCAGCTGGTCTCGAAGGCGTCGGCCCGAAGCGGCTCCGGACTCGGCGCCGCATCGCTCGGGCTGGACACGCTGAAATACCTCTCGGTCTCGCTGAGCGCGGAGGACGACGGCCTGCGCGCCCGCGGAGCCTCGAGCGGCGGGAGCTTCGGGAGCAGTGACTTCACCTCGCAGCTGATCGGGGGCGTGCCCGAGAACGCGTTGGCGCTGCTGGACTTCTCCGGGAAGGGGACGGCGGGCCAGCTCGACAAGCTGCTCTCGAGCCAGCAGTTCGCCGCGGCGGTTCAGGAGCTGAAGGAGTACCTCGGCATCACGCCGGATGAGCTGACGGCGCTGCTCGGAGGCGAGCTGGCTTTCTACGTCCGGCCGAGCGCATTGATTCCGGAGTTCACGCTCGCGCTCGACCCGCAGGACAAGAGCGCTGCGCTTTCGACCCTGGACAAGCTCGCCGCACACCTGGCCGCGATGACCGGCGGCCGGGTCGAAAGCGGCATGCAGAACGGCCACGAGGTCAAGACGGTCGACCTCGGCCAGTTCGCGATCCACTACGGCAGCGGGGGGAACGGCAAGATCGTGATCACCACCGGCCCGAATGGCGTCGCCGACTACGGCGCCGGCTCGAGCCTCACGGACAGCGCCGACTTCAAGGAGGCGAAGGACGCCGCCGGGATGCCGGACTCGACCGGCGACGTGGTGTACCTGGACATCAAGAACCTCGTGCCGCTGCTCGAGAGCGTCGCAAGCCTTGCGGGGGGAGACCTGCCGCAGGACGTGGTCGAGAACCTGCAGCCGTTGCGCTCGCTCCTTGCCTGGTCGGAAGGCGAGGGTGACTCGCGCACCTTCGACGCGTTCCTCGAGATCAAGTAGCCTTGCCCGCCGGTATGGCTGCGCGCGAGTACCTCTTCACCTCGGAGTCGGTCACCGAGGGCCACCCGGACAAGGTCGCGGACCAGGTCTCCGACTCGGTGCTCGACGCCGTGCTCGCGAAGGACCCCGACGGCCGCGTCGCCTGCGAGACGCTGATCACGACCGGCCTGGTCGTCGTCGCCGGCGAGATCACGACCGAGATCTACGTCGACATCCCGGCGCTGGTGCGCGCCCGGATCGCCGACATCGGCTACACCCACTCGGAGTGGGGCTTCGACGCGCACACGTGCGGCGTTGTGGTCGCACTCGATGAGCAGTCTCCCGACATCGCGCAGGGCGTGGACGCCTCGTACGAGACGCAGCACGACCCCGGCGACGACGACCCGCTCGACCGGGTCGGCGCGGGCGACCAGGGGATGATGTTCGGCTACGCGTCGAACGAGACGGCCGAGCTGATGCCGCTGCCGATCATGCTCGCGCACAAGATCTGTAAGCGGCTCGCGGAGGTGCGCAAGGTCGGCGAGCTGCCGTACCTGCGGCCCGACGGCAAGGCCCAGGTCACGGTGCGCTACGAGGTCGACGACGAGGGGCGGCAGACGCCGGTCGAGATCGACCGGATCCTCGTCTCGACGCAGCACGCGGACGGCTGCGACGCGCAGACGCTGATCAAGCCCGACCTGGTCGAGCGCGTCCTGCACCCGATCCTCCCGCCTGACCTCTACGACGAGAAGCGCCTGCAGGACCGCGACTTCGTCTACGTCAACCCGACCGGCAAGTTCGTGATCGGCGGGCCGATGGGCGACACCGGCCTGACCGGGCGCAAGATCATCGTCGACACGTACGGCGGCGCCGCGCGGCACGGCGGCGGCGCGTTCTCCGGCAAGGACCCGACGAAGGTCGACCGTTCGGCGGCGTACGCCGCGCGCTACGTGGCGAAGAACGTCGTCGCGGCGGACCTCGCCGACCGCTGCGAGGTCAACGTCGCCTACGCGATCGGCGTGGCGCACCCGGTCTCGGTCGCGGTGCGCACGTTCGGCACCGAGCACGTGCCGGTCGCGCGGATCGAGGAGCTGATCAACGACCGCGAGCTCTTCGACCTCCGCCCGGCCGCGATCCTGCGCGACCTCGACCTGCGCCGGCCGATCTACGCCAAGACCGCCGCGTACGGCCACTTCGGCCGCGACGACCACGACTTCACGTGGGAGCGCACCGACAAGGCCGACGCCCTGCGCGCAGCGGCCGGCGCGACCTCCCCGGCCACCGCCTGAGTTCCAAGTAACAGTCTGTTACCAGGACACGGTTTCGGCACGATGCCGTGACTGACGCGTGACGAATGGTGCGGCACCGTTGAGCCCGTGGGGTTCTTCGCGCCTCGGATCTCGACGCGGCTCCTCGACGAGATCGACCGCCTTGCGGCTCGGCCGTACCGTGCCGCGGAGATCTGTCGCGCGATCGGAGAACGTGCCGAGGAGCAGGGATTTCGCCGTCCGAGCTACGAGCAGGTGCGCCTTCACGTTCGCCGAGCTCAACGCCGGCCGCGGCGCGTCTCGACCGGGGAGGTGCTGCTCGACGTCCCGCTCCGCGTCCACCATCCGGATGCGTTCCTCCAGCACGTCTCCGGGACGCAGACCCGCTTCCGGAGCAAGTAACAGGTTACTTGGAGGGTCCGGCGTGCCGGCGCGGCCGGGCCGCGGCGTATAAGCGGCACGTGACGACAGGGTCGAGACTCGCTGCGCTGGGCGCCCTCGCCACGGTGCCGCTTCTCGCGAGCTGTGGAGGCTCGCACCCGGTGCCTCGCTCCGCGGAGGCGGCGACGCTCCACGTGCGCCAGGAGTGGGCGGGCGGCGGCCTCTACGTCGAAGGCTCGTACTCGTACGTGCGCGTCGAGCAAGCGGGCAGGTCCGTGACCCAGGTGCGGCTGAGCGACGAGCGCATCCCGCGGGCGACGATCCGGCTCGACCCCGGCACGTACCGGCTCGTCAGCTTCCAGCGCCCGTGCGACGGCAACTGCGGCATGCTCGACCGGCCCACCGACGAGTGCACGCAGGAGATCACAGCCAATGCGGCGGCGGATCTGCGCGAGGTCGTCCGGCTCAGCCCCGGCGAGGGCTGCACGATCCTCGAAGAGCACAAGATCGACTAGGCGCCCGCGACAGGCCGGACGAAGAGGCCCGAGGCGGCCTTCTCCGCGATCGTCTGCTCGTGGCCGTCCAAGCGCACCGTGAGCTGCTCGGCGGCCGGCTGCGTCTCGCGCACCTCCACCTCGGCGCCCGGGACGAACCCCTGGTCGTAGAACCAGTGCAGCAGCTCGCCGTCGTGCTCGGCCAGGCGCACGATCTCCGCACGCGAGCCCGGTGAGAGGTCAGCGAGCGGCGCGAGCTCGCGGTTCTCGGCCTGCTCGAAATCGGTGTCGACGGGCCAGCCGTGGGGGCAGCGGTCCGGGTGGCCGAGCTTCTCGCTGACGCGCTCGATCATGTCGTCGCTGAAGCTCTCGCCGATCTCGTCCGCGTGCACGTGCGCCTCCGCGGCCGTGTAGCCCATGAAGTCCGTCAGCAGCCGCTCGACGATCCGGTGCTTGCGGACGACCTGCTCGGCCCGCTCGCGGCCAGCCGCCGTGAGGATCGCCTCCTTGCGCTCGCCGCGCTCGACGAGCCCGTCGGCCTCGAGCCGCTTCAGCATCTCACCGGCGGAGGCGCGCGAGACGCCGAGCATCTCCGCCACGCGCGAGGCCAGCGTGGGCGAGCCGCTGCGCTGCGGCCTGTACTCGCCGATCGGGAAGGCGAGAAAGTAGATCGTCTCCAGATACTCGTCGACGGAATGCCCCTGCGCCACGCGCGGAATGCTACTCGCGCCCTCGTGTAAGGGAGCCCTTACACGAACTGCTACGGTGCGATCCGCATGTCGACGGGACACATCCTGCTGCTCGGGCTGCTTGCGGGGGCGACGATCTTCATCGGCCTCCCGATGGGCCGGCTCCACGACGTCGGCCAGGGCTTCAAGACGTTCCTCAGCGCGACCGCGACCGGGATCCTGATCTTCCTGCTCTGGGACGTGCTCGTCGAGGCGATCGAGCCGGTCGAGGACGCGCTCAACGGGCGTGACTGGGGCCAGTTCACCGGCTACGCCGCGCTCGCGTTCGGCGGCTTCGCGGTCGGCCTGCTGAGCCTCGTCTACTACGACTCGTGGATGAAGGCGCGCCGGCGCAAGGCGTTCCTCGGCCCGGGCGCCGCCTCCGCCACGGAGCTCGAGCGCTCGCATTTCGTCGGCCTCACGCCCGCGCGCTGGCTGGCGCTCTTCATCGCGACCGGGATCGGCCTGCACAACTTCTCCGAGGGGCTCGCGATCGGCCAGGCGGCGGCGCTCGACAAGCTCAGCCTCGCCTACGTGCTGGTGATCGGTTTCAGCCTCCACAACGCCACCGAGGGCTTCGGCATCGTCGCCCCGCTGAGCGGCGACTCGGAGCCGCCTAGCTGGCGGTTTCTCGGGCTGCTCGGCGTGATCGGCGGCTTCCCGACCTTCTTCGGCACCATCGTCGGGCAGGCATGGACGTCGACCGGCATCTCGATCCTGTTCCTGTCGCTCGCCGCGGGATCGATCCTCTACGTCGTGATGGAGCTGCTGAACGTCTGCCGGCTCTTCTCCACCAAGGTGATCACGGCGTGGGGGCTGCTGCTCGGGCTGACGCTGGGGTTCGCGACGGACTTCGTGCTCGTCGCGGCCGGCGTCTAGTCTCGACGGCCTGCGCTTCGGCACCGTAGTCCCGCTCGTCACCACACGCGCGCTCGGCGGGCGCGAGTTCACCTACGAGCTTCCCGACGGCGCGGGGAAGGGCGCCGTCGTCTCGGTGCCGTTCGGGCGGGCCAGGGCGCGCGGGGTGGTGGTGGATGTCGTCGACGCGCCGCCGCGGGGCGTGGAGGCACGGCCCGTCGAGAGGGTCGTGCACGAGCTGCCGCCGACGCTCGTCGACCTCGCGGTCTGGCTCGCCGAGTACTACGGCTCGACGACGGCGCGGGCACTCGAGCTCGTCGCGCCGGTGCGACGGGCGCGCCGAAAGGAGCAGGCACCACCCGCCGAGCGGCAGTCGCTGGAGGGCGAGGCGCCGCCCGAGCGACTGAGCGATGCCCAGGCGGCCGCGCTGGCCCGGGTGACCGGCGCCCTCGACGCCGGCGGCGCCCACTTCCTGCTCTACGGCGCGACCGGCAGCGGCAAGACCGAGGTCTACCTCCGAGCGGCGGCGGCCGCGCTCGAGCGCGGCCTGGGCACGATCGTGCTCGTGCCCGAGATCGCGCTCGCGCCGCAGACGGTCGGCCGCTTCCGGGCGCGCTTCGGCGACGCGGTCGCGATCCTGCACTCGGGGCTCACAGACGCGGAGCGCCGCGACGAGCGGGAGCGGATCGCGAGCGGCGAGGCGCGGGTCGTCGTCGGCGCGCGCTCCGCGATCTTCGCGCCGATGCACGGCGTCGGCCTGATCTGCGTCGACGAGGAGCACGATCCCTCGTACAAGCAGGAGTCGGACCCACGCTACGACGCGCGCACGGTCGCGGCGAAGCGGGCGGCGCTCGAGGGCGCGGTCGCGCTCTACGGCAGCGCGACGCCGCGGCCGGAGAGCTGGGAGCGGCTCGAGCGGCTCGAGCTGGGCGAGCGGCTCGGCGCGACGCTGCCGCCGGTGCACGTCGTCGATCTGCGCCGCGAGGCCGGCTACCCGCTCTCCGCGCCGCTGCTCGCCGAGCTGGGAGCGCTTGCGGAGAGCGGCGGGAAGGCGATCCTGCTGCTGAACCGCCGCGGGATCGCGCCCGCGCTGCACTGCCGCGCGTGCGGCACGACCTTCCGCTGTCCGCACTGCGACGTCGCGCTCGTCCTCCACCGCGACGAGGGGCTGCACTGCCACCACTGCGGCCACGTCGAGCCCCGGCCGGAGGAATGCCCTGCCTGCCGCTCCGTCGAGCTCGCCCGGATCGGCGCCGGGACGCAGCGGCTCGAGCGCGAGCTGGCGGCAAAGGTGCCGGAGCTCGAGCTGATCCGGCTCGACGCGGACACGGCCTCGCACCCGGAGGAGCTCGCCGCGGCGCTGCAGCGCTTCCGCGACGCGGACCGGGCGGTGCTGCTGGGGACGCAGATGGTCGCGAAGGGGCACCACTTCGCGGGCGTCGCGCTCGCCGCCGTGGTCGACGCCGACACGGGCCTCGGCCTCCCGGACTTCCGCGCCGAGGAGCGGACCTTCCAGCTCGTCACGCAGCTCGCCGGCCGTAGCGGCCGCGACGCTCCGGGCCGCGTCCTCGTCCAGACCTTCCAGCCGGACGCACGGCCGCTCGCGCTCGCCGCCAACCACGACGTGCCGCGCTTCCTGGCCGACGAGCTGGTCCGGCGGCGCGAGCTCGCCTACCCCCCGTTCCGGCACCTCGTCCGCGTCGTGGCGACGGGGCCCGACGAGCGCGGGCCGGCGGCGTTGCTCGAGGAGCTGAAGCGCGGCCTCGGCGCGGAGCTGCTCGGTCCGGCGCCCCTGCTGCGGCTGCGCGGCCGCCACCGCGCACAGCTGGTGGCGAAGACGGCGGAGCCGAGGCGCCTCGCGGCGCGGGCCGCGCAGCTGCTCGCCGCGGCCGCGCCGGCGATGCGCAAGGCCGGCGTCACGGCCGTGGTCGACGTCGACCCCCAGACCCTCTGAGCGACCTAGAATCCGAGCCGTGGCGGACGAGACCGGTGAGGTACGGACCCAGAAGCTCGACCCCGAAGCCGAGGCCCGGCGTCGGCTCGCGCTCGCCCAGATCCGCCAGTACCCCGACCCCGTGCTGCGGATGCGAGCGCGGGAGGTCGAGGAGTTCGACGGCGACCTGACGAACCTCGCCGAGCGGCTGGCGCACCTGCTGCGCGAGGCGAACGGCCTCGGGCTCGCCGCCACGCAGATCGGCGTTTTGCGACGGGCCTTCGCATTCCTGCCCGACCCCGAGCAGGAGCCGGTCGTGATCGTCAACCCGACGTTCACCGCCGTCTCCGACGAGCGCGAGAGCGACACCGAGGGCTGCCTCTCGCTCCAGGGTGTCGTGATCCCGGTCGAGCGGCACGTCTCGCTCACGGTCGAGGGCAAGGACCCGGAGGGCAACGACGTGCGGCTCGAGCTCGAGGCGCTCCCGGCGCGCATCGCGCAGCACGAGCTCGACCATCTCGACGGCGTGCTGATCCTCGACCGCACGACGGCGGAGGGGCGGCGCGAGGCGCTCGCGACGTTGCGACCGCAGCCGGTTCTCGTTCGCTAGTGCGGCTCGCCGTCGCCGCGACCGCGCCGCTCGGAGCGGACGTGCTCGAGCGGCTCGCGCAGAAGCACGACGTCGCATACGTGCTGACACGCCCGGACCGGCCGCGCGGGCGGGGTCAGAAGCTCGCTCCGCCGCCGGCCAAGGAGGCTGCAGAACGGCTCGGGATCGAGGTGCGCCAGCCCGAGCGGCTCGACGACTTCGACCCGGAGGTCGGCACGGTCGTCGTCGCCGCTTACGGCGTCCTGATCCCGGAGCCCGTGCTCGAACGCGCGGTCTGGCTGAACGTCCACCCGTCGCTGCTGCCGCGCTGGCGCGGGGCGGCGCCGATCGAGCGGGCGCTGATGGTCGGCGACGCGGAGACGGGCGTAACGATCATCGAGCTCGTGCGCGAGCTCGACGCCGGTCCGATCGCGGCGCAGCGGGCGTTCCCGATCGAGCCGGAGGACGACTTCGGCACGGTGTCGGCACGGGCCGGCGAGCTCGCCGCCGAGTTGCTGGAAGAGGCGCTGCCGGAGCCGCAGCTACGGCCGCAGCCGTCCGACGGCGTGACGTACGCCGAGAAGATTCGGCCCGAGGACCGCGAGCTCGACTGGAGCCGGCCGGCGCAGGAGCTGCTGAACCGGATCCGCGCGCTCTCGCCGCACATCGGCGCGCGGGGCGAGCTGCACGGGCGGCGGGTGACGATCTGGCGGGCGCGAATCGAGGCCGGCGAGCTCGTCCCCGTCGAGGTCCAGCCGGACGGGCGCACGCGGATGACGTACGACGAGTTCCGGCGGGGCCTCCGGTGAGCGCGTGGTGGCACGCGGTCGTCGAGTCCCGTCACGAGCTCCAGAACCCGACGAGCCAGGAGAAGATCCGGTTGCTCGGGCAGCGGCTCGCTCTCGACCGTTCCTCGCACGTGCTCGACGTCGGGAGCGGCCGCGGCGGGCCGGCCCTCCTGCTCGCGCATGAGTTCGGCTGCCGGATCACGAGTGTCGAGCTGTGGCCGGAGTTCGCGGCCGCTGCGCGGGAGCGGGCGCGGACGGCGGGCGTCGCAGAGCTCGTGGAGGTGGTCGAGCGTGACGCGAAGAAGTTCCCGATCGAGCGCTCCGGCTACGACGCCGCCCTCTGCCTCGGCGCGTCGTTCGCCTTCGGCGGGCTCGTCCCGACAGTCGAGGCTCTCGTGCAAGCGGTGCCGCGCCGCGGACTGATCGCGGTCGGCGAGCCGTTCTGGCGCCAGTGGCCGTTGCCGGACGAATTCGAGCTCGCCGCGGGAGAGGACTTCCTGTCGCTGGCAGAGACGGTCGAGCGGTTCGAAGCCGCCGGTGTGGAGGTCTTGTCGCTGATCGCCTCGTCCGAGGACGACTGGGACCGCTACGAGTCGCTGCACTGGTCGACGCTCGAAGAGTGGCTGGCGGCCAACCCCGACGACCCGCAGGCCGGCGAGTTCAGGTCGCGGGGCCGCGACCACCGCAACCGCTACCTCCGCTGGAGGCGCGCTCTCATGGGTTGGGCGATCTTCGTCTGCCGGGCGCCATGAGCGTCGAGGAGCGCGGCAGGCCATGATCTCGCCTGCGCGCCGGGTCGCGTTCGCCACGCTGCTGCGCGTATTCGAGGACGACGCCTACGCCGACCGGGCCTTCCGCAGCGCTGTCGAGGGTGTCGAGCAGCGCGACCGGGCGCTGGCACAGCGGCTCGCGTACGGGACGATCCAGCGCGTGCGAACGCTCGACCACGGGATCGAGGAGCTCGGAAAGCGGCCGGTCGCGAAGCTCGACCCGCCGGTTCGGGCGGCGCTGCGGCTCGGGTCGTACCAGCTCGCGTTCTCCGACGTCGCGGCACACGCGGCCGTGAACGAATCCGTCGAGCTCGTCCGCGCCGCCGGCCTCGAGCGCGCGGTCAAGTTCACAAACGCCGTCATGCGGCGGCTGACGCTCGGCCTGCGCGAGCTCGTCGAGTCCCTGCCGGAGGGAACCCCGGAGGAGGCCGCGCTGCGCCACTCGTACCCGGACTGGGTCGCGCAGGTCTGGTGGCGCGACTTCGACCGAGAGGACGCGCTCGCGCTGATGCAGGCCGAGAACGAGGCGCCGGAGACGGTCGTGCGCCTGAACGGCCTGCGCCGCGGGCCAGTGGCGGGCGAGCCTGATCCGGACATCCCGGGCGCGCTGCGGGTCGAGCGCGTCGACGAGTGCGACCTCGCCGTGGGCTTCGTCTGGCCGCAGAGCCGCGGCTCGCAGCTCGCGGGGCTCGCGGTCGGGGCGCGGGAAGGGGAGCGCGTGCTCGATCTCTGCGCGGCGCCGGGAGGCAAGACGACGCAGCTCGCCGAGGCCTCGGCCGAGGTCGTCGCCGTGGAGAAGCACGAAGGGCGCGCGCGCGAGCTCGAGCAGAACTGCAGGCGGCTCGGTGCCAGGAGCGTCCGTGTCGTCCACGCGGACGCCCTGGAGCTCCCTGACGGCCTGGGCGAATTCGACCGGGTGCTCGTCGACGCGCCGTGCTCCGGCCTCGGCGTGCTCGCGAACCGCCCGGACCTGCGCTGGCGCGCGCAGCCGCTGCCGGAGCTCCAGCGCGACCTCCTCCGGGTGGCGAATGAGCGCGTGAAGCCCAGCGGCACTGTCACCTACGCGGTGTGCACGATCAATGCGGACGAGAACGAAGCCGTGGTCGACGCGAGCGGGCTCGATCCGGAGCCGCTCGGCGAGGAGTGGCCGCAGTTCGTGCACCCGAGGCGGCCGGAGTTCCTGCTCACGCTTCCGCACCGTCACGGCACCTCGGGGTTCTTCATCTCACGCCTGAAAAGATCAGCGTCGTGAGCTGGTCCGAGTGGATCCGGACGATCGAGGTCGAGCCGTCGCTGTACGCGGCGGACTTCTCGCGCCTCGGAGAGCAGGTCGAGATCCTGCTGCGGGCCGAGTGCCGCGTCTTCCACTGGGACGTCGGCGACGGGCACTTCATACCGCCGATCACGATGGGCCCGATCGTGCTGCAGGGGATCGCCCCGATCGTCCATCGCGAAGGCGGGGTGCTCGACTGCCATTTGATGGTCGAGGCGCCGGAGCGCCACGTCCAGCAGTTCGCCGAGGCCGGGGCCGACAGCGTCACCGTTCACTTCGAGGCCTGCCCGAACCTGCGGGATGTGGTGTCCCTCGCACGCGAGCACGGGTTGCAGGTCGGGATGGCGCTGAACCCGGAGACCGGGGTGGAGGAGGCCGCGGCTGCGGCGCTCGAGGCCGGTGTCGACTTCGTGCTCTGCATGAGCGTCCACCCGGGCTACTCGGGACAGGCGTTCATAGACAACGCCTTCGAACGCATCCGGACGCTCCATGCCCTGCTTCCGGACTCGGTGCACGTGCAGGTCGACGGCGGCGTCGGCCCGGCGACCATCCGCGAGCTGAACGAGGCCGGCGCCACGCTCTTCGTGGTGGGAGCGGGGATCTTCGGCCGAGAAGATTTGCCCAGGGCGTACCGGCGGCTGGTGCAGGCCCTCGCGTGAGCCTCGAGCGGGCGCTCGAGCTCGCTGAGCGGGGGCGGGGGACCGTCGAGGGGACGCATCCGCTCGTGGGGGCGGTGCTCGTCCGGGATGGCGAGGTCGTCGGCGAGGGGTGGTACGCGGGCCGCGGGACCCCGCATGCGGAGGTGGTCGCTCTCTCGGCGGCCGGCGAGCGCGCGCGGGGTGCGACGCTGTACGCCTCGCTCGAGCCGTGCGCGCACCACGGGGCGACGCCGCCGTGCGCGGACGGCGTGGTCGACGCGGGGGTGGCTCGGGTGGTCGCGGCGGTCGGCGACCCGAACCCGAAGGTCGCCGGCCGCGGCTTCGAGCGGCTGCGGGCCGGCGGAATCGAGGTCGAGGTGGCGGATCTCTGGGAGGCGCACGTCCAGAACGAGGCGTGGCGCGTGTGGATCTCGCAGGGCCGGCCGTTCGTGACCTACAAGGTCGCGGCGACGCTCGACGGGCGGGTCTCGGTCCCGGGCTTTCGCTGGGTCTCCGGCGAGGAGAGCCGCCGCCGTGTGCACGAGCTGCGGGCGGCCTCGGACGCAGTTGCGGTCGGCATGGGGACGGTGCGCGCCGACGATCCGGCACTGACGGCGCGGGGCATCGAAGTGGCAAGCCAGCCGCGACGGCTCGCGTTCGGGCGCGGGCCGCTGCAGGAAGGCTCCGAGCTCGAGCTGCGCTCCGGGCCGCTCGAGGAGGAGCTTGCCGCGCTCGGAAGCGACGGCGTTCGGTCGCTCCTGCTAGAGGGCGGGCCGAGCCTGGCGGCGTCCTTCCTCGCCGCGGGTCTCGTCGACAAGCTCGTCGTCTTTGTCGCGCCGACGCTCTCGGGCGCGGGCCCCGTTGCGTTCGACGCGCTCCCGCACGCGCAACGGCTGCAGCACGTGTCGACGGAGCGCGTCGGCGACGACGTGATGCTGGCCGGCTACCTGCGCGAGCGGTAACCGTCCCTGGGGACGGTTCGCCCGGCCTCCTCCCCGAGGCGAGCGTATCCGGGAGGAGCGCACGTGTCTGTGACGCTTCGTGACGGAACCGTGACGAGGCGCGGGGATTACGCTTCGAGCGTGTTCACCGGGATCGTCCGCGAACGGGGCCGCGTCGTCTCCGCCGAGAGCAACGGCGGTGGGGTGCGCCTGCGGATCGATGCGGCGCAGACGGCACGAAAAGCCGCGCCCGGCGATTCAGTCGCCGTCGACGGCTGCTGCCTGACCGTCACGACGGCCGCCGACGGCGCGCTCGAGTTCGATGCCGTCCCGGAAACGCTCGCCCGGACCACGCTCGGCCGCCTCGAGCCGGGCGCGGAGGTCAACCTCGAGCCGGCCCTCCGCGCCGGTGAGCCGCTCGGCGGGCACTTCGTGCAGGGTCACGTCGACGGCCGCGCCAGCGTCAAGTCCCTCGAGCAGGAAGGTGAAGGCGCCCGCCTCCGCCTCGAGCTCGCGCCCGAGCTCGTGCGCTACTGCGTCGAGAAGGGCTCGATCGCGATCGACGGGGTCTCGCTCACAGTCGCCGCCCTCAGCGACCGCGGCGTCGAGATCGCCCTCGTTCCGTTCACGCTCGAGCACACCACCCTCGCGGCGCTGCGCCCCGGCGACGAGGTGAACGTCGAGGTCGACCTGCTCGCGAAGTACGCGGAGCGGCTCGGGTCCGGCTGAGGGTTACGATCAGAGACGAGATGGACACCGAGCGCACCACCGCGTTCGCCACCGTCGAGGAGGCGATCGAGGACATCCGGTGCGGCAAGTTCGTCGTCGTCGTGGACGCGGCCGACCGCGAGAACGAAGGCGACCTGACGATCGCCGCCCAGTTCGCGACGCCGGAGGCGATCAACTTCATGGCGACGCACGGGCGAGGCCTGATCTGCCTCTGCCTGACCGAGGAGCGCTGCGACGAGCTCGGCCTCGAACCGATGGCGCAGCGCAACGAGACGCCGTTCGGCACCGCGTTCACGATCTCGATCGAGGCGCGGGAGGGCATCTCGACCGGCATCTCGGCGCACGACCGCTCGCGCACGATCCAGGTCGCGATCGACCCGAGCAAGGGCCCCGCCGACCTCGTCCAGCCAGGGCACGTCTTCCCGCTTCGGGCCCGCCCCGGCGGAGTGCTCCAGCGGGCCGGCCAGACGGAGGCCGCGGTCGACCTCGCGCGGCTCGCAGGCCTCAATCCGGCGGGCGTCGTCTGCGATGTGATGAACGAGGACGGCACGATGGCGCGCGTCGCCGACCTGATCCCGTACTGCGAGGAGCACGGGGTCAAGCTAGTCACGGTCGCCGACCTGATCGAGTACCGGCGCCGGCACGAGAAGTTGGTCGAGCGGACCACGTCGGTGCGGCTCCCGACGGCCTTCGGCGAGTTCATCA
>JBJMJY010000034.1:0-15992 GCA_045806105.1 Gaiellaceae bacterium | reverse complement strand
GCGGATGTGGGCGGAGCCGACGAACGTCGCCGCCGCGGCGGCAAGGCACTCGCCGCCCCACGCCGCCAGCTCGGGCCGCCCGCGCATCGAGTATTCGAGCTCCGAGCCGTGCGCCTTGACAGCGAACCGCGCGCCCGACGCCTTGCCGACCGGCGCGCCGAGCAGCACGTGGTTGCAGAGGACGACGTCCGCAGGCAGCAGCTCGCGCACGGCGGCGGCATTCGCCTCCACCCACGCGCCGAGCTCCTCCCGCGTGCAGTCCTGGACGAGCTTCACCTCGTAGCCGGGATAGCGGTCGAGCACGAAGACCGGTAGCAGTCCGCCGACGTCGGGCCGGACGACCGACGCCGAGCCGAGGTCGTAGCGCTCGGGCTCCGCCTCCTGGGACAGGACGGTGACATCGTGTCCCGCCCCGCTCCACTCGCGCGCCAGCATCCGCGTGTAGACGTTCGAGCCCGTGCCGCCGAGCAGGTACCCGTGCCAGATGAGGATCCGCATCCGGCGCGCCCCGCCGCTCGCCTACGTGAGGTGGAAGTACAGGGCGTACAGGAGCTCGACCGCCGGGTTCGAGGTGTGCACCTGCACGTCGGCCGGGACGTCGAGCAGCGCCTCGGAGTAGTTGAAGACGATCTTCACGCCCGAGGAGACGAGGTCGTCGGCAGCCTTCTGGGCGCCGTCCGCCGGGACGGCGAGCACGCCGACGATGATGTTCCGGTCGTGGACGACGGCGGCGAGCTCTTCGTAGCGGCTGACGGAGACCGAGCCGATCGAGCGTCCGACCTTCTCCGGATCGCTGTCGAAGACGGCCGCGATCGTGATCCCGTGCTCGGCGAAGATCGGCGAGCTGGCGATCGCCTGCCCGAGGCGGCCGGCGCCGATCAGCGCGATGTTGTGCTGCCCCTGCGTCCGCAGGATCTTGCGGATCTCGCCGAGCAGCGAGTCGATGTTGTAGCCGACGCCGCGCTTGCCGAACTTGCCGAAGGCGGAGAGGTCGCGGCGGATCTGCGTCGCGTTGATGTTGGTGTAGTCCGAGATCTCCTGCGAGGAGATTCGGTCCTTGCCCATCTTCTTCGCCTGGGTCAGAACCTGGAGGTAGCGGCTCAGCCGAGCGGCGACCCCGACCGTCAGCCTCTCCGACCCGGCAGCGTTGTGAACGGTCGTTTGCAACACGCACGATCATACTGCCGGACCCGCGCCGCTCCGCGCGTCAGACCGTCACAAGCTCCTCTCCGAGCGGAGACTTTGTGCCGCCGCCAACCGCCGCCGAAATGCGTCCTCGTGGAGGTAGTAGGTGAACACCCGCTCGCCGTCGATCTCGACGACCGGGATCAGCTCGCGGTACCGGGCCTCGAGCTCCGCGTCGCCGTCGATCGCGACCTCGTCCAACTCGAATGCGAGCTCCTCGCGCAGGGCGCGCACCTGCGCGAGCGCCCGCTCGCAGAGGTGGCAGCCGGCGGCGTGGTAGACGGTGACGTCAGGGGTAGAGGCCACGCGTGACCGTGGCTTCGGCGACGCGCCCGACCGCCACGCCGTACGCCGCCGAGCGCATGCTCGTCTGCTTCTCCTCGTAGAGGTGCCACGTCTCGTTGAACGCGCGCGTGACGATGTCGCGCAGCTTCGAGTTCACCTCGGGCTCCTTCCAGAAGTACTCCTGAAGGCCCTGCACCCACTCGAAGTACGAGACGACCACGCCGCCCGCGTTGGCGAGGATGTCGGGCAGGACGAGGATCCCCTTCTCGTCGAGGATCTCGTCCGCGGTCGGGGTGACGGGTCCGTTCGCGCCCTCGCAGACGATCTGCGCCTTCACCTGGTCGGCGTTGTCCGAGGTGATCACCTGCTCGAGCGCGCAGGGCGCGAGCACGTCGCATTCGAGCAGCAGCAGCTCCTCGTTGGTGATCTGCTCCGCGCCCTTCAGGCCGGCGAGCGAGCTGGTCTCCTGCTTGTGCGCGAGCGCGGCGGCGACGTCGATCCCGTTCGGGTTGTGCAGCGCCACGCGCGAGTCGGAGATCGCGATCACGGTCGCGCCCTCCTCGGCCAGGAACTTCGCGAGGAAGCTGCCGACGTTGCCGAAGCCCTGCACCGCGACCTTCAGGCCCGGGAGCTGGAGCTCCTTCTTCCGCACGGCCTCCTGGATGCAGTAGAGCGAGCCGCGCGCGGTCGCCTCCAGCCGCCCCAGGGAGCCGCCGACGTTGAGCGGCTTGCCGGTCACGACGCCGAGCACCGAGTGGCCCTTGTTCATCGAGTAGGTGTCGAAGATCCAGGCCATCACCGAGCCGTCCGTGCCCACGTCCGGAGCGGGAATGTCCTTCTCGGGCCCGATCTCGTTGATGATCTCCGTCGTGAAGCGGCGGGTCATCCGCTCCAGCTCGCCGCGCGAGAGCTTCTTCGGGTCGCAGACCACCCCGCCCTTGGCGCCGCCGAACGGGATGTTCATCAGAGCGCACTTCCAGGTCATCCACATCGAGAGCGCCTTGACCTCGTCGAGCGTGACGTCCGGGTGGTAGCGGATGCCGCCCTTGGACGGGCCGCGCGCGATGTTGTGGGTGACGCGGTAGCCCTCGAAGGCCTGGATCGTGCCGTCGTCCATCGTCACCGGGACCGAGACGACGACCGCCTTCTTGCACTCCTGGAGGACATTCACCAGGCGCTGGTCGATCTCGAAGATGTCCGCCACGCGGCGCAGCTGCTCGCGGGCGATCGCGAAGGGGTTCTCGCGAAGGTGGGACTCGGGCGCTTCGACGATGGTCACGGAGGCTCCTCGGTCGGAAATACCTGGAAACGGGCTGAGTATATGAGGCGGTCGCACCATGAGGGACCGGGCCGTGCGCCGCCGCCAACGCGCGTTGGTCGGCCGCAGGTGCGCAGCACGCCCGGCCTCGATGGTCGGCGCCTGGACGGTGCCTTCGGCTACTTGATCCGGAACGCGACCGTGCGGCTCGTCGGGGGACCGTCGGTCGTGGGGAACGCGAGCAGGCGCACGCGGTAGCGGCCGGGCTCGAGGACGCTCCCCGTCGAGGCGCGGCCGGTGAGGCCGATGGCGACGCGGCCGGGAAGCAGGTCGCGCAGGCGGGCGAGCAGGCCGATCCGCCGCTTGCCGCGCCAGAGCTCGACGTCGAGCCTCGAGAGCGGGTGCACCTCGGCGCCCGCCGGTCCCGCGAGCACGAGCCCGGCCTGAAGCGAGAGCACCGCCGGCGTCGTATCGGACGGCTTGAACGAATCCGCTGAGAGGGCGACGGACGAGATCAGGCTCTTCGGCGGCTCGCCATAGGTGATCGCCCACGGCACCTTCAGCGGCCCGGCGCCGCGGGCGACGAGCAGCACTGACCCCTCAGCCGAGCCGCCCGGAGGCGGCGCGCCGTTGAGCCGGGCGCGCAGCGTCACGGTCGCGTGGCCGCCGGGTTTGAGGCGCACCCAGCGCGGCTTCGAGGTGATCACGAGCCCGCCGCTGCCCTCGCTGCGCACGCGAACGAGCAGGCGGCGCGTGGAGACGTTGCGGATCGTCACCTCCTGGCTCGAGTGCCAGCCGTCGCCCTGCGCGCGACCGAACGCGAGCGTGTCGGGTTCGGCGCTGATCTCGCCCGCCGCGGCCGCGCCGAGGTCGACGAGGCCGGCGCCCTGCGCGGTGACGCTCGTCGCGTGGATCGAGCGCGCCGTGCCTGTGAGCAGGCTCTTCAGGTCGAGCCCGCGCAGGCCCGGCCTCGCCTGGGCGAGCACCGCAGCAGCGCCGGCCGCCACCGCCGCGGCGGGGCTCGAGCCGTTGACCGTGCCGAAGCGCGGAGTGCCGTCCTCGTTTTCGCCCGGCTCCGAGGTGACGAGGGCGACGCCGGGCGCGGCGACGTCGGGCTTCACGCGCCCGTCGAAGGCGAGGCCCCGCGACGAGAACGGCGCGATCTCGCCGTCGTTCCCGTTGCGGACAACCGACGGGATGCCGATCGAGATGGTCGGGCGCTCGTTCCGCGCGATCCCGTCGAGCGCCGCCTGCGCCACCTGCAGCGGCACGCTCACGACGGGGACGTCGACGGCCTCGTCGACCCCGAGGCCGCCGGCCGGCAGCTGGGTCCCGTAGACCACGACTGCGGTCGCGCCGGCTTGCGCGGCTTCGTCGATCGCCAGCTGCGGATCGCCGCCGCCGTGGATCAGCGCCGCACGGCCGGCGACGAGGCTGCGCCCGTGACCGTCGAAGAAACGGCCGATCGTCGGGCCGGTGCCGCGGCGCGGCGCTGCGAGCTCGAGCTCCCGCGGCCGCGTCAAGCCAACCGCTCCCGCGAGCGGCAGCCGGCGGTCGAGGACGAGGTTCAACCCGGCGCGCACCGCCACGGGCACCTCCTCCGCGTGCGCGCGCAGGTCGGCCGCACCCGCGGTGAGCGCCGCTGGCGCACCGCCCGGGCTGGAGACGCTGCCGTAACCCGGGCCTGCCGGGCCGTCGTTCCCGACCGGCGAGACGACCATGGTGTCGAGCTGGAGCGCGCCCTGGATCGCGCGCGCCTCCGGCGAGTCTGCAAACGCGCCGTAGGAGACGGCTGCCCCCACCAGCGCGACCCGCGCGGCGTCGTGGGCGTCGCCATCGAGGTTCGGGTCGACCGCGCGCTCGAGGCCGGCGATCAGCTGGTCGGTGCGCGCGTAGACGGCCCAGCCGCCGGTGAGGTCCTGCTGCCAGCCCGCGACCCGAATCGGCAGCACCGACGCGCCCGGCGCGATGCCCGTCACGCCGCTGGGACCGCCGGCACCGACGAGGATCCCCGCCATCTCGGTGCCGTGCCGCTCGCGCCGGCCTGTGCCGCCGGGATCGGCCGCCGCCTTCACCTCGGGGTCGCCGCCGACCACGTCGATCCCCGGCAGGATGCGGCCGCGGAGATACGGCTGCGCGCGGTCGACGCCGGTGTCCAGCAGCGCGATCGTCACGCCGCGGCCGTCGTAGCCAGGCAGCCGCAGGGACGGCAGGCTGCTGGCGCCCCGCGCGACCCCCTTCACGGCGAGCAGCTCGGAGGAGACGGACGCCGGGTAGGCCACCCGCACCGGGTAGACGCCCGCAACCTCGGGCCGCCGCTCGAGCACCGCGATCGCGCGCGCGTCGAGCGGCGCCGAGAAGCCGTTCAGGACGCGTGAGTAGCTGAACTGGACCTGCGGGCGGATCCCGCGCGTGCTCAGCTCCGAGAGCAGCTGCCGCTGCGCCGCGAGCGCCGAGCGCGTCCAGGTCCGTTCCTTCCGCTGCGTCGCGACGCCGCCGTTCAACGCGACCCGCTGCGCCATCGACGGCGCGCGCAGGACGACCAGCACGCGCTGGCCGACGGTCACGGCGGGATGGCCGCCGCCGACGAGGCCGCGCCACGACGACGCCTCCGAGACCAGCGACCGGACCTTCCTGTCGCTGACCCCGAAGCCCACCGCGAGCGTCGTCGCGGCCAGCGCGACGATCACGAGGGCCGCCTCAGAGAGCCGACGCGTAGGCATCGAGCCCAAGATATCTGGGCGGCGGGATCGCCTCCACGTACCGCGCCGCCGACGCGATCATCGCCGCGTTGTCGGTGCAGAGGGCGAGCGGCGGCGCCTTGGCGTCCCGGAGCGACGCGCGAAGCTCCGAATTGGCTGCCACACCGCCAACGACGGCGATCCGCTCCGCGCCGGTCTGCTCCGCCGCCTCGTGCGTCCGCTGCACGAGCGCCCGGACGATCGCGCGCTGGTAGCTCGCGGCGAGGTCGGCACGCCGCTCGGGAAGCGCATCGCCGAGGTCGCGCACGGCGTAGAGCAGGGCCGTCTTCACGCCCGAGAAGGAGAAGTCGAGGCCGGGCACCCGCGCGACCGGGAAGTCGAAGGCATCGGGGTCGCCCTCCCGCGCGAGTCGGTCGAGCTCGGCGCCTCCCGGGTAGCCGAGGCCGAGCAGCCGAGCGCCCTTGTCGAACGCCTCACCGGCCGCGTCGTCGATCGTCGTGCCGAGCCGCCGGAAGGCGCCGTGCTCCGCCACGTCGACGAGCAGCGTGTGGCCGCCGCTCGCGAGCAGGCAGAGAAACGGCGGCTCCAGCAGGTCGGGCTCGAGGTAGAGCGATGCCACGTGCCCGTGCAGGTGGTTCACCGGCGCGAGCGGTAGGTCCCTCCCCCACGCCAGGGCCTTTGCGGCGGAGAGCCCGACGAGCAGCGCTCCGATCAGGCCCGGCCCCTGGGTGACCGCGACGGCGCAGACGTCGTCGAGGGATGCGCCCGCCTCGTCGAGTGCCTCGCGCACGACGGGCATCACCAGCTCCAGGTGCCGCCGCGACGCCACTTCAGGAACGACACCGCCGAAGCGCGCGTGGAGGTCGGCCTGCGACGAGACGACGTTCGAGCGAATGGCGCCACCGTCGACGAGCGCAGCCGCTGTCTCGTCGCAGGAGGTCTCGATCCCGAGAATCAGGAGTGCGTCGCCGGCTCCGAGACCGGGTCCTTCCACATGATCAGCGCGTCCTCGCGGTTGTCCGTGTAGTAGCCGCGGCGGACGCCTCGCGGGCGGAAGCCGAGCTCTTCGTAGAGCTTGATCGCCCCGGCGTTCGAGACCCGCACCTCGAGCGTGTAGCCGCGGCGGCTGCGTCCCGCGGTCAGCTCGAAGAGCCGGTTCAGCAGCAGCGACGCGATACCCCGGCGACGCTGCTCGGGGTCGACGGCGACGTTCATCACGTGCCACGCATCGACGTAGCGGGAGATGATCAGGTAGCCGATCAACCTCCCCGTCTCCGGCTCGAAGGCGCCGAGGCAGAGCGAGGAGGGCTTCGCCAGCTCGCTCGCGAACATCGAGCGCGACCACGGCGTCGGGTAGGAGCTGCGCTCGATCTCCTCGATGGCGTTCAGGTCGCGCAGCTCGAGGCGGCGGAGCTCGACGTCGGTCATGCGTTCCGCTCCGCGTCCGGGACACGTAGGTAGAGCGGCTCGACCTCGTCGGCCGAGCCGAAGTCGTGCGCCAGCTGCGCGTGGAAGCGCGCCCTCGGCAGGTGGCGTTCGTCGTCGTCGGGCGGCACCTCCGCCCCGCGCTCCTCGAGCACGTCGCGGTACCGCACGGCGCCGTCACCGACGCAGAGGCCGCCCCGCACTGCCTGCGGCGCGGACACGACCGGCTCGCCGTCGACGAGCGTGAAGACCTCGCGCCGGCCCGCGTCCACGACCGGCAGCGCGCCGGGCGCGCCCGCGACCAGCGCATCGAGCGTCGAGACGCCCGCCACCGGGACGTCGAGCGCCAGCGCCAGGCCGCGCGCCGCGGCGAGCCCGAGCCGCATCCCCGTGAAGCTGCCCGGGCCGGTGCCGACGACGACGCCGCTCAGCTCGGCGCGCTCGACGCCGGCCGCGTGAAGCAGCTCGTCGGCGTCCTCGAGCACCCGGATCGCCCGGGAGACCGCTTCTCCCAGCACGTCTCCGTCCCGGACGAGCGCCGTGGTGGCAGCGCTCGTCGCGGTGTCAAACGCGAGTGTCAGCACCCCCGGGCAGGCGGTCGAGCAACGACGATTCCTCGCTTTCCAGCGCAATCAGTCTATGAGCGGCGTCCACGTGCGACAAACGTACCTTCACGCGGACCGGCGGGAGCGCTCCGGCCGCCGCCTCCGGCCACTCGACGAAGCAGATCGCCTCCTGAAAGTACGGCTCGAGATCGCCCCACTCGGCGGCCGAGAAGCCCTGGAAGCGGTAGAGGTCGAGGTGCGAGACGTCGGGGTCGGCCGGATAGCGGTGCCCGACGGTGAAGGTCGGGCTCGTAACGGGGACCGTCACGCCGAGGGCGCGGCACGCGCCGCGGACGAAGGTCGTCTTGCCGCTGCCCAGCTCGCCCGAGACCGTCACGACGTCGCCCGTATGCAGCTCCCGCGCGAGCGCGGCCGCGACGGCCTCGGTCTCCGCCGGTGAGGCGGAGGGCACGTCCATCGCCCTAGAAGAGGCCGAGCTGAACCGTCGCAGGCTCCGCCGCGACCGGCGCCAGCAGAGGCCGCGGCTGTGCCGGCTCGGCTGCGGGACGCCCGAGCAGCTCGGGCAGCCGGGCGAAGTCCTGCTCCAGCACCTGGAGCATCGCCGGCGTGTAGAGCGCCGCGGCCGGGTGGTACAGCGGGTAGAGCGCCACGCGGCTCCCTCCGAGCGTCACCTCCTGCTCGGTGCCGTGGACGCGCGTGATCCCCGTCGGCTTGCCCGAGAGCAGTTTCGTGGCGAAGTTGCCGAGCGTCGCGACGACGCGCGGGCGGATCAGCTCGATCTGCCTGAAGAGGTGGCCCTCGCAGGCCTGGATCTCGTCGGGAGCCGGGTCGCGGTTCCCCGGTGGCCGGCACTTGAGCACGTTCGCGACGTAGATGTTCGAGCGCTCGAGGCCGATGCCCGCGAGCAGCGTGTCCAGCAGCTTCCCGGCCTGGCCGACGAACGGGTAGCCCTGCTTGTCCTCGTGGAAGCCCGGCGCCTCGCCGACGAACATCAGGTCCGCGTCGGGATCGCCTACGCCGAACACGACCTGCGTCCGGCCCTGGGCGAGGCGGCAGCTGGTGCAGCCCGCAACCTGGCGCGCAAACGCCTCGAGCTCGGTCAGCGGCTGGTCAATGGCCGCAGCCACACGAACCGCCGCAACAGCCGCCGGACGAAGGACCTCCGAAGGTCGGCTGCTCGGCGGTGCCGTGCGTCGCGAAGACCGAGAACTGCTTGCGCACGTTCGCGGAGGCGCAGTCCGGGCAGTCCGGCTCTTCGCCGTTCCGGACGAGCTCCTCGAAGTGCGACTCGCACTCCATGCAGACGTATTCGTAGATCGGCACCGTGTCAGCAGACCCTAGCAACGGGTCCGCATGTTCGACCACGCACCGGACGTCACGCCTAAGGCGTCGCTTGCGATGCTGTCGAGAGGACGTGGGGGCTTTGCTTGTGCGTCCGTCTGAAACGCGGGCCTAGCTCGCTAGGCGCGCGGCAGTTCGAAATAGAAGGTCGAGCCCTCGCCGGGATGCGACTCGACGCCGATCGTGCCTCCCATCCGGCGCACGAGCTCGCGGCAGATGTAGAGGCCGAGCCCGGTCCCGCTCGGCACGGCGCGGTGCTGCGGGTCGGCCCGGTAGAACTTCTCGAAGACCGCCTCCTGCTCGCCGGCCGCGATGCCCATCCCCTGGTCGGTGACCTCGACGCGCACGCTCGCCGCCGCAGGCGCCGTGCGCACGACCACGGTCCCGCCGTCGGGCGAGTACTTGACGGCGTTGTCGATCAGGTTCACGACCACCTGCTCGATCCGGTTGCGATCGCCGAGCGCCGCGCCGCCGTTGGAGGCCGTGCTCGTCTTGAGCGAGACCGAGTCCGGCAGCTGCTCGCGCATCGCCTCGACCGCGTCGGCGACGAGCTGCGCGAGATCGACGCGCTCGCTGTCGAGGCGCACGTCCCCGCGGTCGAGCCGGTTCGCCAGCAGCACCTCCTCGGTGATCTGCGCCAGCCGAGTTCCCTGGGCCCCGATCATCTCGAGCAGCTGCTGCCGCCGCTCCGGCGAGAGCGCGATGTCATCGCGGAGGAGCGTCTTCGCCGCGCCGAGCACCGCCGTCATCGGCGTGCGCAGCTCGTGCGAGACCGTCGCGATGAAGTCGCTCTTCGCCGCCTCGAGCCCGCGCTCGACGGTCAGGTCCCGGAAGGTGTAGACGACCCCGCCGGAGGAGGTGTGGACGGCGACGAAGGACAGCCACAGCTCGCGGCCCTCGAACTCGACCGGCACCGTTACCGGACGCGCGGGCCGCGAGCCCTCGGACACCGGGATCTCGCGGGCGACGCGCTCCCAGTCCTCGAACACCTCGCGCGGGTCGCGGCCGATCACGTCGTCGCGGGAGCGGCCGCTGACGAGCTCCGCCGCGTGGTTCCAGAAGCGGAGCGCGCCCTCGGCGTCGACAAAGAAGATGCCGTCGCCCACGGCCTCCAGCACACGGGCGGCACGCTCGCGCTCGGCGGCGATCGTCTCGGCGGTGGCGCGCGCCGCTGCCTCGGCCTGTGCCTGCTCGTGGAGCCGCGCGTTGCGCACGGCTGCGGCCATCAGCCCGATCAGGCCCTCCGCCAGCTCGAGCTGCTCCTCGTCGTAGACCTGGCTCTCGTGCATCAGCTGCACCACGCCCACGACCTCCCCCTCGTGCTTGACCGGCAGCATCATCGCTGACTGCACCCCGGGCGGCCCTTCGTCCGGGAGCTTCCGCATGTGGCCCTCGCGGTCGACGTCGTAGTAGACGCCGGCCGGGTCCTTCACCCGCTCCGGGACGTCGCCGACGAGGAGCGGGTCGCCGGTGACGATGACGCGGCTCTGCATGCCGCCGCCCCCGCGGTTGAGCGGCAGCGGCGGCAGGATCGACGGATCGAGCTTGCCGCCGTCGACCCACGCGTAGTCGCAGCTGATCAGCCCGGTCACGCGGTCGAACGAGGAGACGATCACGCCGTTGTGCGGCACCGCGTCGGCAAGCAGCTCGCGGAAGCGGTCGTAAACGCGCTCGAGCTCGAGCGTCTCGTTCAGGTACCGCGCAGCCGCAAGTAGCAGCTCTGCTTTTTCAGCCCCCCGGTGACGCACCACGTCTGCTGCATGATGCCGTAGTGATGCGGGAAAGTCTCGTCGTGCGGCTCGAGGGGCGGATCGTCGCCCTCGAACCGCTCGGCGAGGAGCACCTGGAAGGCCTTCGCCGCGCCGCCGACGACGAGCGGGTTTGGGAGTGGATGGTGACGCGCGACGTCGAGGCCTGGATCGCGGACGCGCTCCGCCACACCGAGGACCGGCACCCCTTCGCGGTCCTGCGGAACGGCGACGTCGTGGGTTCGACGAGCTACATGAGCCTTGCGCCCGAGCACCGCCGGCTGGAGATCGGCAACACCTGGATGAACCCGGCCACCTGGCGGACGGGCGCGAACGGCGAGGCGAAGTACCTCCTCCTGCGCCACGCCTTCGAGGAGGTCGGCTGCCTGCGGGTGGAGTTCAAGACGGACGCGAGGAACGAGCGGGCCCGGGCCGCGCTCGCCGCGATCCCGGCCGAGTTCGAGGGCATCCACCGCCGCCACATGGTCGTCCGCGGCGGCGAGCGACGCGACTCGGCCTGGTATGCCGTGACCGTCGACGACTGGCCGGGGGTGCGGCGCGCGCTGGAGGAGCGTCTCGCGGAGTAGACTTCCCGCCGCCCGGTATCCGCTACGGAACTGGAGCTTTCGATGGTCAGAAGCGTCAACGTGATCGGTCGCGGCCGTGTGGGCTCGGCTTTGGCAGCGCGCCTCGAGGGGCGCGGCGTCGAGCTGCATGAGGAAGCGGAACTCGCGCTGCTGTGCGTGCCCGACGGTGCGATCGCAGAGGTCGCGCGGAGCCTCGCGCCCGGCTCCTGGGTCGCGCACGTCAGCGGCGCGACGCCGCTCTCGGCGCTCGACCCGCACGAGCGGCGTTTCTCGCTCCACCCGCTACAGACGTTCACGCGCGCGCGAGGGCCGGAGCAGCTCGACGGCGCCTGGGCCGCGGTCACCGGCGAGACGGACGAGGCGCGCGAGCTCGGCTTCGCGCTCGCGCGGGTGCTCGGGCTCGAGCCCTTCGAGCTCGACGACGAGGACAGGCCGCTCTACCACGCCGGCGCGGTTGTCGCCTCCAACTACCTCGTCACGCTGCACGAGGCTGCTGCGAGCCTCCTCGCGGCGGCAGGCGCCCCGCCGGAGGCCCTCGAGCCGCTGATGCGCCGCACGATCGAGAACGGCTTCGAGCTGACGGGCCCGATCGAGCGCGGCGACTGGGAGACGGTCGAGGCACACCGGGCGGCGATCCGGCGCGCGCGGCCCGACCTCGAGCCGCTCTACGACGTGCTCGCGGAGGCGACGGTCTCGTGAGGATCGCGCGCACCGCAGCCGAGCTTCCCCGCGGCGGCGAGATCGGCCTCGTGCCCACGATGGGCGCCTTCCACGCAGGCCACCTCGCCCTCTTCGGTGCCGCGCGCGCCGAGAACGACGTGGTCGTCGCGAGCCTGTTCGTCAACCCGGCGCAGTTCTGCGAGAACGAGGACCTCGAGCGCTACCCGCGCGACGAGGAGCGCGATGCGCAGCTCGCCGCAGAGGCCGGCGTCGACGTGCTCTACGTGCCGGCTACCGAGGAGATCTACCCCGCGGGGTTCGAGACGTGGGTCGAGGTCGAGCGGCTCGGAGCGATCCTGGAGGGCGAGCACCGTCCCGGCCACTTCCGCGGCGTCGCGACGGTCTGCCTGAAGCTGTTCAACCTCGTTCGGCCCGGGCGCGCGTACTTCGGCCAGAAGGACGCCCAGCAGGCCGCGGTGGTGCGCCGGATGGTGCGCGACCTCGCCGTGCCGGTCGAGATCCGCGTCGTGCCGACCGTTCGCGACGAGGACGGCCTCGCGCTCTCGTCGCGCAACGCCTACCTCTCGCCCGAGGAGCGCGAGCGCGCGCTCGCCCTGCCGCGGGCGCTCGCGGCGCGCGACTGCAGCCTGCTCGACGGGCTCGACGTCGACTACTTCGAGGAGGCCGACCTCGAGCCGCGCGTCCTCGCGGCCGCCGTGCGCGTCGGCTCGACGCGCCTGATCGACAATGTCGTCGTCGAAGGAGAGAACCGATGAGCAAGTACGCGTCCTGGACCCATGGCAAGCTGCCGCTGCCCGAGCTCACCGAGCTGAAGCGCCGGGGGCAGAAGCTCGCGATGGTGACCGCCTACGACTTCCCGAGCGGGCGTATCGCGGACGAGTCCGGAGTCGAACTGGTGCTCGTCGGCGACTCGGCAGCGATGGTCGTGCTCGGCAACGAGTCGACCGTGCCCGTCACGATGGAGGAGCTACTGATGCTGACGCGCGCGGTCGTGCGCGGCGCGAAGCGGCCGCTCGTGGTCGCCGACATGCCGTTCGGCTCGTTCCAGGTCTCCGACGACGCCGCCGTCGCCAACGCCGTGCGCTTCGTCAAGGAAGCGGGGGCCGACGCCGTGAAGCTCGAGGGCGCCGGGCCGACCCTCTCGCGCGTGCAGGCGATCGTCGGCGCGGGTGTGCCGGTGATGGGCCACGTCGGCCTGACGCCGCAGTCGGCGACGATGCTGGGCGGCTTCAAGGCCCAGGGCCGCACCGCCGAGAAGGCCGAGCGGCTGTACGAGGACGCGCTGGCACTGGAGGCCGCGGGCTGCTTCGCGATCGTGCTCGAGGCGGTGCCGGCTGCCGTGGCTGCGCGCGTCACCGCGGCCCTGCGCGTACCCACCATCGGCATCGGCGCGGGCGCCGCCTGCGACGGCCAGGTGCTCGTCTGGCACGACCTGCTCGGGCTCTACGAAGGAAAGGCGCCGCGCTTCGTCAAGCGCTACGCCGATCTCGCCGGCGAGGCCAAGCGCGCGCTCGAGGCGTACGTCGGCGACGTGCGCGCAGGCCGCTTCCCGGAGGAGCAGCACACGTACGCGATCCCGGACGAGGAGCTAGAAGCGTTCGAGGAGTGGGTCGCGGCGCATGAGGCCGCGCATGCCGAGCACCAGCAGCGCTAGCGCCCACGCGACGAACATAACCTCGACCGCGACGAACGTCGCGTTGCCGGCGCCGTGGTCGGCCCCGCCGCTCTTGAACACATCCTCGCCGTAGACGGCGAGCCGCAGGGGCCAGACGGCGAAGAGCGAGAGCGCGACCGGCGCCGACGCGAACGCGAGCACGTGCCGCGCCTGCCTGTAGGTGACGCCGCCCCGGATGCGCGCGAGCGCGTACACGACGAGGCCGCCGAGGAAGTACCCGACCGCGCCGTAGAGACCTCCGCCGAGGAACGCCCAGACGGTGACGTCGATCCAGTCGAGCGTGACGTCCTGGAGGATCGTCCCCGCGACCGGCGTCCACAGCACGAGCGCGATGCCGGTCAGCCAGACGAGCGCGAGCACCGCCTCGCTGCGGGCCCGGGCGGCAGCCTCCGAGTCGTCGCCGATCTCTGCGAGCACCTCCCGCGGCCGCACGAGCACGAACACGGCGCGCTGCAGCCAGACGCGCTCGTCGGCGGTCGCCGCCGTCGCCCGGAAGGGAGTGGCCATGCCTCCAGGCTAGCTACGGCGAGGGAAAGCTCACGGTGGCAGCGCCACCGAACGCCGCTCGGCGGCTGCGGCTACGCCGCGGCCGGCTCGCGGGCGGGCAGGATCTCTCGCAGAAAGCCGCCCGTTGCGGAGCCTTCGACCGCGGCGACCTCCTCCGGCGTGCCGGTCGCGATCACCTCGCCGCCGGCCTCGCCGCCCTCGGGGCCGAGGTCGACGATCCAGTCCGCCTGCTTGATCACGTCGAGGTTGTGCTCGATCACGAGGACGGTGTTCCCGTTGTCGACGAGGCGCTGCAGCACCTCGAGCAGCTTCTCGATGTCGGCGAAGTGGAGGCCGGTCGTCGGCTCGTCGAGGATGTAGAGCGTCCTCCCGGTCGCGATCTTGCCGAGCTCCTTGGCCAGCTTCACGCGCTGCGCCTCACCGCCGGAGAGCGTCGTCGCCGGCTGCCCGAGCTTCACGTAGTCGAGCCCGACGTCGTGCAGCGTCTGCAGGCGCCGCCGGAGCTTCGGGATCTTCGCGAAGAAGCGCAACGCCTCCTCGACCGACATCTCGAGCACGTCGGCGATCGACTTCCCCTTGAACCTGACCTCCAGTGTCTCCCGGTTGTAGCGGCGCCCGCCGCAGGTCTCGCACGGAACGTAGACATCCGGCAGGAAGTGCATCTCGATCTTGATCGTCCCGTCGCCCTTGCACGTCTCGCAGCGCCCGCCGCGGACGTTGAACGAGAAGCGGCCCGGCTTGTAGCCGCGCACCTTCGCCTCGGGCGTGAGCGAGTAGAGCTCGCGGATCGGCGTGAAGATGTCGGTGTAGGTGGCCGGGTTCGAGCGGGGTGTGCGGCCGATCGGCGACTGGTCGATGTCGATCACCTTGTCGAAGCACTCGATCCCCTCGCAGCCGAGGTGGTCGCCGGGCTTGACGCGCATGCGGTGCAGGCGGTTCGCGAGCGCCTTGAAGACGATCTCGTTCACGAGCGTCGACTTCCCGGAGCCGGAGACGCCGCTGACGCAGACGAACTTGCCGACCGGGAACTCGACGTCGATGTCCTTCAGGTTGTGCATCGAGGCGCCGCGGATCCAGAACGAGCCGAGGTCCTCGTCGCGCCGCTCCGGGACCGCGATCTCCCGCTTGCCCGAGAGGAACTGCCCGGTGACGGACTGCGGGTTGCGCTCGACGGCCTTCGCCGGCCCCTCGGCGACCACGTGCCCGCCGTGCTCGCCCGCGCCGGGTCCCATGTCGACGAGATGATCTGCCGCGTGCATCATCTGCTCGTCGTGCTCGACCACGAGCACGGTGTTGCCGAGGTCGCGCAGGCGCTCGAGGGTGGTGATCAGCTTGCCGTTGTCGCGCTGGTGGAGCCCGATCGACGGCTCGTCGAGGATGTAGAGGACGCCGACGAGCTGCGAGCCGATCTGCGTGGCCAGCCGCAGCCGCTGCGCCTCGCCGCCCGACAGCGTCGAGGCCGCGCGGTCGAGCTGCAGGTAGCCGACGCCGACGTTCTCGAGGAAGGTCAGGCGCTCGCGGATCTCCTTCAGGATCCGCTCGCCGATCAGCTGCTCGGTCTCGCTCAGCTCGAGCCCGTCAACGAACTCGATCGCGCGCTGCACCGACATGCGCGTGAACTCGTGGATGTTCTTCCCGCCGACGGTGACGGCGAGCACCTCCGGCTTCAGCCGTGCCCCGCCGCAGACCGGGCAGGGCCGGAAGCTCATGTACTCCTCGATCCGCTCGCGCTGCTGGCTCGAGTCGGTCTCGCGGTAGCGGCGCTCGAGGCTTGCGACGATGCCCTCGAAGGCGAGCATGTACGAGCGGCGGCGGCCCATGCGGTTGCGGTACTGGACGTAGACCTTGTCGCCGTTCGTCCCGAACAGGAAGAGGTTCTGCTGCTCCTCCCGGAGCTCCTGCCACGGTGCCTCGAGGTCGATCTCGTAGCGGTCGGCGATCGCCTGGATGACCGACTCGTAGAAGCTCGAGTTGCCGAGCGACCACGGCACGAGCGCGCCCTCGCCGATCGAGAGCGACGTGTCCGGCACGA